>DATLXP010000296.1:0-4586 GCA_035575695.1 Vicinamibacterales bacterium
GCCGTCGTGGCGGAAACACTCCTGCAGAAAGTCTGGGACGCGCATACCGTCCGGCTGTTGCCGAACGGGCAGACCCAGCTGTTCATCGGCCTGCATCTCATTCATGAAGTGACGACGCCGCAGGCGTTTGACATGCTGAGAGGGCGCGGCTGGACGGTGAAGTATCCGGCTCGTACGCTGGCGACGGTCGACCATATCGTTCCGACACTGGATCAGCGTCGTCCGTTTGCGGACGTCATGGCGGAAGACATGCTCTCCGCCCTCGAACGCAACTGCCGCTGGGCCGGAGTCAGGTTGCTCGATCTGTCGTCTGGCGCTCAGGGCATCGTCCACGTGATCGGCCCGGAACTCGGGCTCACGCAGCCCGGGATGACGATCGCATGCGGCGACAGCCACACATCCACTCACGGGGCGTTCGGCGCGGTGGCGTTCGGGATAGGCACGTCGCAGGTGCGTGACGTCCTGGCCTCGCAATGCCTGGCCATGGATCCGCTGAAAGTCCGGCGCATTCGCGTGAACGGGCAACTGAGACGAGGCGTGTTCGCGAAGGATGTGATTCTCGAGATCATCCGGCGCCTGGGCGTCAACGGCGGGGTGGGGTATGCCTACGAGTACGCCGGAGACATCGTCGATCGCATGACGATGGACGAGCGGATGACGATCTGTAATATGTCGATCGAAGGAGGCGCGAGGGTGGGGTACGTCAACCCCGACCAGACGACGATCGACTATCTGCGTGGACGCACCCATGCGCCCGAAAACGAGACGTTCGAAACGGCGTCGGCCTGGTGGAAGAGCATGGCGTCGGATCCCGGCGCGGCCTACGACGATGATGTGGAGATCGACGGGTCGCTGATCCGGCCGACCGTGACATGGGGTATCAATCCGGGGCAGTCCGTCTACGTTGACGAGCGCCTTCCGAAGCCTGGCGATGCGGAGCCGCAGTCACGCGCCTCTCTCGAAGAGGCCCTCGGCTTCATGGGCCTGCGCGCCGGAGAGCCGATCGCGGGTACGAAGATCGACGTGGCGTTCGTGGGATCGTGCACCAACGCCCGTCTGTCGGATCTGCGCGAGGCCGCGCGGGTGATACGCGGCCGCCATGTGGCGCCACACGTCAAGGCGCTCGTCGTTCCGGGATCCCAGGCCGTGCGTGCCGCCGCCGAGCGTGAAGGGCTCGATCGCGTCTTCATCGATGCCGGGTTCGAATGGCGCGGGGCCGGCTGCTCGATGTGCCTGGCGATGAATCCCGACAAGCTGGAGGGGCGCGAGATCTGCGCCTCCTCGTCGAACCGCAACTTCAAGGGGCGCCAGGGAAGCCCCACGGGACGAACTCTGCTCATGAGCCCGGCGATGGTGGCGGCGGCGGCGATTGCGGGTGAAATCGTCGACGTCCGGGCGGTGGCCGATGGCAATTGAACGAATCGTTCTCGTGGAGGGAGCAGCGCTCCCGCTGCGCGGCGACAACATCGATACCGACCGGATCATCCCTGCGCGTTTTCTTCGGGCGGTTTCATTCGAGGGGCTCGAGGCGCATCTCTTCGAAGACGATCGCGCGCAGACCACGGACCATCCGGTTTCGAATCCGGCGTACCGTGGCGCCTCCCTGATGTTCGTAGAATCCAATTTCGGATGCGGATCCTCGCGTGAGCACGCGCCGCAGGCGATTCGCCGGCGCGGGATCCGCGCGGTCGTGGGCGTGTCATTCTCGGAAATTTTCTTCGGGAACTCGGTGGCGCTCGGGATGCCCTGCGTGTCGGTGAGCGCGGACGACGCCCGACGGCTCATCGAGGTGGCTGAGAAGAATCCCCAGGAGCCCTTCGTGCTGGAGGTGTCCACCATGCGCGTGTCGGGCGCAGGCCTGACCGTCCCGACTGCCCTCTCGCCAGCGGCGCGGGACTCATTTACCGAGGGCACATGGGACGCGACCGGCCTGCTTCTGGAGAGGTTCGAGGAGGTGGAGGCGGTCGCGGCGCGCTTGCCGTATCTGAGGGGCTGGCGAGCGCAGGCACGCCCGACCTGAAGGTCGGGCCTACGAGTCGGGCCTACGAGCCGTCTGGGCGTGCTGTTCGCACCAGCTGAAGAAAGGCCGACGCGGCGTGCGACAGGTCGCTGCCTCGCCGGAAGACGAAGCGGACCACCCGTCGAACAGACAACTCCGGCACCTTCACGGCCACCAGATCCCCACGCTCGATCTCGGTCAGGGCACACCGCCGCGGAAGCACCGCCACGCCGACTCCCATCTCCACGGCACGCTTGATCCCGTCCAGGCTCGGCAGCGAGATTTGAATGTTGATCGGGGCGTGCTTGCGCTCGTACAGCCGCAGCACGCGCTCGCGCGCAGGCGACGGGTCGTTGTGCGCGATGACGACCTGGCGCCCGACTTCCTCGATCGTCACGCGCTTGCGCGACGCCAGCGGATGCGCGGGGTGCGCGAGCATCACGAGCTCGTCACCTCCGAGAGGGATCGACTGGAGGCCTTTGTCGGCCGGCAGAAACGTCATGATCCCGAAGTCGATACCGCGGTCTTCGAGCTCGGCCGCTATCCGTCGCGACGGCACCCGTCGCACCTCGACCGTCACGTGCGGGTGCTCGAGTGCGAAGTCCCTGATGAACGGCAGCAGGGAATGGACGGCCGCTTCATTGGCGCCGACCACGACACGCCCTCGTCGGACCTCTTGAAGCTCCCTGACGGCCGCCTCGGCGTCGGCCACCATCCGCAGCAACCGCACGGCATGGTCCTTCAGAAGGACGCCCGCATCGGTCAGGACGCCGGTACGGGAGGCCCGGTCAAACAAACGGTCACCCAGGGCCTCCTCCAACCTCCGGATCGCCTGGCTGACCGCGGGCTGCGTCCGATGGAGCCGGCGCGCCGCTTTGGAGAAACTGCGCTCCTCGGCGACCATCACGAAGGCGTTCAGATCCTGCAACTGCATGGTGTTTCAGAAGATTATAATAATTAGTTATCAAAATACAAAATCTATAACTTTGACTTGGGGACCGCTATCCGATACAACGGAAACCATGTCCACAAACCGCGTCACCGTCTTTGACACCACCTTGCGAGACGGCGAGCAGGCGCCCGGGTTCTCGCTGCGCATTGACGAGAAGCTGAAGCTCGCGCACACGCTGGCGTCGCTTGGCGTGGACGTCATCGAAGCAGGCTTTCCGGTTGCCTCAGATGCGGATGCCGAAGCGGTCCGCATGGTCGCGACGCACGTCCGCGGCCCGGTCATCGCCGCGCTGGCGCGGTGCCATGCCGCCGACATCGAGCGCGCCGCCTGGGCCCTCGTGCCGGCGCCCCGACGGCGTCTGCATGTCTTCATCGCGACTTCGGATCTGCATCTCGAGCGCAAGCTCAGGATGACCCGTCAGCAGTGCCTCGACAGCGCGGTCGACGCGGTTCGCCTCGCGCGCACGCACACAGACGACGTGCAGTTTTCTGCGGAAGACGCGACCCGCAGCGACCCAGATTTTCTGTGGCACGTGTGCGAGCGGGTCATCCAGGCGGGGGCGCGCACGATCAACCTTCCCGACACCGTCGGCTACTCGACGCCCGACGAGATCAAGGCATTCTTCCAGCGCCTGGTCCACCGCGTCCCGGGCTCCGAGAACATCGTCTGGAGCACCCACTGCCACGACGATCTCGGGCTCGCGGCTGCCAACAGCCTTGCGGCGCTGGAGGGCGGAGCGCGGCAAGTGGAGTGCACGATCAACGGGATCGGCGAGCGTGCCGGGAACGCCTCGCTCGAGGAGGTCGTCATGGCCACACGGGTGCGGGCCGACCGTCTGCCCTACGAGACGGCGATCGACACTCGCCAGATCTTCCCGGCCAGCCAGTTGTTGACGGCATTGACGGGTGAAAGCGTCCAGGCGAACAAGGCCATCGTCGGCCGCAATGCGTTCGCCCATGAAGCCGGCATCCACCAGGACGGGATGCTGAAAGACCGTCGCACCTACGAAATCATGCGGCCGGAGGAGGTCGGGGTGCCCACGGCCACCCTCGTCCTCGGCAAGCATTCCGGCCGGCACGCGGTGCAGCGCCGCTGCGAGCAGATTGGGGTCACGGTCGAGCGACGCGAGCTGGACGACGTGTATCGCGCCGTCATGGCCCACGCGGTCCGGCAGAAGGTGGTGACGGATGCGGCGCTCTCGGCAATCGTGTCCCGCCTGCGCTTGCCCGTGCGTACCCTCGCGCACCAGGCGTCGACGCCGACGGTTCGGAACCCGGATTTTGCGGTAACCCCCGCAGAAGTCGGGTACGGCCACGGCGTCTGATGCGCGCCTCGATTCTCATCCTGCCTGGCGACGGCATCGGCCCGGAGGTCACGGCCGCCGCCGTTCACTTACTTGAGGCGATCGCGGCCGGCTTCGATCACACGTTCGATCTTGAGACCGCCCCGATCGGCGGGGCCGCGCTCAGGCAAGGCCTCCCTCCCCTCCCCGCCGACACGCTGAAAGCCGCGCAGGCGGCCGACGCCATCCTTCTCGGTGCCGTGGGTGACCCGGCGTTCGACCGCGGTGACGCGTCCCGTCGTCCCGAGTCCGCACTGCTGGCGATCCGGCGCGAGCTGGGCCTGTACGCGAAC
>DATLXP010000297.1:0-10893 GCA_035575695.1 Vicinamibacterales bacterium
GCCGCAGCGGTCGCGGCGACCCGCTGCATATTCCGTTCGATCTCGCGCAGGACGAGGTGTTCATCCTGCAGGATCACCACCCGCTTGATCATGTTCTCGAGCTCCCGGATGTTGCCCGGCCACTCGTATTGGAGAAACATCTGGCGCAGCTCGTCGGAGATCGGCTTGGCCGGCCGGTTGTACTTCCGCGAGTATCTCGCGATGAAGAAATCGGTCAGCGTGGGGACCTCGTCCGGCCGCTCGCGGAGCGGGGGCACGGTCAACTCGATGACCTTCAATCGGTAATACAGGTCCTCGCGGAATTCTCCGCTCAGCATCATCTTTTCGAGGTCGCGATTGGTTGCGGCGACGACCCGGACGTCGACGTTGATCCGTTTGTTGCTGCCGAGCTTTGTGAATTCCGCATCCTGCAGGACGTGCAGCAGCTTGGCCTGCAGGGCAGGCTTGAGCTCCCCGATTTCGTCCATGAACATCGTGCCGGTATCCGCCTGCTCGAACTTGCCGATCCGCGTGGTCGCGGCGCCGGTGAACGCCCCGCGCTCGTGGCCGAACAACTCGCTTTCGAGAAGCTCCGCCGGCAGCGCTGCGCAGTTCACCTTGACGAACGGGCGATGATGTCTCGTGGACCGCTGGTGAAGGGCTCTCGACACGAGCTCCTTACCGACGCCGCTCTCGCCACGAATCAGCACGGTCACGTCACTATCGGCGACCTGCTCGATCACCGTCGCGATGCTGCGCATCTTTTCGCTGTTGCCCCACACCGAGCGATCTTCGTCGTCGGTCAACTGCTGGCGCAGCTCGCTCAGCTCCGAGACCAGCCGGTTCTTCTCGATCGCATTCTTGATGGCGACGTCCAGGGCGATCTCGCCGAGGCCCTCGGGATCGTCAGGCTTGACCACGTAATCGGCAGCGCCAAGGCGAACCGCTTCGACAATCGTGGAGGCCTGGTTGCGGCCCGAGAGCATGATGACCTGCGCTTCGGGTCGTGAGGCCTTCAACGCGCGGAGTGTGGCGAGCCCATCGAGGCCGGGCATCATCACGTCGAGGAGCACCACGTCGGGCGCCTCCGTCTGTTTCATCGACGCAAGGAGTTCATCGCCTCGGGTATAGGTGCGCGCCTCGTAGCCACGAAGCGACAGAAAGGTGCGTAGATAGGCAGCAAAAGCTGCGTCGTCATCAACAATGGCGACGTAAGGTTTCTTCATCGATTGACCTGTAGGCGGCTTGGGTCGCGCTGAAGTGTGTAAGAAACGTTACACATTCACGGGACTGGGCGAACCCCCAGTATACAAGAGTCGCAACTCAACCGAAGGAATGTGGAACGTGGCGACCCTATCAGGGGAATCCCGTGCGCACTTCTGCCGTATCACGATACATCCAGGGCTCAGAGCGTATGAATTCGCGCGGTGCGGGTGTCAGCCCTTCGGCAGGGTCAGGACCGCGCCGGCCTTGGTTTCTCCGGGCGGTGAGAGCAGCCGTCCAGCGTGCTGCCCGATGACCCTTCGTGCATTGGCCAGGCTGAGGCCCGATCCTCCGCGCCACTCGTCGAACGGCGTGAGAGTCGAGGGATCCGCCAGCGCGATCGCGTCGATCTGTTCGTGGTCGCCGATGGCCAGTACCACGGAGGGCACCCCGCCGACATCCGCGGCGCTCAGGCGCAGCAAAAGCCGGTCGCTCGTCACCAGCTCGCGGCGCAGCCCGAGCAGCAGTGACGAGAACGCCATCCGCAGGCGAGTCGCATCGCCCTGAACGACGCCACTGGCATCCGACGGTTGGAGCTCGACCTGGACGTCCCGGTCAGGCAGGGGCGCGAGCCCCGCGATCGCCTCGTCGAGGATCGTTCGGATGTCGACCGGCGCGCGATTGAAGGGGGCCGTCCCTCCCTCGAGGTTCGACAGATCGCTCATTTCCGCGACGAGGGCCGACAGCCGTCCGCAGGATTTCTCCGCTTCTTCCAGGAGCTTGCGCTGCTGGTCGCTGAGCGGCCCCGCTCGTTCCTTGAGCAGCATGCGGATGTAGCCGCCCACGACCGTCATGGGAGTCCGTAATTCATGCACGGCCAGCGACAGGAGCTTGGGCCATTGTGCGTCAGGAGACGCGTGCGTCATGCCGACATTCTGTCTTATCGAAGCACCCGGTGGGAAGCCCAGGCGCCGCTGCGGTGTTATACCAATAGAATGAGAGCTGAAAAAGAAGGCCCCTTATGTTGATCCGCAAGCCAGACGGCATTCGAAGCTCCGAGATCACCGACGAGAGACACTACGTTCGGCGGCGCGAGTTCATCAAGGTCGTGGGTGGTGCCGCGGTCGCGCTCGGTGCCAGTCCTTTTCTTGGAGCGACGGGCCCTGCGACCCAGAGTCCGATCCCCAATTACAAGCCGAAGGCCATCACCGTCAACGAGAAGCTCAACACGTTCGAAGAGATCACGAGCTACAACAACTTCTACGAATTCGGCACCGGCAAGGAAGATCCCCAGCGCCACGCAGGCCGCCTGACGACGAGTCCCTGGGTCGTGAAAGTCGACGGATTGTGCGGCAAGCCCGCGGACTATCACCTCGAGGACCTCATCAAGCCCCACCAGCTGGAGGAGCGGATCTACCGCCTGCGCTGTGTGGAAGCGTGGTCGATGGTGGTGCCCTGGATTGGTATCCCGCTCGCCGCCGTGATCAAGCGGGCGGAACCCACGTCGAAGGCGACCTTCGTGGAGTTCACGACCCTCCACCGTCCGTCCGAGATGTTCGGCCAGAAGCAGCCGGCGCTCGTATGGCCGTATGTCGAAGGTCTGCGCATGGACGAGGCGAATCACCCGCTCGCGATCCTCGCCGTGGGTCTCTACGGCAAGACGCTCATGAACCAGAACGGGGCGCCCGTCCGGCTGGTGGTCCCGTGGAAGTACGGGTTCAAGAGCATCAAGTCCATCGTGCGCATCAGGTTCGTGGACCGGATGCCGAAGACGGCGTGGAACGTCTCCAATCCGGGCGAGTACGGCTTCTACTCGAACGTGAATCCGGCAGTGGATCATCCACGGTGGACGCAGGCTCGCGAGCGGCGCATCGGCGAGGGAGGGCTCTTCGGACAGCGGAGGGCCACGTTGATGTTCAACGGCTACGGTGACCAGGTCGCCTCGCTGTATGCCGGCATGGACCTCAAGAAGCTGTATTAATGCCCAGGCTGATCAAGCCGTTCGTGTTTCTCGCGGCTCTCTCGCCCTTTCTATGGCTCGTGTTCCGCGCGCTGACCGACCGGCTGACCGTCAATCCGATTGAAGACATCACCCTGACGACCGGCATCTGGGCGCTGCGGATGCTGGTCATCTCGCTCGCCATCACTCCGCTGCGGCGTCTCAGCGGCTGGAACCGGGTCATCCCGTACCGGCGCACGTTTGGTCTCTTCGCATTCTTCTACGCGGCCCTGCACCTGGCCACGTACTTCCTGGATCAGGGCTTCGGCCTGGAGTTCATCGTCGCCGACGTCCTCAAGCGTCGGTTCATCACCGTCGGGATGCTGGCGTTTGTGTTGATGGTACCGCTGGCGATCACGTCGACCAAAGGCTGGATCCGTCGTCTGGGTAAGCGCTGGGTCACCCTGCACCGGCTGGTGTATATCAGCGGGGTCCTCGCCGTCGTCCATTACCTCTGGAAGGTCAAGATCTCTGCCGGGCCGCCCGTGTATTACGCCGTGATCGTCGGGGTGCTGCTGGGGCTGCGGGTGTTCTGGGCGCTCCGGAAGAGGTCGCGCAAGGCGCCGTCCGCCGCGTAGGTTGCCCTTTCAACCCGTTATCCGCCCGATGACCGGGAATTTACAACTCTGCCGTTTCTCACGCGACTAACATAGGACCATGCATAAGCCCATTAAGTATGTGGAAAAGGCGCTGACGCTCACCGCGAATGCAGGGTGGGGCCTCTTCAACGCCATCAACCAGATCAAGCCCGCAGGTAAGCCTTTCACGCCTGCCTGGTCGGACCTGCCGCTCCAGAAGTCCAAGGACAAGGTCAAGCCGCCGCTCGGATGGCCGCGCGAGACCGACTCACTGTGCCCGGTGTGCGTTCGCGAGGCGCGCCAGGAGATCCTTGACGGCAAGCGCGACTACAAGATCCTGCTGAACGAGAAAGTCGGCGAGATCAAGGCCACGATCCTCGAACGTGACGGCAAGATCCTGATGGTGAAGGACTGCCCGGTCCACGGTCACTTCGAAGACGTGATGGCGATCGACACGGAGTTCTTCAAGCACCTCGAGGAGTCGTTCCCCGGCAGCGACATCCGGTCGCACAACGACGAGAAACTCCACAATCACGGCAGCAGCACGATCAAGTTCGGCCGCGGCTCGGTGCTGACGATCGACCTGACCAATCGCTGCAACATGATGTGCGATCCGTGCTTCATGGATGCGAACCAGGTAGGGTTCGTCCACGAGCTTTCGTGGGAAGACATCCAGACGCTGCTCGACAACGCCATCTCGATCAAGCCCCGCCGGCAGATGTCGGTCCAGTTCTCGGGAGGGGAGCCGACGATTTCGCCGCACTTTCTCGACGCGGTCCGCTACGCGCGCAAGGTGGGTTACACCTCCGTGCAGGCGGCCACCAACGGGATCGAATTCGCCAAGAATCCCGAGTTCGCCAAGGCGGCGGCCGAAGCGGGTCTTCGCTACGCCTACCTGCAGTTTGACGGCATCGGCAATGCGGCCAACTCGCACCGGCTCGTGGGCAACCTGTTCGACGTCAAGCTGCGCGCGATCGAGAACCTGTACAACGCAGGCGTCGACCTCGTTCCCGTCGTGACGATCGTCAACGGCGTCAACAACGAGCAGGTCGGGCGCATCATTCAGTTCGCGATGGACAACCCGAAGAAGATCAACTTCCTGTCGTTCCAGCCGGTGTCGTTCACCGGGCGCGACGAGGAGGTGACGCCGGAACGCCGGGCGGCGCAGCGCTACACGCTGTCGCACCTCGCGCACGACGTGAAGAAGCAGACCGGGTTCGGCGAGCCGACGCGCGACTGGTTCCCGATCTCCTTTGTCGGCACCTTCACCGATTTTGCCGACATCGTCCATGGGCCGACCGAACAGTGGGGAAACCTGACCTGCGGCTGTCACCCGAATTGCGGTATCGGCATGGCGCTGATGATCGACAAGGAAACGAAGGAGGCGGCGCCCGTGACCGCCTTTCTCGACATGGACCAGCTGGCGAAAGACGTGCGCACGATCAACGACGGTCATCGCGGCAAGAAGATGTCTCTTGTGGGCGTCGGCCTGGCGCTGCTGCGGAACTACGACCCGTTCAAGTCTCCGCGGCACTTCCAGATCCGGGATCTGCTGCAGAAGTTTGACAAGACGCTCGGTGCCACAGGTGCCGACTACGGCAAGGTCGGGGCTGACCGGACGATCGACGACATCCACAAGCGGCGCGCGGACCGCTGGAACTTCCTGTTCATCGCGGGCATGTGGTTCCAGGATCTCTTCAACTACGACTTCCGGCGGACCGAGCGCTGCATCATCCCGTATGCGACGCAGGAAGGGGAGATCTCCTTCTGCGCCTACAACACGGGCATCGGCTGGCGGAACATCATCGAGAAGATGCACATGACCGCCACGCTGACGAAGTGGTACGAAGAGCACGGCCGGCACGACATCTACGCGGGCGGGAAGAAGGTGAGTCTCGACTCCACCAACCACAGCCTCATCCTCGATCCCGAGGCCGTCGCCGCCGTCAAGCAGACGGATCTGGACGATGCGGGCATCGCCAAGACGGCGCGTGAAGAGAAAATGCGCGCGCGTGCGGCCGCACGGCCGGTCGATGCCGAGCAGGAGAAGATGGCTGAGCTCTATCGCCAGCACGTGCTGAAGGAACAGCCGACGCTGAAGATCCAGGGGCTCGGCGGCACAAAGAAGACCGACGTGCAGGACGTGCTGCACGACAAGACGAAGATCTAGACTGGGTCGTAGCGCAGCCCTTCAGGGCTGCCGGATGGTCGTAGCGCAGCCCTTCAGGGCTGCCGGATATGGAAAGGGGCCACGCGGCCACGCCGCGCGGCCCCTTTTTTCGTGCGCGACGCCATGGTTCAGAAGACCGTTCTGCGCCGGGCCGGGCGCCCCTCCAACTGGAACGTCGGGTCCGCGGGCGCGCTGCCTTCGATCTGATCCGCGACGTAGGCGCCAACGGACGGGCCGTGCTTGAAGCCGTTTCCGGAGCCGCCGCCCGCTATCCAGACCTGATCGTGGCCCGGCAGCCGATCCAACAGAAAATGACCGTCCGTCGTGTTTTCATACTGATAGACGCGCGTTTCGAGAACGGGGGCATCGGCGAGCGCCGGCAGGCGCCGCTTCAGCGCCTCTCGTACCTGTGCGACGGATCCGGCGGTCACGGTCCGGTCGAGCGACTCAGGGTGCGCCTCGGGGCCGTGCGCGTCGATCGCCACCTTGACGCCCCGATGCTCGAGATCAGGCACGCCGTAGATGCCCTCGCCGAAGGCGACCCACGCGGGTAACTGCGGCGTCGTAAACCTCGAATCCCCGGCAGGCGCCCCGAAGAAGAACACCTCCTGCCTGGTGGGGACGATGACTTCGCGCAGGACGTCGGGAAAGAGTGACGGCAGCCAGGGGCCGCACGCGAAGATGAGCGCGTCGAGTTTCCGCGCGCGGATGTCTGCGAGCCCCTTGACCTGGCGGATCACGAACGTGACGCCGTCCTCGATCAGCGTCGCGACGAGATGCTGCACCGCGCGGCGGGCGAACAGGACGCCTGCGTCCGGCTCGAACACGCCGCCGGGCGTATCGGTCAGGTCGAGCTGCGGGAAACGTTGGCCCAGCTCTCCCGCGTCGAGCCATTCGACCGGGACTTCCTCAGCGGCGAGCGTGGCTTGAGTGTCCTGCAGCCACGTCGCGTCGCCGCCGACAAACAGTGCGCCCGTGCGCACGAAGAGCGGTCCCCCGGTGCGGCGCTCGAGTTCGAGCCAGTGGGGAAGAGACTGCCGTGCCCACCGGGAATAGGTGGACAGAGTGCCGTAGCCGGATCGGACGATGCGCGTCTCGCCACCGGAGCTCGAGCGAGAATTGCCAGGCCCGTGCTGCTCGATCAGCGTGACCGACCAGCCCCTGGCGTTGAGGGCGTGGGCGATCCACGCCCCAAATACCCCCGCGCCGACTACTGTCGCGTTAGGCACGCAGAAACGCTACCAGCTTCCAGTCCGTCATCCGGGCATTCTAGCCGCCTTAACCGCAACCGGCGGCATCCAGCTTGCGAATGGATTGGGGATGGCTGAACAGGATCAGGTAAACCCTGCCGCTCCGGACGAGGATGAACTCACCGGCGAGCAGAAACATCAGAATGTCGTCCGCCTCGCCTTTGACGGCAGCGAAGACAAATTGAACGCATTCCTGGATGTGGTCCGGGGGGCGATCCCGCCAGGGACCGGCGTGGTGCTTCGGGGGAGTGCCGTCACGGGGATCCGGTGGAAGGACAAAGCTCCTTTCGACGCCGACGGTCCAGGTACGAGCGATCTCGACCTGACGCTTGTCGGTGGCGACGAGGTCATCGGCCTGTACAAAGTGACGGGTTTTTTCGTGCCTGGCATCCATTCCCGGCCGTTAAGCGATGAGGACCCTGAAATTGCGCCGGATCTGGTGCCCCTGCGCAAGCAGCTCATGGACATGGTGGGCCGGCCGGTCAATATCCAGGGCACGCGCGATTTCGTGATGTATCTTCGCGGGGAGGTGATCGGCCAGCCCTACCTCACCCTCATCGACAAGGACGAGTGATCCTCAGAATCCTGAGTTACAACATACGCCGAGGGGGCAAAGGGCATGAGGATGCCCTGTCGACCGTCATCCGCGCGTGTGCGCCCGATCTCGTGGTGCTGCAGGAAGCGACCAACACCGATGTCGTCCACCGCCTCGCGGGCGACACCGGGATGGAGCAGTGGGGGACGCGTACGGGTCAGTCGCTCGGATTCCTCAGCCGCTGCCCGGTCCAGAGTTTCGGGTGGCACCAGCCGCGTGTCTCCCGCCATGCCTTCCTCGAGATCCAGCTCGCAGGGACTGAAACGCGCGTGTTCGGAGTGCACCTGAGTGCCGTGCATGCCGCCTGGACGGAGACCCGTCGAGTCCAGGAGCTACGCGCCCTGCTCAAGGCGATCACACAGCACCAGCACGGCTTTCATGTGCTCACGGGGGATTTCAACACGCTGGCGCCGAGCGAGTTGCTCGACTTCAAGAAGCTGCCTGGCCGGCTGCGTGCGCTGGTCTGGTTGAGCGGCGGCAACGTCCGGTGGCGGACAATCCAGATCATTCTCGACGCCGGGTACGTCGACGCCTTCCGGTCGATGTCCCCGAACGTACCGGGCTTCACGTTCCCGACCTGGGATCCGCACGTGCGGCTCGATTACTTCTTTGTGCCCACCAGGCATGCGGCGCAGGTACACTCATGCGAGGTCGTGGACGTGCCCGGCGTGCGTGACGCCTCGGATCACCTGCCGCTGCTGTCGATTGTGGATGTGCCTGAGACGGTCACCCAACTTCAGCACCCTGGGATCGAACTTCAGGACGACAGTTTCTCCCCCTAACCTTCACATGCTCCGCATCCTGCGACTCTTTGCGCTGCCCGCCATCATCATCGGCGTGCTTGCAGCGGCCGCGCTGCCACCACAGCGTCTGCGTCCTTCCGATGTGGACAGGCTCCCCTCGAAACCCGCGGACGCACGGATCACGTACGGAACGGATCCGCTGCAGTTTGGGGAACTGCGTCTCCCGAAGGGAAACGGGCCTTTTCCGGTCGCGGTGGTGATTCACGGCGGATGCTGGGTCTCGCGTTTTGCCACGTTGCAGAACACCGCCGCGCTCGCCGACGCGCTTCGCGATGCGGGCATCGCGACCTGGAACGTGGAGTACCGGCGAGTGGACAATCCCGGCGGCGGCTGGCCGGGGACCTTTGCCGACATCGCCGCGGCGACCGATCACGTCCGGGCGATGGCCAGACAACACCCGGTTGATGTCACGCGGGTCGTCACGATCGGGCACTCTGCCGGGGCGCACCTGGCGTTGTGGGCGGCGGCACGCGCGCGTCTTCCGGCAACGAGCGTGCTTCGCCGTGAGAATCCCTTGACGCTCCGCGCGGCCATTGCGCTCGGGGGCCCCGGTGACCTTCGCGACTTCTATCGCTACGGCGACCAGATCTGTGGCTCGAATGTGGTGGAGAAGCTCATGGGGGGCGGCCCGGACGCCCTGCCGGACCGTTACGCGCAGGGATCGCCGGTCGAGCTCCTGCCGCTCGGGGTCCCGCAGGTGCTGATCGTCGGCGCCGAGGATGGAGTCATGCCGAAGCCTTCGCGCGACCGCTACTCGACGGCGGCAACACAGGCCGGCGACAGGGTCGAAGTCATCGAGGTTCCAGGCGGGCACTTCGAAGTGATCGCACCGTCGTCGGCCGCATGGCCGACGGTGCTATACACGGTACGGCGACTCGTCAAGTAACCCGACGCCCAAGGCCAGCAGCCTGGACCCGGATGAGAACAACGTCCATGTCCTAACGCTTCACGCCTCACAACTTCTTTCCACTGTCATCGACGTGACGGTTGACCACGCGACGAATGCCGTGCTTCAGGGTGGTGACGTTGAAGTTGATGATCAGGCCGACCCGGATTCCGGTCAGTCTCAGGTATGTGAGGAGCTGGGCGACGTGCAGGTCCGTCGTCTGATGTACGCACTTGACTTCGACGATCACGGACTCCTCGACGAGTAGATCCAGAACGTAAGCGCGGTTGATGCGGAGGCCGTTGTGTTCAAGTCTCAGAGGTTTGCCGATCTCAACCTGGAGCCCTGACTCCACGAGGTCCTGACCGAGACACGGGGCGTAGACCGACTCGAGCAGACCAGGCCCGAGCTTCCTGTGGATGGCGATGGCGGCGCCAATGATCTGTTCGGTCACGCGATCGACGGGATGCATCCCTCGGCACTGGCAAGAGGCAGGCCGGCCGTTTTTGCCAGGAAATGCCGGCCGAGCAGGCCCCGACGTGGCACTTTCAGCCAGCGTGATGGAAGCATCCCGTTAACGAATGTGGTCTGCGTCCTCCGCGCCCTCGGCGGTGAGAAGGCCTTTCCCACCGCCCGCTCTCCAAGAACGTCTATGTCCTAACGCTTCACCGCAGAGGGCGCCGAGAACGCAGAGACGGACAATGACAATCAGGCGGTCTCAACCTGGAGCCCTGACGTGGCCCTTCAGCCAGCGTGATGGAAGCATCCCGTTAACGAATGTGGTCTGCGTCCTCCGCGCCCTCGGCGGTGAATGTCTTTGGGGGCATCAGTAAGTCCGGCTGCGCTACCCCGAACTGAAGGTCTTTCCCACCGCCCGCTCTCCAAGAACGTCCATGCCCTAACGCTTCACCGCAGAGGGCGCGGAGAACGCAGAGACGGGCAATGACAATCACGCGGCCGTTGTGACCTGGAGCCCTGACGTGGCACTTTCCGCCAGCGTCATGGATGCATCCCGTTAACGAATGTGGTCTGCGTCCTCCGCGCCCTCTGCGGTGAATGTCTTTGGGGGCATCAGCAAGTCCGGCTGCGCTAACCCCGAACTGAAGGCCTTTCCCACCGCCCGCTCTTCGAGGAACGAAAGATCGCGTCGATGCATTCCATGTTGGCGACAGCGTCTTCGAGGGGCACGACCTGCGGTCGATGTTCGACGAGCGCGCGCGAGAACTCCTCCGCCTGGATCGTGTACTGATCGCAGGCATCGAAGTCGATCTGCTCCACGCCGCGTCCGGCGAGATCGCCGATCGTGTCGAGCGTGATTCGGCACGGCCGGTCCCTGGGAGCGTTGAACGGGATCTCGATCGCGAGACGGCCCGTCGTGCCGATGATCTCGATGCGTTGGTAGGGGAGCAGCTGCGTGCTGCACGTCCCGA
>DATLXP010000298.1:0-4840 GCA_035575695.1 Vicinamibacterales bacterium
CGCTTCACGAACGTTGTCGTTGTCGTCGGTCGCAAGCCTCTCCAGCGTGACGGTGTCGCCGAGAATGCCTGCCGCGCGCGCGGCGTACATACGCACCTGCCAGACGGTGTGGCGCGAATGCGAGTGAAGCGCGATCGCGGCACGCTCTTTCGAGAGCTTCGCCAGCGCGACCATCGCGTGCGCTTCGCGCTGCCAGTTGCCGCTGTTCGGGGGCGTGCGCGCTTCGCTGGTCGCCCTGTTGACGGCGTTCTCGTCACCTTGACACGCGTCCCCCATCGCATCGATGGCCGCCAGGGCGACATGGAGGCTGGGATCGGCGACCATCTCCATGATCGGGTTGCACCCCTCCGTGCGGACCTGCGTGCGGACGTAGCCGCGCAAGGCTTCGTAACGAACGAGCTCAGCGCGATCGTTCAGGAGCCTGCGTAGATGATCTGCGCGGTCGGTCCCGGTGATGGTGGACGATCCCGACCCGAGCGAGGTCGAGGCCAGACGGCGCACGGACTCGTGATCCGACGCGAGAGAGAGCCGAAGCGTATCCTCGTCCAGGCCGCGCACCGCGATGAGCGCCTGCAGGGCATCCTGCGGCTGGGGCCGATCCTTCGAGTTGATCGTTGTCTGCCCCGTCACGAGCCGGCGAAGCAGGATCGTCAGCTCCTCCGAAACCGTCGTCAACTTTCCATGGAGGCGGCCGAGCAGCTCCGCGCCGGCGACCGCCCCGCGCAGCGCCGGGAGCGCGGACCCCGGAGCCTTGCGCTCGACGTCGAGCTCGTTCGACAGCGAAAGGATCTGGCAGAGCATCGCGTCCGCCCGCAACACCTGTTCGACTCGCTCATAGGGCAGTCGTCCGAGGGAACGGGCGATCTCACCGAGCGGCGCAGCCGACTTCTCCACGTCGGCAGCCGACAAGAGCGCCTGCAGGACGCCGTCGACCTGCGTGCCAGACGGATCGAGTGGGAGTCGCTCACCGCGCATGCCCTGCGCAACAGCGAACGCCGCTTCGGTCCTGGTGGCCGCTGCCGGCGCTCGAAGATATTTCAGAAGATCGGTGACGATGTCCCGCCGTTCTAGCCGCCCGAGGGCTCGAATGGCCGCGACCTGGATCCGGGAGTGAGACGATGCGGCACTCTCGATGAGGAGGGAGATGTCCGGCGCAGTGGGTGCGCGCGCATCCTCAACGGCAAGGACGGCCCTCCCCTGGGGAGAGCTGGTAATGGAGGGCGCGTCAAGCGCGTCAAGCGGGTCAAGAACGACGCGCTGCGGGGGCAGCGCGGTCTGCGAGACGAGCGCGAGACACGCCAACAGCCCTGCGAGCAAGGCCCTACCTCCGCCCCGAGTATTCGAGCATCTGCGTCGTCAAGTCCAGTGGGTACGAGATCTTAACGTCCACGATCTCCTTCCCGTCAGGACCGTGCACGGCGTCGAGACGCGGTTGGACGAAGCCGGTGTACGAGGGCATCTGCAACCGGTTCACGCGCGCGACGATCTCGTCGCGAAGTGCCGCGTCGAAGTGGACGCCGTACTCCTCGAAGAGCTGCTTCGCGGTGTCGTACTCCCCTTCGGCCTTCATGCGCTGGACGTCGGCGAGAAGCCGTGCCACGCCTTCGTGAAACGCTGCGGCATCGACCATGACGTAGAACGTCTTGCCGTCCCGCGTCCGTTCCTCGATCGCGGCCGAGTGCGCCATGAGCCACCGCACGATCATCTGGCGGTTGCGCATGTGGTCCTCTTCGATCTGCGTGCCTTCGCGGACGCGCCGCAGCTGGACGAGGGCGTTTCGCGCGTAGCCCTCGTATTCCGCGCGAATGATCTCGTCGTGATGCTCGGCCTCGATGATCCCGAGATCGACCATCTTCGGGTCCGCGATGAAATAGAGCGCGACCAGGTCGGCGCGGGACTCCTCGAGCGCCGAGTACTGCTCCTTCAAGGCGTTCTGCGGCGCGCCGCCGAGCTTCTCGGAGACCTTGCCGGAGCCGTGTCCGATGACCTCGTGCAGGTCGGTCGTCAACTCCCCCGCGAGGCTGCTCCAGCGCTCGGCGCGCTCCGCTTCTTCCAGCGTCCACGCGAACTCGCGACGGAACGCCGGGGAGGTGGAACGGTCGTAGGCCTCGTTCACGTTCGAGAGTGACACCGACTTGCTGCCGTATGTCTCGCGGATCTCCTGGTCGTTCGGAAGGTTGATCCCCACGGGTGTCATCGGCGCCGACTCGCCGGCTTCGACGACCACGTCGATGGCGTTTGCGGTGACGCCACGAACACCCGCCTTGCGGTACTCGGGCGCCCAGGGCATGCGGTCCTCGAACCACTGCGCGTGGGCCGCGATCTTCCGGATGTTCCCGGTTTTGTGCCGGTTGACGTAGTAGACGAGCGCCTCCCACGAGCCCTTCATCCCGCGCGGGTCCATGTAGACCTCGACGAAGCCGTTGATCGTATCCACCGGCGAGTCCTTGTCGTTGACCCAGGCGATGTCGTACGCGACGCGGTCCGCGTCCTCGCCGGTTCTGTAGAACGTCACGAGCGCGCGGAGGGCCTCGGCCATGTGCGGCGTGGCGAAAGGGATCGCGGCCTCGAGGTGCCGGATGATCTCGCGGATCTGCGTGTCGTACTTCCCGCCGACTCGATAGACTTCTTCGACGAGCGTGCCGCGGGTGTTGACGAGGCGCGAGTTGAGCGGGTACTGCTCGGTGAATCCGTCGAGGTCAGACATGGCGACGCCGACGTACAGGTTGTTGGCGCTCGCTCCGAGAATGTCCTGTCCTTCACCGGGGGTCTTGCTGGTCACGGTGGGGTCGACCGCGAGGTCGAAGAACATCGGCTGGAGACGGGCGAGCAGCCCCGCCACCGACTCACCGGCGGTGAGCGGAAACACGGCGCCGTTGTTCGCCGCCTGCAACGCCGCCGCGGCAAACGCGTCAGGACTGCACGCCAGGACGAATTTCCGGGCGGTGAGATTGTTGTACGGCCCGGTGTTGATCCAGAACAGCTTCGTGTAGCGCTGGACCTCGGCAAGCGTGGTCGCGTCGATGCCCGCCGGGTGCGAAATGATCGCTTCGAGCACGCCGCGCATGGCCAGGTTGTGCGCGTAACGCTGGTCGTAGAAGATGTCGCGCCCCGCCAGCGCCGCGTTGTAGAGGTGCCAGACGAGAATTTTCTGATCGAGCGGCAGTTCCTCGAAGCCGTCCGCGTAAATCTGCACGACCGCCGCTTCGTCGACCCGTTCGAGGAGGTATGTGCGGTCCATCGCTTATTCCAGGTCCACCTTCTCCTGCCACGCCGGGGCGTGGGTCGTCCAGCCGAGCTCCGTCGCGATCTTCGCCTGGAGCGCCTGCATCGCATCGGGCTCGCCGTGCACGAGAAACGTGCGCTTCGGCGCAGTCTTGAATCCGCTCAGCCAGTGCAGGATCTCTTTCGAGTCGGCGTGCGCCGACATCGAATCGATCTTCGCGATGTGCGCATGCACCGGGATCATCTGACCGTGGATCTTCACCGTCGTCTCCCCGTCCACGAGCCGCCGCCCGCGCGTGCCCACAGCCTGGAACCCGGCAAAGAGCACCGTGTTGCGCGCATCCGGCAGCGCCGCCTTGAGATGGTGCAGGACGCGTCCGCCCGTCGCCATGCCGCTGGCCGAAATGACAATGGCGGGCTTCCTCGACGCCGTCAGTTGTTTCGACTCCTCGGCGGACCCGATCGTCTGGAACCGCTGCGTGCAGAACACGCAGACCTCCCGCTCCTCCCTGGCGTGCCGCCGGCGCCGCGCGCGGGGCTCGTTGGCTGCCGGACCGTGAGGCGCCACGTCGTCCACCGCCTCCGGCTGGAGCTCCGGATCGAGCTCGCGCACGCGCTCGGTATACCGGGCCAGGGCCTTGACGGCCATGGGACTGTCGACGAAGACCGGCAGCACCGGGATGCGCTTCTCATCCTCGAGGCGCTTGATCCAGTAGATCAACTCCTCGACACGACCAATCGCAAACGCCGGGATGATCATCTTGCCGCCTCGCCCGGCCGTGTCCCTGATCAGGCCCGCGAGCCGCTCGCCATTGTCATCTTCTTCGTGGACGCGGTTCCCGTAGGTGGACTCCACCAGCAGATAGTCCGCCGCGTCGACCATCGTCGGATCCGGCAGCACCGGGCGGCTGAACCGGCCGAGGTCGCCGCCAAACAGGATCGTCTTTCCGTCGACCTTTATCCTCGCGTAGGCGGAACCGAGAAGGTGCCCCGCGCTGAGAAAGTCGAGCTCGACCCCGCCCGGCAGCGGCATGGGCCGATCGTAGCCGACCGGTTGGAACAACTCGAGGGTGCGGACCGCGTCCTCCTCCGTGTACAACGGGAGCGCGGGCGCGTGGCGCGAATAGTTGTACCGGTTGGCGTTCGCCGCGTCTTCTTCCTGGATGTGCCCGGAGTCCGGCAGCACGAGACTGCACAGGTCCCTGGTGCCGGCCGTGCAGAAAATACGTCCCTTGAACCCCTGCTTCACGACCCGGGGCAGGTAGCCGCAGTGGTCGAGGTGCGCGTGCGTCAGCACGATCGCATCGATCTCCGAGGCCTTGATCGGAAGATCCTGCCAGTTGCGGTCCCGGAGCTCCTTGAGCCCCTGGAAGAGTCCCGCATCGATGAGAATTTTGGATGTGCCGGTCTCGAGCAGGTACTTCGAGCCAGTGACCGTCTGCGCCGCGCCAAGGAACGTGATGGATGTCATGCGAAAAGTCCTACCTGGCCGCCTGTGTGCCAGAAGAGCACGGTGCCGTCGCCGGAGAACGTTCCGAGCCGGTACCCTGCGATGACCGCTGCCATAGCTTTTGCCGTGTAGGTCGGATCGAGAAACAGTGCGTCGTGGCGCGCC
>DATLXP010000299.1:0-3056 GCA_035575695.1 Vicinamibacterales bacterium
CAGAAACATCGTGCCGTGCATGGCTCCAGCCGAGTTCCCGAAGTGGAAAATCCGGCTCGGGTCGAGATCGCCCCACCGCGATCTGTCGCCGTCCACGTCCACTCCGACCTCGATGACACGGACCAGCTGCATCAGGTCTATCGCCGTCTGCCGGTACCCATCGCGCTCGCCAATGGTCCATGCTCGAGGCCGTGCTGCAATCGAGCCTTCGGTGGCTCCGATGATGTTGTTGCCATCCTGGTCGTAGCTGCGTCCTCTGTCGGGTATGGTCAGCGCACCACCCCTGGTCAGGTTGATCGTCAAAGTACTGAGCGGCCCAAATGCGCACCCCGCAGTGTGAATGCCGATGGTCGCGATGCCGCGGGAAGCCAGCTTGGAAGCCATAGCCCCCATAGGGACGTGCCGGGCGGTGGCCACGCCGACAATGGTTACCGGCCATCCTGTCGCCGGCTTCGGGCCGGAGGGTAAGAACAGGGTGAAGTGGAGCGTGTCGTGGCTCTGCACCTGCGGCGTGCCGCCGAGCGTTCCAACAGCGGGGATGTAGGCGCCCGGTTGGACGAGATAATTGGGCGAGACATAGGTTCCGTACGCGATCGTTCCCACGGCCCCCGGCACGACCTCGAGATCCGCCAGATCGATGGGCGCCGTCGTGAAGCCGGACGGGGCGACCGTGGTGTGCTGTCTCCACGAAACGCTCGCCACATCCGTTCGCTTGAACACCGCACGCTCGCCGTTGGGACCAAGCGAGAAGTTGGCCGGATCGGGGGTCGCGTTCTTGATCTGATCGCGAATCCTCTCCATCACCGGCGTGATGCTCTGAGTCGTGAAGACGCTGACGGTCACCAGATCACGTTCGCGGACGCCGAGCCGCCCGGCCGCGTGAATGGCCTCGAGGAGCGCCTGCCTGTACTCACCGCCAACGGTCCGCCGGAACCGGCGGAAAATATCGCTGGCGCTGACCGGCTGGCCGTCCACGGCTCGCAGCCGATTGGTCACGATCAGGGCGTAACGCGTGTGCTGGGCGAGTAACTCGTCCGATTCGACGTGCAAGGTCTGCGTGAGAGAGTCCCAGACACTTTGATTGATCCCGACGACCGTGTCGGCCGCGACGCCACCGCCGCCGGCGCTCCCAAGACTGATGAGAAAGACGGCATCGTTGTTGACCGTCTGCACATCGATCGCGCCGTCGAATGGAATCGACAGCCGAGGCTGCAGTCCAAAACCGTCCAGGGTGTTGATGACCCCGATATCTTCGCAATCGGATACACGAACCGCGCAGTCAGGGTAGGGAAGGTTCACCCTTCGCCGCGTATTGTGCGTGGCATCTTCTACGGTGAAGACGTCTGCAGGAAAAGGTCCCCCGTCGGGATCGTCGAGGTTGAAGAGCGCGTGAACGGTGGTCTGCGACGACGTGCTGTCACCGGCTGACTGCGGCACCTGCTGAAAGGAGCCAGTGACGTCGCGCGCGTTCAGTCCGGCGACCGTTGCGATCAGCATCACGATGGAGGACATGGCGATCAGGCAGTGACGCAGTCGAATCATGACGCTTCTCCCGTTGACGGTAACAGAGCCTCTGGGCGGGCCGAATGGCGGCGCGCAACTCTGTAAACGCCGGCGCTCTGGGAATCGGACAAAGAAATCCGGCTTTGTCCGAATCACTCCATGTCGGCGTATAGGGGATCAGTCAGGTAGGCTCGCGAGGCGTGGACGCGTCGCTGCTGTCTGTCGAGGGTGCCCAGTATGGCGAACTAGCGCGCTTTTGCCTGGAGCTTGAAGTTCGCGTCGACGAACACACCAGCAGGCGCGGGAACGAACACACCGTTCACCATCCGCCCGCTCGCCTGCGCGCGGCGAAACGGATTCGTCGGAAATCCTGTGACGTAAAGATCCCCGCTCGTATAGATGTCGGTGTCGAAACTGCCCGCGAACGAGCCCTGCGTGTCCGTGTAGACCCAGTACTTCGTTCCGCCGGTGATCGTCGCCCCGGCCCCGAACACGTAGACGCCGTTCTCGATCCGCTCCGATCGGGCCACGAATCCAGCCGTCGTCGAACCGAGATTGCCCGGCACGCCGAGATACTCCTGCGTGAGCAGATACAGGGATCCGAACGCGACTGGTGCACGCTGGAAGCTGTACCAGTGGAAGCGCAGGTCGCCGAACGCCCCGCTGTCCTGCACCACGAACGACTGACCCGCCCAGTTGAAGGTGCCGGTGCCGCCGGACGTGACGTCGAGGCCCGTCTGGTTGTCGACGAGCGTGCGCAGCGTAGCAGCGCCGGCAGCCGGGGCGGTGAGGCGCTCGCCCTCATTGGTGTTCGCACACCCGGCAACCAGCGTCGTGGCAACGATCGACAGCACGAACACAGCTATGCGGCGCATTCCGTTCCTCCTGGCTGGATTATAGACCCGCTGGTCCGCAGCGCTGACCCCGTCCGATTCTTTGTCCGATTCCCTGACCGGCGGCGCTCCCGTGAGAACGTGAGCAGCAAAGCTCAGTGGACGTCTGGAGACGCGCGGGTGCTTCAGATTTCATCCACGGGGCTTGCCACGGGCCTGGCCCGCGGGGAGTCGCTTCTGTCCGCCCGCTTGGCCGGACTCAGCGCCAGCGGACGAATTTTCGTACTGCCAAAAGGTACGTTTCGGATCAGCGGCACGACCAGGGAGAACGGTTTCGCACTCGCGAATGTCGCGGTGACCGCGACCTCCGGCTCCGGGGAAGCACTGACCACGATCTCGGGGACCAACGGAAACTTCGCACTGTACGGCGTGGCCGGCGTCGTCGTTCTCGGCACGAAAAAGGGAGGTTATGCCGACAGCACAAATCAGATCGACGTGGCGGCCCACACCACGGTGAATCTGAGCCTGGTCCCAGAGAAGCCCAGAACGGACTACCGGGGAACCTACACGTTCTCGGTGACTGAATCGTACCGGGATCATCGGAGGGCTCATTCCTTGAGAGGATGGAGCCTATGGCAAGACCGAGAAAGTATTCCCCCGAAGTCCGCGAGCGGGCCATTCGGATGGTACGTGAGCATGGCCCTGAGCACCCGTCGCAGT
>DATLXP010000300.1:0-7849 GCA_035575695.1 Vicinamibacterales bacterium
GTGACGAAGCTCGAGAGTGCCGGCTTCGAGGTCCTCCGCGTGACGTCGTTCATCTCGGTGCTGCTGCCGCTGATGGCGCTGTCGCGCTGGCGCGATGCGCGCAAGACGCGCGGCCCGTCGGCAAGCGAGCTCCACGTCTCGTCGCCTGTCAACACGGCGTTGCGCGCGGCGCTGACAGCCGAGCGCGCGTTGATCCGCGCCGGCCTGTCGTTTCCCGCCGGCGGATCGTTATTCGTCATCGCAAGGCGCGCCTCGGGCCCAGCCGAGCCCCTGCCTCGCAGGAGGCCAGAAGATCACGAGGATCAGGAGAAAGACCGCGACCGTGGCTGTCGCCGATTGGGGTAGGACAGCAGAGCCTCACACGATCTCCGTTTCGGCGATCGTCTGTCCGAAGCGTCCCACGTCTTCACCGGAATCGTGAGCCACTGCAGTCCGTTCGCGGTGCGGTTGCGGTTGCGCCAGTCGTTCTTCGTGAACTGCACGACGTCGCAGAGCACGAACTCGTCGACGTTGCGGATGATGTCGAAGTACCCGCGCCACGGGATGTAACTGGATTGCAGGATGGCGACACGCTTCGCTATCATGAGGCCGCATGATCCCATTCAACCGGCCGAGCATGGCCGGTCAGGAGCTGGAGTATATCGCCGCGGCGGTTCGCAATGGACGCATCTCCGGCGACGGCGAGTTCACGCGCCGCTGCCACGCCATCCTCGAACAGGAGCTGCCGGGCACGCGCGCCCTGCTCACCACCTCGTGCACGCACGCGCTCGAGATGACGGCGATCCTCCTCGACATCACCGCGGGTGACGAAGTCATCATCCCGTCCTTCACCTTCGTCTCGACGGTAAACGCCTTCGTGCTGCGCGGCGCGACACCGGTGTTCGCCGACATCCGCGCCGACACGCTGAATCTCGACGAAAGCGGTGTCGAAGCGCTGGTCACGCCGCGCACCCGCGCGATCGTCGCCGTCCATTACGCCGGAATCGGCTGCGAAATGGACGCGCTTGCCGGCATCGCCCGCCGGCACGGTCTGGCGCTCATCGAAGACAACGCGCACGGTCTCTTCGGCCGCTACCGCGGACGCCCCCTCGGAACCTTCGGCGCGATGGCGGCGCTCAGCTTTCACGAAACGAAGAACATCAGCTGCGGCGAAGGAGGGGCGCTCCTGGTCAGCGATCCGGCGCTCCGGGAGCGCGCCGAGATCATCCGTGAGAAGGGGACCGATCGCAGCCGCTTCTTCAGGCGCGAAGTGGACAAGTACACGTGGATCGATATCGGCTCGAGCTACCTGCCGTCCGACATGCTCGCCGCGTTTCTGTGCGCCCAGCTCGAACAGCGAACAGCGATCCAGGCACGTCGCCGCCACATCTGGACGGAGTACGCGAGCGGCCTCGCGGAGTGGGCCGGGCGCCAGGGCGCGCGGCTGCCGATGGTCCCCTCGCACTGCGAACAGCCCTATCACCTGTTCTATCTGCTGTTGCCGACGGAAGCCGCCCGGCGTTCGCTCATCGGCCATCTCGCGGCCGCCGGCGTCATGGCCGTGTCGCATTACGTGCCGCTGCACCGCGCGCCAATGGCGCTCACGCTGCAGGACACCGCGCCCGATTGCCCGGTCACCGACGACGTCAGCGCACGCCTGCTGCGGCTGCCGTTCTTCCCCACCCTGTCGGCCGTCGAACAGGCGCGCATCATTGACGCAATCAACGGCTGGTCTGCGCCGGCGTAGCGGCGCCGGCGCGCGATCGTACGACGTACGTCCGACGGCAATCCGGACATCGTCTGCCACCACCGTACGCAGGGGCGGATGTACCTCTGGTATATGGACGGCACCACCCGGATGGGCACACGGCGTTTTCCATCTACGGCATCAGCGGCGAGGCATGGAAAGTCGTCGACGTCGGCGACTTCAATCAGGACGGCAAGCCTGACATTGTCTGGCAGCACGATACGCTCGGCTGGCTCGACATGTCTCCTGGGCAGGTGGACGTCGAGTGGAAGATCGCGGGCGTGGCGGACATGCACGGGACCCGGGGCATCGACTACGGGTCCTTCCCCGTCGCCGTCGAGACGAACTGGAAGATCGTGGGACCGAAGTGAAACTATGAAGTCTGAGGCGGCGCCGAGAGCCGCTCGATGTCCGCGTCCACCATCATCCTGATCAGCCCCTCGAAGTTCACCTTCGGAACCCATCCGAGCTTGTCGCGCCCCTTGCTCGCGTCCCCGATCAGGTGATCGACCTCGGCCGGGCGGAGGAAGGCCGGGTCCAGGCCGACGTGCTTCTGCCAGTCGATCCCCGCGTGCCCGAACGCCACCTCGACGAGCTCGCCGACTGAATGGCTCACGCCGGTGGCGATCACGTAGTCGTCGGCCTCCTCCTGCTGCAGCATCAGCCACATCGCGTGCACGTAGTCTCCGGCGAATCCCCAGTCGCGCTGGGCGTCGAGGTTGCCGAGCTTCAGCGTGTCGGCGAGCCCGAGCTTGATCCGCGCGACGCCGTCGGTCACCTTGCGCGTCACGAACTCGAGGCCTCGGCGGGGCGATTCGTGGTTGAAGAGGATCCCCGACACGGCAAAGAGGTCGTAACTTTCGCGGTAGTTCACCGTGATGTAGTGCGCAAACACCTTCGACACGCCGTAGGGGCTCCTCGGATAGAACGGCGTCATCTCGGTCTGCGGCACCTCGCGCACCTTCCCGTACATCTCCGACGAGGATGCCTGGTAGAAGCGCATGCCGGGATCGACGTGCCTCACCGCCTCGAGCATGCGCGTCACACCCTGGGAGTTGAATTCCCCGGTCAGCATCGGCTGGTCCCATGACGCCGGCACGAAGGACATCGCGGCCAGGTTGTACACCTCGGTCGGCCGCACGTCCGCGAGCACGCGGATGAGCGACAACTGGTCCAGCAGATCGCCGGGACGAAGGTGGATCCGCGGCAGCAGATGCTGGATGCGCCACAGGTTCGGCGCGCTCGCGCGCCGAACAAGTCCATAAACCTCGTAGCCCTTTTCGAGCAAAAGCTCGGCGAGGTACGACCCGTCCTGCCCGGTAATGCCGGTGATCAACGCACGTTTAGCCATGAGATCATTGATTTATAGCAGTTGCGCCAACTGTCGGGCAACCGCTGGCGTCCTAACGGCAGCCCTGCGGCTGGGAGTCCATAACATGTCTTTACACACAATCCGTCTAACCCTCTTCGTCCTGGTTGTTGCGCAGCCGAGCTGGGCGCAGTCTCAGCCAAGACGCGACGCAGCTCAGCCGACCCCGATGTCCGAGCCCTCGTCTTTGGCGTCCGCATGGACCGCGTTGGCTGCAGGAAAGCACTCCGATGCGTTGAACACCGCGAACCAGCTCCTGAAACGGGAGCCGTGGAACCACGCTGCGCTGATCGTGAAAATCCGGGCTCTTGCAGAAGGGGAGAGTCCGTTACGGGGTCTCGACGCTTACGAAGCGTGGCTGAAGGACTCACGCGACCGCCGCGAAGAGGATGTGTACCTGCTCGAGCACGTCGTCGTGAATGTGCTCAGACAGATCGCTCGAGACAAGGACCCTGGACTGCGGCTGGTAGCTCTGGCGCGACTGGCGCGCGCCGATGTAGCGGGAGCCCAAGCCGAGCTTGCCGCCCTCACCGATGGCGGGGGCCCGATTGACGCGGCGTTGGCATCCGTCGGCGACGGTGCGGCCGCCGCGCGAATTCGTGAGGCCGCCGCCACCCCGGGCGATCGTCGTCGCCTGATACCGGCGCTCGAGGCCGGAGGATCCGCAAATATCCCCACTCTCCTGAACCTCTTGGACGACAAGGATCTCTCCACTAGTACCGCTGCAGCCTCCGCATTGGGGCGTCTCCGCGCTCAGGAATCGGTCGGGGCCCTTCGAAAAGCCCTCACTGCGGCCTACCCGCTGGTCCGGCATACCGCCGCCGTGGCCTTGGCGCGCTTGGGCGACCCCGCGGGACAAGAGGAAGTGTCTCGTATGCTCGCGATGGATGTGCCCGACATCAAACTGATGGCCGCCGCAGCCTGGGATGGGCGCCCCGGGCCTTGGATAGACACCGTCCGGCCGCTTCTCGCCAACCAGGATGGACTCGTCCGGCTCGAGGCCGCTCGGCTGATTGCGCCGATCGATCCGGACGCGGCGCGCCTGGTGCTGCACGAGGCGCTCAACAATGAGAATCCTGTCGTGCGATCCGAAAGTACGAAGGTCGTAGAGGAACTCATGTGGACTGGAACCCTAACGGCCACGATCGCCGACCTGCGCGGTCGGCTGCGGGACCCGGATCCCTCGGTTCGCCTGCCTGCAGCTACCGCTCTTCTCCGGCTCATCAGGGGCGATCAGGAGGCGGCTCAGTAGCTCAGCCGCTATCAGTTGCCGTTCCCCTGTTGACTGTTCGAAAGAACCCGTTTACTCTGATGTTGCCCCCCTGCACCGCCGATAACCATTGGGAACTGAGTCGGTCACACGTCTCGCTGTTGTGGCGTGTTGAAACCTTGAGTAACGACGATGCGCCAATACCGTTTCGCCCCTGTGTGTCTTGCCCTCATCGCGATCCTCACGTTGGATATCAGCGAGGTGCGAGCCCAGATTACGCCCGTGGGGTCACCATTTCCATCGATCGTCGCGTCAGTCCGGGGTAATGGCATCGCGTTCGATCCGAAGAATAAGGTGTACTTGACGGTCGCGACGTACGGAACGCTCCGGGGACAATTCGTGTCTGAGGACGGAGCGCTCCTCGGTTCCACGTTTGTCATTCCGTCTGG
Source organism: Vicinamibacterales bacterium (assembly GCA_035575695.1). Lineage (GTDB taxonomy): Bacteria > Acidobacteriota > Vicinamibacteria > Vicinamibacterales > 2-12-FULL-66-21 > JACDCA01. Next base: position 4,755 of record DATLXP010000300.1, read on the forward strand.
GGGGAGCTACACCCATTTCCCCAGCGTTGCGTATAGTCCCGACGCGGACGGCGGAACGGGGGCGTTCTTGGTGGTGTGGCACGCATCGGATCTGGCGGGAGAACGCACCAGTATTCACGCTCGGCTGGTGAGTGTTGACCGCGGGGGCCCATTCGGCCCCGACAACCAGGTGGGCGCGGATTCCTCATTCTACGAGGCCCCTGTTAACGTCGCTTATTCGAAGCCGGCGGAGCGATTCGTGGTGGTCTGGGGGACCAAAGAAACCGCCAACGTCAGCGGTGTCCTGCTCAATAACAGCGCCGCTGCGGTCGGCGCTCTCCGGATTGCAGCAAGTACGGACGGCGAACGCTGGGCCGGAGTCGCCTGCCACGAATCGAAGCCGGAGTGCCTGGTCTCCTACTCGGGGTGGTCAAGCAGTGCGTTTGTGCGGAGCGTGATCGTCAACCCTGCCACTGGGATCGTCGACGCGGCCACGCTCGCCGAGCATCGGAGAACTAGCGGGATCTGGCAAACCGACGCTCTATTCAACGCCGCCACCGGCGAGTATCTCGTAGTGTGGTATCAGGAGCCAGGCAACGGCCTGTACGCCCGCCGCGTGGCAGCCACGTCAGGAGTGCCGACAAGCGAGAGCATTGTCATCTCCACTCGTTTTGCATCGAAGGACAGCGTCGATCTCGCTTACAATCCTGCAACCGGGACCTCGCTGTATGTCTCGCATGACCTGCTGAGCACCAACAATGACGGCGCTGTAGAAATTGCGGCGAACGGGAACCCGTTGAGCGCGTCGACCATCCTCCTGCTGCCGACCAACTCGGGCAATTACTATCCGTCTGTGGCGGCAAATCCCTCCCGTTCGGAGTGGATGGCCATCGCATCTCATCGGTTCCTGGCGCTCTATGGGCAGCGTGTGGCAACTACGTCGGTCGGCACGACCCCGCCGGCTCCTACGCCGTCGGCTCCACCGCCACCGCCCCCACCCGCCCCGGTCTGCTCGTACTCGCTCTCCTCATCGAGCGCGTCGTTCGGCAACCTGGGCGGCAGTGGCGGCGTCACGTTGAACGCGAGCGCCGGCAACTGCCCATGGACGGCGACCAGCAGTGCGTCGTGGCTGGGGCTCAGTTCGAGCAGTTCGAGCGGGACCGGCTCGAAGCTGGTCAGCTTCGGCGTGGGGGCCAACACCGATACATCGGTCCCCGTGCGCACCGCGACGCTGACGATCGGCGGCCAGACGTTCACGGTCGGCCAGGCGCGGCCCTGCACGTTTGCGATCAATCCCCCGAATCACGAAATCTACTCGGGTGCGGCCGATGGCGCCATCTCGGTCACGACAGACAGCCACTGTGCGTGGAGTGCGAGCTCCCAGAGCGACTTCCTGCAGGTGCAAATCAGCGGCGGAGTCGGCCCGGGCAAAGTGCCGTTCCACATCGACGCCAATCTGTCCACGAGCGGCCCCCGGACGGGCACGGCCATCGTCGCCGGCCTTACCTTCACGCTCGCGCAGAATGCCGCACCGTTCGACGCCGAACGCATCCAGCGCGAGAATGCCAGGGCCGACTTCGACGTGGACGGCCGCAACGATCTGCTCTGGCAGCACGACTCCGGCCCCCTGGCCGTCTGGGCCCTTCTGGGCGGGACGACGATCAAGAACGGCGTGGACCTCAAGGACCGTGGGGATAGCGACTGGCGCATCGCCGGCACCGGCGATTTCAACGCCGACGGCAGGCCGGATATCGTCTGGCAGCACCGCACTGAGGGCTGGGTCTACCTGTGGTACATGAACGGGTTCAACCAGATCGGGGGAACGTACCTGTCGCTTCACCGCATGCCGAGCGCCGGCTGGAATATCGTGGGCGTCGGCAACTTCGACGCGAAGGGCCAGCCCGACATCGTCTGGCAGCATCCCGAAGACGGATGGCTGTCTGTCTGGCTCGTGGACGGTGTCACGGTCACGAACGTGCCCCTGTCGCCGAGCCGTCTCACGGATCCGGAATGGGAGATCGCCGGCGTTGGCGACTTCAACGGCGACGACAAGAGCGACCTGCTCTGGCGTCATCGGCTGGGCGGCGACCTTGGGGTGTGGCTCATGGACGGTCTGACAAACCAGGGGTATGTCCCGCTCAATCCAGGGAGGGTGCCAGAGCTGGACTGGAAAATCGCCAGCATCCTCGACATCAACGGTGACGGAACACACGATCTGGTGTGGCGCCACACGCAGGGCTGGGTCGCTGCGTGGTTCATGAATGGCACGACGCGCGTGTCCGCCGGGAGCTTCGATGTGGCCCCCTCGCCGAGCTATAAGCTCGTCGGACCCAAGTAACCACAGACTTTTCGACCGCAAAAGCGGCGGGGCACCACGTGCTCCGCCGCTTTTGTCATCATCGCCGCGATTCCGTCTCCTCTTACCGTGACGGCTTTGTCATCGCTTCCCGCGCGAGCCGGGCCTGATTCTTGCGACTCTTTCGAGCAGGCCCGGAGAATACCGACGAATGAATACTGTGTATCGAGGTCCCTGGCTGGCGATGGCGCTGATAGCCGGTTGCCTCATGCCTGCCTCCGCCCTGGCGCAGACCGCGCAACTGGCGTGGGATCCAAGTGCGGACGCAAGCGGATACGTCGTACGGTGGGGATCGGCTCAGGGCGTCTATCCGAACTCCGTCAATGCCGGCGCGAAGGCCTCGGTGGAGATCACGGGACTTATTCCTGGCGCCACGTACTGGGCCGTCGTCGAGGCCTATAACGCCGCCGGCGTGTTCAGCACTCCGTCGGCTCCGGTGCGGTTCGTGGCGCTGCTCGGCGGGGGTCGCCTTCGGCGGGAGAACGCACGAGCCGACTTTGACGGTGACGGCAGGAACGATCTGCTCTGGCAACACGATACCGGGGCCCTCGCGGCCTGGACCCTTCAGGGGGGCGTCACGATCAAGACCGGCGTGGACCTGAGGGACCGCGCGGATGCTAGCTGGCGCATCGCGGGGACCGGGGATTTCAACGGCGACGGCAAGCCGGATCTCGTCTGGCAGCACCGGACGGACGGTTGGGTCTCCCTGTGGTACATGGACGGCTTCACGCGAATCGGCGAGACGTCCCTGTCGCTGCTG
>DATLXP010000301.1:0-18090 GCA_035575695.1 Vicinamibacterales bacterium
TCTGCTGACCGCGACAGCTGCGATGCAGGGCCCTGTGCGCGGGGGCCCGGTCCGCCTGGGGTTCATCGGCGTGGGCGGGCAGGGCCGGGCGCTTCTCACGGCCGTGGATCCCTCGTTCGGCGACGTGCGCGCGGTCTGCGATATCAACCCGGATGCACTCAAGAAATCTGACGAGATCCTCCTCAGAAAAAAACAGCCGGCGGCGGCCCATTACGTCGAATGGGCCGACATGCTGCAGAAGGAGGACATCGAGGCGGTGATCACCGCGGTCCCCCTCTGGGCGCACGCCGACATCACCGTCGCGTGCCTGAACGCCGGGAAGCACGTGCTGTGCGAAAAGATGATGGCGTGGGACGTCGCCGGATGCGAGCGTATGACCCAGGCGGCTGAAAAGAACACCAGGATCCTCGAGATCGGCTACCAGCGGCGTTACAACGGTGTCTACCAGTCCGCCCACGAGGGGATCATCAAGAAGGGGTTGCTTGGCGACATCTTCCACGTCCGCATGGTCTGGCATCGCAACGGAAACTGGCGCCGTAACGGGGGCCCGCCGGTCCCCGGCTACGATCCGTCGAAATGGGGCTACCCGACGTGGGAGCACCTGTGGAACTGGCGCCTCTACTGGAAGTACTCGCAGGGGCTGTTCGCCGAGCTCGCCAGCCACCAGCTGAATGCGGCCAACTGGTTTCTTGGATCGGCGCCGATCGCCGTGACCGCCAGTGGCGGCATCTATCGTTTCAACGACGGCCGCGAAGTCCCCGATCACATTTACGCCATGTGGGAGTATCCGGGCGGCCGCACGGTGACGTACTCCTCCCTCGAATCGAACGCCCTCGAGAACCGGTACGAGGTGTATTTCGGCACGAAGGGAACGCTCCTCGTGCGCAATGAAACCGAGGCGTTGCTCTTCGAGGAAGGGTCCGCCGCCGCGCGCCAGACCGGCGTGCAGGTCTCACCGCGAGAAGGCGTTGCCGCGGCCGAAGCGTCGGAGACGCGCCCGGGCAGCACCGCAGCCGCGTCGAAAGCGGGAGCCGCGGGGATGACGACGAAGTCAGCGACCCCCATGGGCGCGTCCGCCAGGCCGCCGGCCACGCGCCAGGAGCTCTCGCGCTTCTGTGCCGCGGTGCGCGGCGGCGCAGCGGTGGCGTGCGGTCCGCTCGAGGCCTCGCACTCCGCGCGTGCGTGCATCCGTGGCAACGAGGCGATCAAGCAGAAGAAGCGGCTGGAGGTTTAGCCGTAGCGCAGCCCTTCAGGGCTGCTCGACAGCGCGCACGGGCCACGGTTCAACACGGTTCAACACGGCAGTGCTCACGCCGTGCCGTATGCCCGCCGCCGGAGCCGTAGTCGTAGCGCAGCCCTTCAGGGCTGCTCGTCAGCGCGTCGTGCGAGACGGGCCACGGTTCAACACGGCAATCTGTGGTTGCCGATTGGTTCACGAGCGACGCCAATCACGGCTGTGAAAGCCCGTCAAAACAAGTGCACGCGCACCAACCTCGCTCACGCAGCGACGCCTCCCGCGTACGTGCGTGGCCACAAGGAGCCGCATGACTGACCCACTGATCGCCGACGCCACTGCTTTGCGCGACCGCGTCGCGAGTCTTCGGCGAGACCGCGAGTTGCGCAAGACGGTGACGGGGCGGCGCCGTCGCTTCACGTTGAAACTCACCGACAGGCAGCGGATCCTGGCAAAGACCGCCTCGCAATGTCACATCTGCGGGGGGCAGATTGAGGGCCCCTGGCAGGCGGATCACGTCCTCGCCCACAGCGGCGGCGGGTGCGGGGACCCGGACAACTACCTGGCGTCTCACGCGCTGTGCAACAACTACAGGTGGGACTACCTCCCGGAGGAGTTCCAGCTGATCCTGAGACTCGGGGTCTGGGCCCGCACGCAGATTGAACGCGGCACCACCGTAGGGAACGAGATCGCCCGGAGATTTGGCTCGTCCGACGCAGTCCGGATCGCACGCCGCCGAACGCCAAAAGGGGGTGGCATCGAGCGCGCGCACACGGGAGGGGCGATGAAGTGATCGAGTGAGCGACCCCGCCCGACCCGAGCGGCGCGGGGCGCGTGGCGCCGGGGGGGCTGGTCCGGCGACAGGACCCGCCACTGATGCGCCGCGCAAGGACGAGGGGCTCAGGCGATAACCGGGGGGCCACGACCGGCGTGGCGTGGGCATCGGCGCTCTTCGAGGAAGGGTCCGCCGCCGCGCGCCAGACCGGCGTGCAGGTCTCACCGCGAGAAGCGATCAAGCAGAAGAAGCGGCTCGACGTCTAAGGCCATCCTCCTATTTCGAACTTGACGCAGCGCGCTGGGCGCATCGCGCCGTGGCCCCGACGTGACCTCGCCGCGACACTGGGCTCGACCAAGCTAGAAATGAGGAACTGCCGATTCTGGCAAAGGATAACTCGGCTGACCTACTGGTGCTCGGATTGTCACCGGGTTCCGTTGAAGGATGATTATGTTCTCCGCGCCCTCCGCGCCCTCAGCGGTGAGTCTTGAGACGGGTTGATACCGGATCACTCCCCCACAGCGACCGCCCGCCTCGTCCGCGCGGAATGATAGATCGCCTCGATGATCGCGATGCTCTTGCGTCCTTCGTGCGCGTCGCACATCGGCGCGCGGCCCGAACCCACCGCCTCGATGAAGTCCGCGATGACCCTGGCGTGAGGCTCGGCATCGGCGACGGTCGCGGTCACGGCGGCGGCGTCGGGAGGTGTGGAGGGCGCCAGGTCTGGGGCCTCGCTGTGGCGCTGGGCCTCCCGCAGGTCTTCGGCGATCAGCGTATCCCCCTCGACGATCAGGGTGCCCTCGCTCCCCGTCAACTCCAGCCGGCGTGCGTAACCGGGATACACCGACGTCGTCGCTTCGATCACACCGATCGCACCGCTGCGGAACGTGAGGGTCGCTGCAGCGGTGTCTTCCGATTCGATCGCGTGGATGCGCGTCGCGATGGCCGCCGTCACCGACACGACGGGCCCGAACATCCACTGCAGGAGATCCACCGTATGGATACCCTGGCTCATCAGGGCGCCGCCACCGTCGAGTGCCGTCCTGCCTCGCCACCGTGAGTCGCCGTAGTAGTCGGGCGGGCGGTGCCATTTCACGCGCCCTGAGGCCATGACGGGCTTCCCAAGGCGCTGATCCTCAATCAGACTCTTGACCCGGACGATATCCGGCTTGAGCCGATCCTGGAAGAAGACCCCAACCTGAACACGACCCCTCGCGGCAGCGGCGATGACCGCGCTCACGCGCGCGCTCGAGACGTCGAGCGGCTTTTCGATCAGGACGTGCAGTCCGCGTTCGATGGCCGCGATGGCCTGCTCCGCATGCAGCCCGGGCGGGCTCCCGATGAGGACAAGATCGAGCGGCGTGTGCGCGAGGAATCGCGCGAGGTCGTCGTAGGCGGTGGCCCCCGCGGCGTCAGCGAGCCGCTGCGCGTTCGAGAGGGTAGGAGAGTAGACGGCGGAAATCCCGACCCCGGCAAGCGCCTGCGCCGCGCGCACGTGCGTGTCGCTGATATTGCCCGCGCCGAGGATGCCGATGTGCGTCACGTCCGCGACGGAGCGCCGACGACGACCTCCTGCTTTGTGTCGTCGAACGTGATGCGCTGACCCGTCTGCAGCGCGGCGATCGTCATGCAGAGCGCGACGGAGTGCCGGTAACCCGCTTCGATGTCCGCATTCGGCGTCTTGCGGCTGCGTACGCACTCCATCCAGTTGCGCACGTTCGCGCTGGTGTCGTTGTCGACGCCGGTGCTGGCGGTCGTCGCCGTCCGTTCACCCTTCGGCGCCAGCGTCACCTTCTCGAGCTGGTTCGGCTGCATGTTCATCGCTTTCGCGTGCCGCTCCTGAAGGCCGCCTTCGGGGGTGACTTCGCCAGTGTCGAGGTTCAGCGTGCCGCCGTTCGAGTAGTACAGCTCCTTCACGTCCCCGGCCTCATTGGTCATCCGCGAGCTGTAGACGACCTGAAAGCCCTTGGTGGGATCGTTGAGCGGGCCGTAATCGAACACCGCCGTCATCGTGTCGTAATTCTGCCGCCCGTCGCGCCACAGGTAGATCCCGCCATTGGCGACGACGCTCCGCGGCCGCGGAAGGTCGGTGAACCAGTGCACGGTATCGATCTGGTGGACCATCCACTGATCGGGGATGCCGGAGGAGTAGGGCCAGAACAGCCGGTACTCGAGATGCTTTCGTGCATCGAAGGGCACCTGCGGCCGGTTCATGAGGAACCGCTTCCAGTCGGTGTCTTCCTGGCGCAGGTCGGCGACGAGCTTGGGCCGCCGCCAGCGTCCGGGCTGGTTCACGTTCCAGGTCATCTCCGCCATGACGATGTCGCCGAACTTTCCGGACTTGATGAAGTCGTGCGCGCGCTGATATTTGGGGGAGCTTCGGCGTTGCGTGCCGATCTGCACCACGCGTCCATATTCCTTGACGGCTGCGCGAAGCGCCTTCGCGTCGGCCATCGTGTTGGCCATCGGCTTCTCGATATACGCATCCCTCCCGGCCTTCATCGCCTCCACGCCGTGAAGCGCATGCTGAAAGTCCGACGTGGCGATGATCACCGCGTCCACGTCGCGTCTGTCGTACAGCTCGTCGTTGTTGCGGCAGAGCGCGGGCCGGGCGCCCGTCAGCTTCTCGACGAAGGCGCCCCCCTCGTCCCGTCGCCGGTTCCAGATGTCGGAGACCGCGACCACCTCAAAGTTCAGCTCCGCGGCGTGCTTCACGAACGACGGAAGCAGGTCGGTCCTGCACCGGTCGGAGAACCCGACGATGCCGACGCGCACGCGGTCGTTCGCGCCACGGATGCGCGACTGCGATGCCGCGGGTGAGGACAGCGCGAGGCCCGCGGCGCCGGCGCCAGCGATCCTGATGAACTCTCGTCTCGAGCGGGTGGACTCCGTCATCGCACACCTCCTGAACCGATCCTGCGGATCCTGATGTTGCGGTACCAGACCCGGTCGCCGTGGTCCTGCAGCAGGATGTGTCCCGTCTGCGGCGTGCCGAACCGGTCGATGCCCTTGAACTTGCTCCTCGCGACGGCGCCGAGGAGCTCGGGGCTTCCGAGCTCGTACACCAGGACGCGCTTGGCATTGAGCCAGTGCTCGACGCGGCGGCCCTGCACGATGATCCGGCTGTCGTTGAACTCGCCGGCTGGCTTGAGAGGACGGTCGGCGGCAGGGATGACGTCGTACAGCGCCGCCGTCTGCCGATGCGGGCCGATCTTCGCATCCGCATGTCTCTCATCGTCGATGATCTGGTACTCGTGCCCGATCGCGCTCTCGCGGTCCTCGAGCAGCAGATATTTGACGCCGCTGTTCCCGCCCTGCGCGACCTTCCATTCCCACGCCAGCTCGAACTCGTCGTACGTGCCGGTCGTGATGAGGTCAAGCGCGCCGCGTGTGTCGCGTCCGGCGGCTGGGTCGACCGTGAGCATCCCGTCTTCGATCTTCCATCGGGTTGCCGTGGCATCCGGCTGTTTGTACGCGCGCCATCCATTGAGCGTCTTGCCGTCGAACAGCGGGACCCACACGGCCTGGGTGGCCTCCGGTGTCGGCCGACCCGCGCCGACGCTGACCCCCAGCCCCTCGAGGTAGGTGTGAGCGATCTGCGCCGATTCTTTCGGGGTGCGCGCGTTGTCGGGGACGCGATCGAGCTCCACGACGGCCCAACCCTGGAACCCCGTCTCGTCGAGCGCCCTGAAAATTCCCTTCAGGTCTACCTTCCCGCGCCCGAGCTCCACGAAACGATAGGAGCGGGAGAGGTCTCCCGTCGCGCCGGGCACGGGTGTCTCGACGTCCTTGATGTGCAGGAAGAGCAGGCGGTCCTTGTAGGCCCGGATGGCCTTGACCGGATCCCCGCCACCCATGTGGTAGTGCGCGACGTCGAGCTCCAGCTTCACGTATCGCGGATCGGCGGCGTCCATGATCCAGTCCACTTCCTCCGGACGTTCGCCGAGGGTGTGCATGTGGTTGTGGTATCCGAGAGGGACGCCGATCCCAGCGGTGCGTTTGCCGAGTTCGGTCAGCAGCCGTCCGAGGCGGGTGTAGTCGTCGGGCGTGAGGTCGCGTTTCGGTCGCGCGTCGGTCACCTGCAGATACAAACCGCCGACATCCCTCACGAAGCGGGCGTTCCGCGTGTGCGTTGCGATCTCATCTCGTTCGAACGATTGGTCGATGCGCAGGGCGCCGCTCGAGAGCGCCACCATCGTCAGTTTGTGCGTGGCGAGGATCTCTGTGAGGGCTGCCGGCTTGTCGCCGTATTCCTTGAGGATGTTCGAGCGCAGCTGGATGCCTGGAAAGCCGAGCTCCGACACGTCACGGATGGCGGCGAGGTCCTGGCCGTCCCAGGTGATGGACGCGTAGCCAACGCTGATGCGTCCGGGAGCGGCCGCCGCCCACCGCTCGCCGAGGAGCGACGCGGCGCCGACGGCGCCGATCACCGTCAGGAACTCGCGCCGGTTAGGAACGAGGAGGGTGGAGTGAGGCATTGTCACTGTAGGCTCCATGTCACCAGCTGTGCATCGTGCCGTCCTGCTTGCGCGCGACCGGCAGATAGGCCGGCTCGTACGGGTACTGAGCCGCGAGGTCCTCGTCGATGTCCACGCCGAGACCAGGCGCGTTGCCCGGGTGCATCGCGCCGTCGGCGAACGTGTACGCGTGCGGGAACACGGTGTCGGTTTCCGGAGTGTGACGCATGTACTCCTGCACCCCGAAATTGTGGACGCTCAGATCGAAATGCAGCGCCGCTCCCATACAGACGGGGCTGAGGTCGGTGGCGCCATGCGAGCCCGTGCGCACGTGATAGAGCTCGGCGAGGCTCGCGATCTTGCGGAGGTGACTGATGCCGCCCGCGTGAACCACCGTCGTCCGGATGTAATCGATCCACTGGTTGGTGATCAACTGCTGGCAGTCGAAGATGGAATCGAACACTTCACCGACGGCGATCGGTGTCGTCGTGTGCTGGCGGATCAGGCGGAACCCTTCCTGGAGCTCAGCCGGGACCGGATCCTCCATCCAGAACAGATGGTACGGCTCGAGGCTCTTGCCGAGACGCCCCGCTTCGATCGGGGTCAATCGATGGTGGACGTCGTGCAGCAGGTGGACGGCGGGTCCGAATTCCCGGCGCAGGCGTTCGAAGAGCGTGGGGACGAAGTGCAGGTACCGCTCGGTGCTCCACGCGGTTTCCGGCGGTTTGCCGCGCTCCGCAGGCTCGTAGTACAGGTCCCCGCGGCCGACGCCGTACGCGTGCGGCATGCCGGGGATGGCGCACTGCGCGCGCACCGCCTGATAGCCCGCCGACACGTACCGCCCGACAGCCGTCACGGTGTCCTCGACGCTCGACCCGTTCGCGTGCCCGTACACCATCACGTGTTCACGCGAGGCTCCGCCGAGCAGTTCGTAGACGGGCCGACCCACCGACTTGCCGAGGATGTCCCAGAGCGCCGTATCCACCGCGCTGATGGCGCTCATCGTGACGGGCCCGCGCCGCCAGTAGGCCCCCTTATAGAGGTACTGCCACGTATCCTCGATCCGACGCGCATCACGACCGATGAGGAGAGGGATGACGTGATCGGTGAGGTAGCTGGCCACCGCGAGCTCACGGCCGTTGAGCGTCGCATCGCCCAGGCCGTAGATGCCGTCCTCGGTCGTGACCTTGAGCGTCACAAAGTTGCGTCCGGGGGAGCAGATGATGACGCGCGCGTCTGTAATTTTCATGCGGTCTCGTGATGCTGTTCGGGCAGATCGTACACCATCACGTACGGCCGAATGCTAGAGCCTCGGGATCGCGAGTCCACCATCGACGTGAGTGACCGATCCGGTCGCGTAGGGGACGTCGCCCCGCAGGAGGGCGGCGACCACCCGCCCGACGTCTGCCGGTTGTCCCCAGCGGCGCTGCGGCACGAGTCCTTCCGCGATGCGGGTGTCGTACACGTCGCGCACGGCCGACGTCATGTCGGTGGCAATGATCCCCGGGCGCACGTCGTACACGGGAATGCCCTCGGGCGCCAGCCGCACGGCGAACAGTTTCGCCGCCATCGCAAGCCCCGCCTTGCTAACGCAGTAATCCCCGCGATTGACCGACGCCATCTCCGCCGAGACGGACGTCAGGAACACGATGCCACCGGACGCGTCCGGCGCCTCTGTTCTGGTGGCGAGCATCTGCCGGGCGATCGCCTGGGTCAGAAAGTACGGACCCCCAAGATTCGTCTCGATCAGTTCCCGGAAGCTGTCTTCGGTGGCATCCAGCAGATCGGCGCGGACGCGCGGGGCGCGTCCGGCGTTGTTCACAAGCGCGTGGAGACGGCCGGGGAACCGTTCGGCGGTCCATTGGACCAGGCAGGCCCGATCCTCACGGGAGGAGATGTCCGCCTGGAAGTAGTCGGCGCGCCCCGCGAAACGGCCGAGTACGTCGGCGACCTCCGCGGCCCCGCGCACGCCACAGAGCGCGAGATGCCAGCCATCGTGCGCGAGCGATTCGGCGATTCCGAGGCCGATGCCTCGGGTGCCGCCGGTGACAAGTGCGACGTGCGAGGTGCTATGTGCGGGACGTGCGACGTGCTGACGGGCCGCGTGCTCACGTGCGACGTGCTCTGGTGCGACGGGCTCACGTGCGACGGGCTCATTTGGACGGGCGGGGCGTTCGGAGTTGGTCATCGGGGGCCGAAGAAGGTCAGGTATGGTCCGTTCGTCGCGAGACGCCGCGCGAGAAGGGCCGCTTCACGCAGATGGTAGTCCCCCCACTGACACGACTCCCCGCGAGGGATCCGTGACCCGTCCGGCACGTGATCCCATCCGTTGGGACGGTGGTAGATCGAGTGCAGGAGCAGACCCTGATGGCCCGAATCCAGGCTGAGATACGGACCGTCCTCGTCGAGCAGCGTCTCGAGCACGAGCAGCCCGGCCTGTTCGTACCGGCTGCCGTCTTGGCCCCGTCCAGAGAGAATCTGCGCGAGGCGCAGGAGCCCCTGCGCGCCGATCGCTGCCGCAGAGCTGTCCACGGGTTCATGGTCGTTGAACGGGTCCGACCTGCGCGAGCCCCAATCCGGTAGCGCGGAGAGCCCCGGCGCGCCGGTGTCCCAGTACGGGACCCCATCGGCCGCCGCGGCCGATTCGATATAGAAGTCGCACGTGGCGCGCGCGGCGTCGAGCATCCACTCGATCACCTCCGGGCTCTCCGCCTGGAGAAACTCGATCTGTTCGGTGAATCCCAGCATGGCCCACGCCAGTCCGCGCGTCCACGTGCTGAAGGGGGAGTAGCCCTGCTGGGTACTCGGTGCGCGGTAGACGCCATTTTCGGGATTGAACAGGCTTTCGTGCGCCGTCCGCCCGCGGACGTCGTAGGCGTCGCGTCCCTGACCGTAGTAAATGGCAAAGCGCGCCGTCGCGTCGGCATGTTGTACGAGGCGTTCGAGCAGGCTGATCGCGGCATCCTGCTCCTCTGACAGGTGATGGCCGAGCGCGTGCGACAGGGCGAGCGCACGGAGGGTGCGCATGGTGTCGACGAACAGCGACTGCGCGCCGTTGAACGAGTGGATGAAGCCGCCGTCAGCCGTGCGCGTCCAGGGCGGGCCTGCACCGCGCCGCTCACCTTGAGGGCCAGTTCGTAGAAGCGGAGCTCCCAGGCGTCAGCCTCGAAACGCCCCTCGCGCGCCAGCCGCCACAGCCCCCCATACGTGCTGACGTTGTTGAAGCCGTGATCATGCACCCCGACATGCGTGAGGTGCGAGGCCATGCGCTCGACCGTCCGCGTGCGCGCGAGCTCGAGAAACTCGCGGTCGCCGGTCGCGTCGAACTGGAGCACGGCGGATCCGAATTGAAAGCCCTGCGTCCACTCCGTCCAGCCGCGCGACTGGTAGACACCGTTGACCGTGAAGACGGGAGCGCCCGCCTCACGGGGCCACGTGGATTCGAGCGAATGGATCTTGCCTGCCGAGACGTCGAACATGCGGTCGATGGCCGGCACGAGGTCGCGCGGCGACCGCACGCGATCGAACTGCATCATGAGGCTGTCACCGCGGCGCATCATATATGATCCCTGCCGATGCTTGGGCCCCGGCGCGTCACCCGCCGCGACTTCTTCCGCACTCCAGCCACCGGTCATGCACCGACCGCCGACTTCTGGCTCCGCGTGCACCGGCAGGTGATGGCGTGCCGTTTCGAGGTCGTCCTGCCTGGTGAAGACAGCGGCGCCACGCCGCTCGCGCGCGAAGCCCTCGATTACGCGGACCGCCTCGAGGATCTGATGACGATCTTCCGCGACACGAGCGAACTGGCGCGCGTCAATCGTGGCGCGCACGCCGGCCCGGTCGTCGTGGATCCGGAGCTCTTTGCCGTCCTCGCGATCTGCGAACGTGTGCACCGCGCCACAGAGGGCGCCTTTGACATCACGTCCACTCCGCTCAGTCGATGCTGGGGTTTCCTGCAGCGGGACGGACGGCTGCCTGAGCAGAGCGACATCGACGCCGCGCGCGCGGACGTGGGCATGGGGCATGTCCGTCTCGACAGCGGGCACTGCAGCGTGTCATTCGACCGACCTGGCGTCGCGCTGAATCTCGGCGCCATCGGGAAGGGTTTCGCGCTCGATCGCCTCGGGGCCCTGCTGCAGGCGCGCGGCGTGCGGCGTGCGTTGCTCTCGGCCGGCTCCAGCAGCATCCTCGCCTCCGGCGGCGGCGACGATCCGTGGCCGGTGGACCTCAGGTCGGCCGTCACCAACGAGCGTCTCGCCACGCTCCACCTGGCGCACGGCGCGGTCGGCACGAGCGGCGCCGGTGAGCAGTTCGTCGAGGTGGATGGCGTGCGCTTCGGACACGTCATCGATCCGCGCAGCGGCTGGCCTGCGGCGGGCGTCCTGAGCGCGAGCGTCGTCACGACCGACGCGGCCACCGCCGACGCGCTCTCCACCGCGTTCCTGATCGGCGGACCAGACCTCGCACACCAGTACTGCTCGACGCATCCCAACGTGCTCGCGCTCATCACGCCAGACGATGGGTCGCATCGGCCGATGACGTTCGGAAGCTACGCAGGCGTCAGGACGGCACCCGCATGACCCGCGACCGGCAACGACCTGGGTCCTGTCGATGACCGAGGCGCGCTTCCCACGCATCGCGTCGATGAAAACGGCGGCCGCGTTCCGGGCGCACCTGGACGCCAGCGGCATCAGCCTTCCATTCGTCGACGCGCTCGCACCGGCCGGATCGTCGCCGCTCGCCGCCCCGTTGACGGTGAACGGGACGACGGTTGGCAATCGCTTCTGCATTTTGCCGATGGAAGGGTGGGATGCCACCCTCGACGGCGCGCCCGGCGACCTGACGATCCGGCGCTGGCGGAACTTCGGTCGGAGCGGCGCGAAATTGATCTGGGGCGGGGAAGCGGTGGCGGTGCGTCCTGACGGCCGCGCCAACCCCAACCAGCTCGTCATCAGCGACACCAATAAGGGCGCGCTCGCCGATCTGCGATCGGCGCTCGTGGGCGCCCACGTCGAGCGATTCGGCACCTCGTCCGCCGATGATCTCCACATCGGTCTTCAGCTCACCCATTCGGGCCGCTTTGCGCGGCCGACGGCGGAGGGGCCGCGTCCGCTCGCCGCCTATCGCCATCCGATCCTCGACGGGCGCTTCCATGCTGGCGTCGAGGTGTTGTCGGACGGAGACCTCGACGCGATCGCCGAAGATTTCATCCGCGCGGCGAGGATCGCTCGCGACATCGGCTTTCGATTCGTCGACATCAAGCATTGTCACGGCTACCTGCTCCACGAGCTGTTGAGCGCGCGCTCCCGCGAGGGCCGGTACGGTGGCAGCCTCGAGAACCGGACGCGCTTCCTCCGCGACGTCATCGACGGCATCCGCGCCTGTGCGCCCGGGCTCGAGATCGGCGTGCGCCTGTCCGCGTTCGATGTCGTGCCGTTCAGAAAGGGATCCGACGGCCGAGGCGAACCCGAAACGGATCCCGCCGGTTATGGGCACGCGTTCGGCCTCGTGCAGCACGACAACATGGACGCCGCGCTCGACGACGCGCGTGCCGTGCTCCGGATGCTCTCGGCGCGCGGCGTCAAGTGGATCTGCATCACGGGGGGCAGTCCGTACTATTGCCCGCACGTCCAGCGTCCGGCCGCGTTCCCTCCGAGCGATGGGTACGAACCACCGGAGGATCCGCTCCGCGGTGTGGCCCGGCAGATCGATGCGACGGCCCGGCTGAAGACCGAGTTCCCCGAGATGGCGTTCGTGGGCTCCGGCTACACCTATCTGCAGGAGTGGCTCCCGCACGTGGCCGAGTCCGCCATCCGCAGCGGGTCGACCGACTTCGTGGGCCTCGGGCGGGTCGTGCTCTCGTACCCCGAACTGCCGGCCGACGTACTGAGTGGTGCGCCGCTGCGGCGGAAGGGGATCTGCCGGACGTTCAGCGACTGCACCACCGGGCCGCGGCTCGGGCTCGTGTCGGGCTGCTTTCCGTTGGATCCGTTCTACGTGGCGCATCCAGACGCGATCCGACTGCGCGCACACAAGGCGCCCGGTCAGCCATGACGGATCCTGCACAGCTGAAGCGCGGCCAGGTCTTCGCGGTCGTCACGGCGTTTCTCGCGCTCTTCGCGGTGGTCGGATTCGCCCTCTACGGCCTGCCGCGCTTCTACCCGTTCTTCGTGCAGGAACTCGGGTGGACGCGGAAGGAAGTCACGTCGGGTAACGCCTACAGCAAGATCGTCGTGGCGCTCGCATTCGGCGTGCTCGCCGGCCGCCTCGTGGATCGACTGGGTCCGCGCCGCCTGATGCTCGTCGGCATTCTCATGGCCGGCGGGGCGCTGATCGGACTGTCGTATGTGACGACGTTCGCGGGGTTCTACCTGTTTTACGGTTTCAACGCGCTCGGGTACGTCTGCGGAGGGCCGCTGCCGAACCAGGTGCTGCTGGCCCGCTGGTTCGACCGCGCGCGAGGGAAGGCGATGGGCACCGCCTACCTTGGGATTGGTCTGGGCGGTGCCCTCGTGCCCGTGCTCGCGTTCGCGCTGACGCAGACGTTCGGCTGGCGTGGCGCGCTGCGCGTGCTCGGCATCCTGATGATCCTCGTGTCGTTTCCTGCCGCCTACTTCGTCCGCGAGCCGGACGCGCCCGCCACCCGCGCGAATGCCCCCCGGTTGTCGCTCTCCGGCATCCTCTCCAGGCCCGCCTTCTATCTGCTCACGCTGGGCAGCATGGCGTCGATCGGCGCCGTCGGCGGCACGATGCAGAACCTGGCGTTGTATCTCAGTCTCGATCGCAAGTTCCCGCAGGGCATGATCGATTCGACTCTTTCACTCGTGCTCATCGGCAGCCTGGTGGGGCGGCTCCTCATGGGATGGCTTGCAGACCGCTGGCCCAAGCGCCGGGTGATGCTGCTCGTGTACGTGATCGTGGCGGCCGCGATCCCGCCGCTCTTCTACGCCCCCACCGCGCCCGTGCTGATGGCGTGCGCATTCGTCTTCGGGATCGGCCTCGGCGGTGACTACATGATCATCCCGCTCATGGCGGCGGACCTGTACGGCGTGGCCATCATGGGACGCGTGATGGGGGTCGTCCTCACTGCCGACGGCGTGGCCGAAGCCGTTGTACCGATGGTCGTCGCCGGCCTGCGTGACACCACGGGGAGCTACGCCAGCGGCTTCGCAATTCTCGTGGCGCTCGCCATCGCGGGGGCGATTGCGGTGAGCTTTCTGCCCGCGACGGCGGTGCCTGAACGGCAGCCCTGAAGGGCTGCGCTACGAGTGACTCCCGCGGATAGCAGCCCAGGGCTACGAGTGTCGCTGTCTCAAAATCGCACGGTGTGATTTGACGGACGGGCGAAACAGGCGTAGGTTGATTTCAGACGCCTAAGACGCTCACGAAGCGTTGCGGGGGAACCACCGGGCGCAATCAAGCGCTCACGGGGCGAATGGTCGCAGGACCTAGAGGACTTCCAACCTCGAGCCCGTCAGCTAACCCCGTCGGCACTTGGAGGTTAGCCGTGTTTTCCCTTCCCTGGGGCGGATCCCGCCCGTCGTCCGACGATTCCCTTGCTTCGTCCCCGAGCACGCAGAGGCGGATCACGCACGTCCGCACCCTGTTGGTGTTCGCCGTGCTGACCCCGCTCATCGTCGTCTGGCTGCTGGGGTCTCGCAATCCGTTCACCCCGGCCGGCTATGTCGGGTACCTGACGAAAGGCGCGGTCTTTGGCAAGTCGAGATTCTACGGCGTGCAGCGCGGCCCCACGTCCGCGGGGCGTGCGTGGCTGCTCGACGTGACCAACGTCAGCATCACACCGTACACCTACACCGAGAACTTCTCGAATGATGAAGCGGTGCTGAGCCGGGACAACCTGCAGATCGCCTTCCGCGTGCACACCGTCTGGAGCGTGGACGATTCGAAGGTCCCGTTGTTCATGGATCGCTTCAGCACGACGGTCGCGAACAGCAGCACGGAGAAGGATCCGGACGCGATCGTGAAGGTCGCGTACGGCAACTTCATTCGCGAGCCGCTTCGCACGTATGCCCGTGACGAGGTCCAGCGACGCAACGGTCTCGAGGTGAAGGACGCGTTGATCCCCATTGGTGACACCGTGCTCGCCAGGATCCGCGCCTACGCCGAAAACAGCCCGTTCAGGATCACCAGTGTGGTCGTCGGGAACGT
Source organism: Vicinamibacterales bacterium (assembly GCA_035575695.1). GTDB lineage: Bacteria > Acidobacteriota > Vicinamibacteria > Vicinamibacterales > 2-12-FULL-66-21 > JACDCA01. The sequence continues at coordinate 14,636 of DATLXP010000301.1, forward strand.
GCAGTATCCGGCGGAAGTGGCCGATGCCGTGTCACGCAAGCTTGCCGCCACGCAGGAGTTGCAGCGGAAGGACACCGAGATCGCCATCGAGCAGAAAGAACGGGAGAAGCGTGAAGTGCAGGCGCTCGGCATCGCCAACTCCATGCAGATCATTCGAGGTCAGCTGAGCCCGATGTACATCCAGCACGAGGCGATCGAGGCGCAGAAGCAGATGGTCAACTCGCCGAACCACACGGTGGTGTACATCCCCGTCGGTCCCATGGGGGTGCCCCTGACCGGGACACTTGAGCTCCCGGCGCGGCCGAAGAAGTAGGTCTGTAGGTTCCGTGGATCTCTGTGGCTCTGTGGTGAGTCTGCCGATCTGCGAATTCAACCACAGAGTCACAGAGGGCCACCGAATCACGTGGGGACGAGAGAACCAAGGGACCTGCGAAACTCCCGCCGCAGGAGCAACAGGTTCGCGGCGAGATGGATCCAGATCGACGCGGCGGAGAGGTACCAGATCCACCGGAGCTCGAAACCGGGCATGCGTGCGAGCAGCACGACGGGCACCGAGACGACCACGACGCGCCCGAACGATGTGAAGAGAGGCGGCAGGGTGTTACCCATGGCCTGGAACATGCTTGAGGCGACGAAGATCACGCCGGAGGCGATGAAGTTCCAGGCACAGATACGCAGGTATTCGGCGCCGACGGCGATGACACCCGGGTCGTCCGAAAAGAAGCCGATGAGCGCCGCCGGAGCAAAATGGCACAGAAGGGCCAACGCCAGCATCAGGCTGGCGGCCATCATCGCCCCGGACGTGAAGGTCTGCCGCACGCGCGCGCCGTGGTGCGCGCCATAGTTCTGACCGGCGACCGGCGCCACCGCGATGCCGAGCGCCACGACAGGCAGGAAGCCGGCCTGCACGATGCGCAGGCCGATGCCGAACCCCGCCTGCGCTGCTGACCCGAACGGCCGGCTGACGGTGTACACGATCAGCAGGTAGACCGCCATCAGCGCGAATTCGGCGCCGGCCGGCAAGCCCACCTTCAGCATCCGTCCCCACTCCGCCATCCGGGGTCTCCAGTCGGCTGGACGAAAGTGGAGGTACGCGTCCGTACCGCGGAAGTATGTCGCGAGCCACAGCGTCCCCACCACGAGCGCGATGAGACTCGCAATCGCCGCTCCACCCACGCCGAGTGGGCGCCCGGTTCCAGCTCCGAAGATCAGCACCGGGGCCAGGATGATGTTGATGATGACGGTGCTCGTCTGCACGATCATCCCCGGCTTGAAGTTGCCCGTGCCGCGGAGGGCGGCGCTCATGGACACCATCGGGAACTGCAGCGCCATTGCGGGGATGAACCAGCGCAGATAATCCCCGGCCAGCTGTCTCGTCAAGGCATCTGCGCCGAGCAGGTCCGCATACGCTTCACGCAGCGTCATGGCGACGACGAAGAAGAGGAGGCCGCAGGCGATCCCGAGGCCCTGGGACTGGTTCGCGGCAAACAGTGCGCGCTCGCGATCCTTCCGCCCGACCGCGTGTGATACCACGGTCGTCGTGCCCACGCTGAGCATCTGCGTGGCCCCCAGCACGATGAACGTGAGGTTCCCGGCGACACTCACCGCAGCGACCGCTTCTTTGCCCAGCCGCCCGACCCAGTAGAGATCGACGAGAAAATACAGCGTCTGGAAGAGCATCGTCACCAGCATGAAGCCGGTGGTTTTCAGGATGTGGCGGGTGACGGAGCCGGTCGTGAGGTCCTGCATGGGCGGGGAAGACGCCAGCATATCAGGCAGGCCTGAAGGCCTGCGCTACGGGAGTCCGTGTCGCGCTGGACAATCGTAGCGCAGCCCTTCAAGGCTGCTGCACGATGGTGGTGGCTGAAAATCCACCACGGGTCACTTGCGCGAACCGGACATCCTTCAACGTGACCGTTCGGCCTTCCGGCTTCTCGCTGATTTCCCAGTAGGGGAAGCGAGCCCAGATGAGGATGGCATCGAATGCGGGGTCCTGGGCCCTGGCGGCGTGTGTCAACGCCGCGTCCGCGTGCTTCGGGATGTGCACGGGGTCGAAGTCAGCTTGGCGCGACATCCACCGGAACGTGCCGGTGACGTACCGGTCGCCGGCGTCGACGATGACCGTCTTCCGGAACGGATCGAGGGGAACGGGTCCGACCATCAGGGCGCTGGGCGGGGAGCCGGTGGCACCTGTCCATTGCCCGGCGACGATGGCGCGCGCCGAGCGCGCCGACACCAGCATCACGATGATGTACAGCGAAGCGGCCACCAGGCCGATCCGCGAAGGCGTGTGCGACCCCCGCGCGCGAGCAGTGCGCCGATACCGAGCATCCCCCAGAGCCAGACGTCGACGATGAAGACAGCGTCGCCATAGAACCAGCGTTCCGAGAACGGCATCAGGAGCCGGACGCCGTAGTTGTTCAGATAATCGAGAAAGATGTGCGTGCCGACGCCGATGAAGGAGAGCGCGAGCAGCCAGCGAAAGCTTCTGTGGGGCGAGGCAGGTCTGATCCGTCCGGCAACGACCCACATCACGCCCGCCAGCGCGATCGGCAGGAGCACGTGCGCGACGGGGCCGTGGGTCCAGCCCCGCCGGAACGCCACCGATGGAATGTCGGTCGCGAAGACGAGCACGTCGATGTCCGGAAGGTTTGCTGCGACCGCGAGTGTGACGGTGGCCAGCCGGGTCTTCGTGTTCAGCCCGGCTCGCGCTGCCGCGACCCCCACGAGCGTGTGGCAGACGTTATCCATGTCCGCCTACCTGCACGATCGTTCCCGACCTCTCGACGGCGCGAAAGTCTTCCGAGGTGATGTCTGGCATTTGTAATATCCGGCTCCGAGCGCGTGGGCTGTTGATACATCCCAGACTCTCCCGCGTTACATCGTCCGCGAATTGTCCCGTAAAACGGAGGCCTGCGTCGGCACGCGTATTGCTCAGCCCTCGGCCCGACAGGGAGATTCATGCACTTTACGACGACCGGCAGTGGAGAGCTCGTGTATCGCATCGATCACGAGGGGCGAATCGTTGACGTCAATGACGTCTGGGATCAGTTCGCCAGGATCAATAACGGCATCGAGCTCACAGGCGGAGCGGTCGTCGGACGCCTCCTGAATGATTTCGTGGGCGACTCCGAAACGAAATACGTGTACGACAGGATCATCCGTCGGGCCCATGAGGTCGGCAAAGTGCTGTCGATTCCCTTCCGGTGCGATTCCCCCACGTGTCTGCGCTGGATGCGGATGAGCGTGGCGCCCATCGGGCGAGACACGGAGTTTCGCACCCGCGTCCTGTCGGTTGCCTCCCGGAGGCCGGGAGCGCTTGCGTTGCTCGAGCCAGGCGGCCAGGATCTGGTGACATGCTGCAGTTGGTGCAACCGCGTCAGAAGCGGCGGGGCGTGGCTCGCCATCGAAGACGCCGTGGTGGCGATGCGCCTGCTCGAACGCCCGCGCGTACC
>DATLXP010000302.1:0-10706 GCA_035575695.1 Vicinamibacterales bacterium
ACGGTTTCGACAAGCTCGACGCGTACCAGGTCGTCTCGCAGGCCGGGCATTCGCGGATTGCGAACGCCGTCGATCCCAACTACACCGTGATGGCGAAGTTTCCGAAGAAGCTGCTGCCCCCCAGGACGAAATAGCTTTCAGAGAGCTGACAACATGACAGACCTCGCGGGCAAGACAGGCCTCATCGTCGGTGTCGCCAACAAGCGCTCGATCGCGTGGGCCATCGCGCAGGCGGCGTCCGCTGCCGGGGCGCGGCTGGCGGTGACTTACCAGGGGGAGCGGCTCGAAGAGAATGTGCGCGACCTCTCTGCCGGGCTGACCGATCCGCTGATCCTGCCGCTCGACGTGACCGATGATGCACAGATCGCGAAGGTCTTCGCCGAGATCGATACGACCTTCGGCGGTCTCGACTTCGTCGTGCATGGCGCGGCCTTCGCGCCGCGAGAAGAACTGGCCGCACCGTTCGTGCAGACGTCGCGCGAGGGTTTTCGGGTCTCGCTCGACATCAGCGCGTATTCACTCATCGCGCTCGCGCGCGGGGCCATGCCGCTCATGGAGCGCCGGGGGGGTGGCAGCATCGTGACCCTGACGTACCTCGGCAGCGAGCGCGTCTTCCAGAACTACAACGTCATGGGGGTCGCGAAGGCGGCTCTCGAGTCGAGCGTCCGATATCTCGCCGCCGACCTGGGAGCGAAAAACATCCGGGTCAACGCCATCTCAGCCGGTCCGATCAAGACTCTCGCGGCCTCGGGGATTTCGGGCTTCAGCAGCATCCTTCAGCTCTACCGCGATCGCGCTCCGCTGCGCCGCACGGTCGAGACGGCCGAGGTGGCCGACGCGGCTATGTTCCTGATCGGTCCCGCCAGCCGCGCCGTCACCGCCGAGATCCTGATGGTGGACTGCGGCTATCACGCCACGGGCATGTAGCTTGCAGGCTTTTCGGGGTTGGAGGCACATGCATGAATAGACAGAAGAACTCGTTTCGGATCGCATTTCTCGCACTCATCCTGGTCGCGCCGCTGCTCCTTTCCGCGTGCGGCAAGAGCGTTGGTGAAACCATCGACGACGCCACGATCACCACTCGCGTGAAGACGTCGTTTGTCAACGACCCGATGGTTGGGGCTCTGCGGATCGACGTCGACACCTTCAAGGGCGTGGTCACGCTCTCGGGTCGCGTCAAGAGCAAGATGGAAGAAGACAAAGCCATCGCGCTGGCGCGAAACACGAAGGGCGTCACCAACGTCAAATCGACGCTCACCATCGAACCCTGAGTTCTCGCATGCTGGCTTCGGACTTCGGGACGACCCGAAGTCCGGAGTCACCATTCTTCGAGTCGGATCAGCGTCCGGTCGATTCCCAACTCTCCGAGCATTCGCGGCACGTCATCCACCATCGCGGCGGGCCCACACACGAAACAGAGCGTGGCCGTCGTGTCGATCAGCGCAGCGAGTTGCGCCACGGCAATCCGGCCTCGATGCCCCTTCCACACGTCATCCCCACCCCTCGTCGCTGTCAGCACCAGCTGAAGCTCGCCGCGCCGCGCCATGCCACGCAACTCCGGCAGGTACGCGAAGTCGGCAGGCGTGCGTGCGCTGTACAGCAGGCGGTAGCTGCCGAGATAGCCGCTGGCCCGGGCATGACGGAGCATTGATCGCAGCGGCGCGATACCGGTGCCGCCGGCGATGAACAGGAAGTCCCGCCCGCCTGGTTGTTCAGGGAACGTAAAGCGACCGAGTGGCCCCCTTACCCTCATCGTCTGCCCGCGACGCAGCGGGTCGAAGTGCTGACCCCACCGCTCCTGTGCATCGACCTTCACGAGGAACTCGACGTAGCCGTGGCTGGCCGTGTCTTCCGGGGATGATGCGATCGAGTAGGGAACGGTGAGCTCCGAGGATGCCGGCCCTATCTGGGCAGCCTGCCCCGCACGATAGGCGAGGACCCCCTCGAGGCGCAGCACGCGCGTGGACGGGGTCGCGCGGCGTACCGCACTCACGCGCAGCAGATGCTCTGACACAGACTCGGAATGTTACAGAATTCCGGCCGCGGCGCGATGGATGTCGTTCTCGCTGACCTGAGGGGCCGTTGACGACGAGACCGCGCGGGGTGTCGTGTCGCGGAACCCTCGCCGCTTTCTCGAGGCCTTGTCCTGGTACATCCGGCTGTCGGCAGTCGCAAGGAGCGACTCGTACGACTCGCCGTCCATCGGGAAGACTGCCGTCCCGATGCTCATCCCGAGCGGCACGCGCTTGCCCGGACGTGCCTCGAAGAACACCTCCTCGATGCCGCGCTGCAGCTCCTGGCGCTTGTGTTCGGCCTCCCCGATGCCGCAACCCGACAGCACGACGATGAACTCGTCTCCTGCATAGCGCACGCAGATATCGTAGGGCCGGATGGCCGTCCGCAGGACGCGCGCGACTTCGCACAGGGCGCGGTCGCCGATGTGATGTCCGTGCGTGTCGTTGATGTCCTTGAAGTTGTCGAGGTCCATCACCATCAGCGCCACTTCGGACTTGAGGCGCTCGGCGCGCGCGAGCTCACGCGTGAGGTGCATGAAGAGGAAGCGCGTGTTCGGCAGGCCGGTGAGCGGATCGGTGAGCGAATCCTCCTGGGTCTGCTCGAACACCATTGAGTTGTTGATGACGGCAGCGGCCTGCTCCGACACACGGTCCAGCAGTCGGCGATGATCGTCACGATAGGCGGCGTCGACGTGGTAGACCGCGAGCGTCCCGATGAAGCGGTCGTTGAAGAGCAGCGGGCAGACCAGCGCCGACTGCAGGGTCGTCGTGGCCTCGAGGCCGGCGGCTTCGAGGTCCGCGCTCGGCCGCGCGTTGACCAGCGCCCGCCTGTTGCGCGCGACCCACCCGGTCAGCCCCTCGCCGTTGCGGAGGGCGACCTGCTGGATCACTTCCGCGTCCACCCCGGTCGCGAAGCGGCAGCGCAGCGCGTCGGTCTCTTCTTCGTACAGGAACAACGCCGCGCACGAGAACGGCACGAGGTTGCTCAGCTTCGCGGAGATGAGCGCCATCGTGTCCGATACGCCAAGGCTGGTGCCCATCGCCTGCGCGATCTCATACAGGGCGTAAATCTCACGGTGCGCGAGTGCGATGTCGTCGAAGACGTTCTTCTTCGGCGGTTCGAGTGGGGCGGGCATCGGCACGGCCGGGTCTGCCGGCGCCTGACGTCGCACGGACTGCTCCAGCCTGGTCGCTTCCTGCTGCAGCGTGGGCAGCAGCTCGACGAACTTCTCGACCACCGCCGGATCGTGCGCCTTCCCGGCTTCCTGCTGGAGCAGCGCGAGCGCGGCGTCGAACGCCATCGCCTTGTGGTACGGGCGTTCCGCCATCAGCGCATCGAAGTAGTCAACGACCGAGAGGATCCTCGCCCCGAGCGGAATCTCCTCCCCCTTCAGCCCCGACGGATAGCCCTTGCCGTCCCATCGCTCGTGGTGGCTGAGGATGAGCGGCGCCACCGGATACGGGAACGGCACCGCGTTGAGGATGTCGGCGCCGATCTTGGGATGCGCGCGGATCTTCTGGAACTCCTCCGGCGTGAGTGGGCCAGGCTTGGAGAGAATGTGCTCCGGCACCGCCAGCTTGCCGATGTCGTGGAGGAGCGCCGCGGTCCTCACCCCCTGGATGTGGGGCTCGCTCATGCCCAGGGCGCGTGCGAGGGCTGAAGCGTAGAGCTGCACGCGGCGGATGTGTGACTGCGAGGTCTGATCCTTCGCGTCAATCGCCAGGGCGAGCGCTTCGATCGTGGCGAGGTGCAAGTCGGACATGTCTTTCACATGCCTCCGCTCGTCCTCGATCCGGCCAAGGTACGTCTTGTAGGTGCGGTAGGTCAGGTACAGCGGGGCGATGCCGAGCGGCAGCAGCCATCGCTCCGACATCTGCATCAGAGACATCACCGCTGCCGCGACAATGGCGCCGACGAAATAACTCGGGGCGGTCCACAGAAAGTTTTCGTTCCACGTCTTCGCCACCGACTGCTGCGTGGACAGGGCGACCGCGGCGGCGATCAGGATCGTGTTGACCAGGAAATACGCTGTGGCGGCGCCGGCCAGCGGTGTCAGGGCCGTCCAGTCCGTCAGGTGTCCCGGCGCGCCACCGAGCCCCGTGTAGGCCCAGCCGGCAACCCGCACGGTGATCACGAGTGACGCGATGCTGAAGAGCGTCTGGTGGACCGGATTGCGTTCCTTCCGCCTGAAGCTGCACTGGCTCCAGGCACTGGCGCCCGCAATGAGCATGGTCTGCTCGGTCCCGAGAAGGAGCAACGAGGCGAAATCCACCGCGTACGTGACCGACATCGTCGAGCCGCTGCGCGCGAGCGGCAGCGTCACCTTGAAGACCGATGTCACCGAGGACAGGATGAGGATGGCGGCGAAGACCTTGGGCTGCGAAAAGCCGTCCAGTGGGAAGATCGTCATCAGCAGGACCGCCCCGGTGGCCATGACGGCGCACACGAACAGCCGCGCGGGAAGCGGGAGCGACTTCATGTGCTCAAAAGCCCCGTGCTTCCATCAGCGGCGCAGACCGGAGTCGCCGGCGGTCGTCAGGAGCGATCCCGGCGAGGACGAACGATGCCCAGCCAGCGACATGCACCGGGGTGTCGAGCGCGCTGAGCTCGGCCTCACCGCCGCCGCGCCACTCGGTCTCACCGTCCAGGCTCGTGCCCCAGACGATGTCGTCTCCCTCGGCCGTTGTCGAGGCGCCCCAGACGACCTCAGGCCGCCAGGCGGTCGCGCCGGCGGTCAGCACCCCTCCGCGCACGCGGTGACCGCCCCAGATGATCTCGCGGCTCCACGGAGAGGGATCCCTGCCGCCGGTCGATATCGACGCGCCGTTGCGAAGCGTCCCGGCCAGCTGCACCGCGCCCCGGGCGTTCAGGAACCCCGCACCCTGCGCGGACGACTCGTACCGCGCGCTCCGCTCCGCGGTGTACTGCAGGATCGCCTTCACCAGATTCGGCGTGAGTGACGGGTTGGCCTGGAGCATCAACGCGACCGTGCCGGCCACGACCGGGGCCGACATGCTCGATCCCGTCAGGGCCAGGTACGGCGAGGTCGGTGTGTCGATCGTGCCTCGCAGGCGTGCCGCAGATGCCGTGTTGTAGATGGTGCTGCCGGCTGCCGCCAGCGATTCGATGCCGACTCCGGGTGCCACGAGGTCGGGTTTGCTCTCACGGTCAATGTTCGTCGGGCCGCGTGACGTGAATGCCGCCAGCGTATCGTCGGCCCGCGAGACCGTGCGGTGGTGATGGCTGGCGCCGACGGTCAGCACCCAGGGGGCGTTACCAGGGGCCGTGATGCCGCCATGCTGGACCTGCCCCCTGTCGTTGCGCCCGAGGTTGCCGGCGGCCGTCACGACGACGATGCCTGCGTCTACGGCCCGTTTGGCCGCCAGGGTGAACGGGTCTGTGGCGTACGACTCGAACACGCCGGCCGACACGGACAGATTCAGCACGCGGATATTGAATCTCGCACGCTGCTCGATCGCGTAGTCGATGGCGGCGATGACATTGCTGATATAGCCGTCACCCGCGCCGTCGAGGACCTTCAGCACGATCAGGCTGGCGCCAGGGGCAACGCCGCGGCGTGCGCCGCCGGAGTCGAAGCCGCTTCCCGCGATGATCCCCGCGACGTGCGTGCCATGGCCGTACTCGTCGTGAGCCGAGGGCAGGTAGGTGATGAAGTCCGCAAAATGCGTGACGCGTTCCGATCCAAGGTCGTCGTGCCAGTTAGCCACACCCGAATCGATGATCGCGACTCCCACGCCGGAGCCGTCGAAGCCAAGCTCGTCTCGCACCCACGATGCGCCGATGGCCGCTGAGGTGCGCTCCATGGCGCCGTGTACGCGGCGGTCGAGCGCGATTGACAGGATGTCCGGCGAGGCGGCGAGCTCCAGGAGTGCAACGTCCGGGAGGAGCGCGACCTGCCCGTCGACAGCCGCGAGCCGTCGCCCGGCAATGCCACCGGCTTTCTTGAGGGCCGCCGCCGCCGAGCCGCCGCGGGTGCTGCGGATGATGACTCGCGAGAGCCCCCTCGGAGCGGCCGCGCGTGCACGCAGAAGCGCGTCCAGTTTTGCGTCCGCCCCGGCCGATCCGGCGAATGCCACGAGCGGCATCGCCAGTATCAGAATCAGCAGAAGGACGAACGACGCTAGACGGCGAGCCATTTCACAGGGTGTTTGATGTGTCTGGAACGGGTGCGGAACTGCAAGGGGACTGCCCGTCGCCAGGAACCTCTTCAGGTCGTCGTATTATCAACTGAAGTTGCTGAGAATGTGACCTTTAGAGCGTCAGGCGTGAAGCAGCTGAATGCGTCGACATCGCGCAGCCATGCTGCTGAATGTTCCGTTTTGGAACGCAATCTTTCAAAAAGCCATTACCGGACCTCGGCTTCGAGCCCGTATTCCAGGATCTTGCGGTAGAGGGTACCCCGGCTGATTTCCAGCACTTCCGCCGCCTGTTTCTTGTTCCAGCGAACGGCCTCGAGCACCCGGACAATGTGTGCGCGCTCGGCCTGTGCGAGTGACTCGAGCGGTCCCCGGCTGTCAGACGGCCCTGCCTCACGCGCGTGCAGCAGGTCGATGTCCGCCGCGCGGATCATGCGCCCATGCGACGACAGCGCCGCACGCGAGATCGTGCTTTCGAGCTCACGGATGTTGCCGGGCCAGTGATAGCGGCCGAGCAGGTCGAGCGCGTCTTTCGCCAGGCCCTTGCTGTCGGCGGCGAGTCCGTTCGCGAGGCAGTGACGCTCGAGAAAGCGTTGCGCGAGCACGGGGACGTCGATGGCGCGCTCCCGGAGCGACGGGAGACGGATGGCAAACGCGTTGATCCGGTAGTAGAGATCCTCTCGGAAGCGGCCGTCCCGCACGAGCTGGTCGAGCAGCGAATTGGTCGACGAAACGAGGCGAAAGTCGACAGCGATGGATTCATTGCCGCCCAACCGCTCGAAGCGGCGCTCCTCGAGCGCGCGCAGCATCTTGGCCTGGGCGAGAAGCGACAGATCACCGATCTCGTCGAGGAAGAGCGTGCCGCGGTCGGCGAGCTCGAGCCGCCCGGCCTTGCGGTCCTGTGCGCCGGTAAACGCCCCCTTCTCGTATCCGAAGACCTCCGACTCGAACAACGTCTCGGGCAGCGCGGCGCAATTCACGGTCTGCAACTTGTGAGACGCGCGCGGGCTCAGCTCGTGGATCATCCGGGCAACGACCTCTTTCCCGGAACCGGTGGGCCCGAGGATCAGGACCGAGATGTCCGACTTCGCAGCCGTACGGATCCACTCGAAGACGACCAGCATCTTCTCGTCGCGGCCGATCATCTCCCGGAAGCGCTGCACGGCAGGGGAGCGGTCCTCCTGCGTGACCGACACCTGCTGGTCGAGAAACTCCTCGAGGAGTGCGCCAGCGACGTGAGGCTCCGGCTGATGGAAGCCGAAATGACGTCCGCTGGCAGCATCGGTGTGCGACACCACCCCGAAGGCCACCAGCTCGCGGAGGCAGTTCTCGACGTCGAGGCGCATGCGGGCGAACGCCTGCATCAGCGACTCGACCGTGAAGGCCTGGTCGCGCTGCGCAGACAGGAAGCGGAGCAGCCCGGCGCGAAGCGGCGACTGCACGAGCGTCTGGAAGCGCACGTCGACGTCAGCGTGCGTCTCGCGGCCGGTCGGCGGGTGGGGAGCGTCGACGTTCGTGCTCATACGGAACCGGGCGGGGCCGGCGGCCCTCCTCTGTAGTGAGCCGACTGGAACTGCTCGATGAGGCGTTTCATCTCGACGGCATCGGCCTTCTTGTGCCCGTGGCAGCGCACCGGGCTCGCCCCGCCCGAGCTTTCGATCATCACATCGGAGAAGAACAGGTTCCGGTCGATCAGCACCGACGCGACGTGCGCCAGGTGGATCGACTGCTCGCGTCCGCCGACCAGCTCCGGCGTGAAATGGACGATGCTCGACGCAGTGACGGCCACCTGTGTCGGAAACAACCAGTTGCCGCGGCTCAACCGGCTGGCGCGAAACACGTGCTCGCCAGCCATGCGCCGCCCTTTCGACCAGAAGAACAGCACCGCCACCGCGACGATGACGAACGCCGCCATCGCCATCCACCACAGCGTGGCATCGCCCTGACCGAGGTCCCACGCAGACATCTGAACGTCCATGATGTTGTGTTGAAAACGCGCCTACGTTCGCTCCGGACGCCGCGCGGTGTCAAGGTATTTCGCGGCCGGGGGCCGCGCCCTCAATGCTATGCTAGGCCGAAACTTCGGAGGTTCGTCAGTGCCCCACCGAGCACCCGGTGCGCCGGGCCAGAGCGCCGGCCACTTTCTCAGCGGAAAAGCCATCAAATACTACCGGCCGCGCGGCAGCGCGGAGGTCCGTCACCTGATCGACCACGGCTTTCAGGCCTTCAATGCCGGACGGCTGTCCGAGGCGTGTCACATCTTCAGCGAGAAGATGCTCGCGCCCGAGAGCGACACGACCATCGGCCTCACGATCGCCGGTGCGCTCACGCCCGCGGGCCTCGGCGGCCACGTCATCGAACTGATGGAGCGCGGGCTGGTCGACTTCGTGATCAGCACGGGCGCGAACCTGTACCACGACCTCCACTACGCGCTGAACTTCACGCTGCACCGTGGATCGCCGTTCCTGGACGACGTCGAACTGTACCAGCAGGGGATCATCCGCATCTACGACGTGCTGTTTCCGGCCACCGTCCTGCTCGAAACCGACGCGTACATCCGGGACTTCCTCGTGCGTTCGAAAATTGCCGGCGCCATGTCGACGTCGGAGTTCCATTACCGGCTCGGCCTCGACCTGCTCGAGCGCCATCCCGGATGCGAGGAGTATTCGGTTGTCGCCAGCGCCGCGAAGTCGGGCGTCCCGCTCTACACGTCGTCTCCCGGTGACAGTTCGATCGGTATGAACATCGCGTACCACGAGCTGATGAATGGCGGCACGCTGATGATCGACCCCAGCAAGGACGTCAACGAGGTGTGCGCGATCATCCTCGCAGGCAAGCAGAACGGGTGCGTGATCCTCGGCGGCGGGTCCCCCAAGAACTTTTACCTGCAGGGGCAGCCCACGCTCTGGGAGGTGTACGGCATTCCCAAAGGGGGCAACGACTACTTCATCCAGTTCACGACCGACCAGGTCGTCTGGGGCGGCCTGTCGGGCGCCACGCCGGCCGAGGCGGTCAGCTGGGGGAAGGTGAACCCCGGGGTGCTCTCCAACACCGTCGTCGCCTACGTCGACTCGACGATCGCGTTCCCGCTCTTCAGCGAGTACGCGGTGGGATCGCCGAACAATCGCAGGCCTCGCAAGGAGCTGGTGCACCAGCGCGACGCGCTCGTCGCCGACCTTCTGCGGCAGGCGAAGAGCGCGGAACACGCGACGCCGATCACCGACGAGCCCCCCGAGATCGATCGTCATCGGTAATGGCCAGTGAACCGCGCGTGTATGCGGATGCCAACGTGCCGTACGGCGTCGTGGTGTTCATGCGCACGCGGCTTGGGTGGGACGTGCTGTTCGTGCTCGAGCATGACGAGCTGAGGCGCGCGCGCGACATCGAGCATTACCGGTTGGCCCGCGAGCTCGCCCGGACGCTGATCACGCTCGACCACGATTACGAGGACGACCGTCGCTTTCCTCCGGCCGAGGGCGCAGGGGTAATCGTCTTCACCGCGCCCGACGAGCCACGACTCCGGCGGCTGATCCGGCGGGCCGACCGCGAGCTGTTTCGCGGCGAGGGGGCAGCGTCGCTCCCGCTCCAGGGACGCAAGCTCTGCTGGGATCCGTCCGGGCCAGACCACCTGGATCAGGAGGAACGAGCGTGAACGCCATCGGCATCGATCTCTCCGAGCGCGGCCTGCTGGCTGTGGCGATCGACGCGCGCGGCGCGGTCCTCCGCACAGCTGCGTCGGGTGACATCGCCGACCTCGCCAGGGTCGTACGCGATGTGTCGGTGAAAGGGCCGTCCCCCGCCGTCGGCGTGGCCGCCGACCCCATCCACCGGACGGTGATCGAACGCGCTCTCCCGAAGCTGACTCCCCGCATCTGCAGCCCCGGATCGGCTCTCGTCGTGGCGGAAACATGGGTCGGTGCGGCGAAGGACGCCCGGCACGCCATCTGCCTCTGGATCGGGGACCGCGTGTTTGCAGGCATCATGCTCGATAGCCAGCCATGGTCCGGCGCCCACGGCCTCGCGGGGTCGGCTGCCTGGCTCGCGCTGAATCCCGTCGAACGCCAGGACTATCGGAAGTTTGGCAGCCTCGCGGCGGAAGTGAGCAACAACGGGATCGCGCGTCGCCTCTCGTGGCGCATCCAGTCGGGCGACCGCTCCGAGGTCCTCGAGCGCGCCGGCGGTCTGGACGCCATCACGGCCGCGCACGTGTTCGAGGGGGCCCGTGCCGGTGATGGCGTGGCCATCTCGGTGGTGCGCGATACCGCGAAGTACATCGGAATGGCGATTGCGAACCTGGCGTCAGCGATCGATCCCGAGTTCGTCGTGCTCGGCGGAGATCTGGCGGAGGCGGGGGACCTCCTGTTCGAGCCCATCGCGCAGGAGTGCTCGCGCCGGCTGCCGCCGTCGATCCTTCCCGTGCTCCGCATCGAGCTGTCGACGCTCGGCACCAGTGGCGTGGCTGTCGGCGCGGCTCGCCACGCCGCTCTGCAGGCCGCATGATCCGACTGGCCGGCGCGACGATCGTCCAGCCCA
>DATLXP010000303.1:0-1822 GCA_035575695.1 Vicinamibacterales bacterium
GAAGTCCTGTGGTACAGTTCGCGGCCGTGACACCCATTCTCCCGACGTTCATCTCTGCCCGGCGATGGGTTGCCGCTGCGCTTCTGGCCACCGCTTCGGCGTCGTTCACGGCGATCGCACAGCCCGCCGTCCCCCGCGCCGAGCATCCGCGGCCCGACTTCATGCGCGCCGAGTGGCGCACGCTGAACGGACCGTGGGAGTTCGAGTTCGACGACCAGAATCGTGGCCTCGCCGAGCGCTGGTTCCGGCGGGACCAGAAATTCAGCAAGCGGATCGTCGTTCCCTACGCCTTCCAGGCGCGCTTGAGCGGCATCGGCGATCCGGCATTCCATGACATCGTCTGGTATCGTCGCGCGCTCGACGTGCCCGCGGAGTGGCAGGGCAAGCGCGTGCTTCTCAATTTCGGCGCCGTCGACTACCAGGCGACGGTCTGGGTGAACGGCGAGCACGCGGCGAGTCATCGTGGCGGGCATACACCATTCGGCGCCGACATCACCGACTGGCTCAAGCCCTCAGGCAACATCGTCACGGTGCGCGTCGAGGATCCCTCGACCGACCGGACGATCCCGCGCGGCAAGCAGTACTGGAAGGAGAAGTCGGAGTCCATCTTCTACACGCGCACGACGGGGATCTGGCAGCCGGTATGGATCGAGGCGGCGCAGCCGACGCGGATCTCGACGCTGCGGTTGACACCAGACATCGATCGGGCACAAGTGACCGTGCAGGCCGCCGCCGTAAACCCTGGCGACGACCTGCGCCTGCGGGTCACGCTGAAGCTTCGCGGCGAACCGGTGACGCAGGCCGAGAGCGCTTGTGGTGTGCGAGGGTGCACGACTGTTCTTTCACTGGATCGTCAGGAGCTGTGGAGCCCGGAACGGCCGAATCTGTACGACGCCACCGTGGAGCTCGTGTCAGGCACGCAGGTGCGTGACACCGTCACGTCGTATGTGGGGCTGCGCAAGGTCGGCGTCCATGACGGCCGCGTGTACTTGAACAACAGGCCCTACTACCTGCGGCTGGTTCTCGATCAGGGGTACTGGCCCGAGAGCCTCCTCACGCCGCCGAGCGACGATGCCATTCAGTACGATATCCGGATGACGAAGGAGGTCGGCTTCAACGGTGCGCGAAAGCACCAGAAAGTCGAGGATCCGCGCTGGCTCTACTGGGCCGACAAGATGGGGCTGCTCGTCTGGGGTGAGATGGCAAACGCCTACTCCTACTCACCGGAGTACGTGTCGCGCTTCGTCGGAGAGTGGCAGGAAGTTCTGCCCCGCGACTACAACCATCCGAGCATCATCGCCTGGGTCCCGATCAACGAGAGCTGGGGCGTGCCCGACATCCTGACCGATGCCGTGCAGCAGGAACACGTCAAGAGCCTCTATCGCCTGACCCGCTCGCTCGACGCGACGCGCCTCGTCGTCGACAACGACGGGTGGGAGCACACCGACGCGACGGACCTGATGACGCTCCACGACTACGCTCGCACGGGTGCGGAGATGGCTGCCAAATACGAACATCTGACGCGCGAGCCTGGCCGGGTTCCTCGAAACGCCAGGGAGGCTTTCGCCTTCGGCTACAAGTACAACGGAACGCCGTTCCTCATGACCGAGTTCGGCGGCATTGCGTTCCGGCTCGGGACTCCTCAGACCGGCAACGAGTGGGGGTACTCGGGCATCGAGCCCACGCAGCAGTCGTTCCTGGAGCGGCTGGACGGCCTGGTGAAGGCCCTGCGCCAGAACACGGCGTGGGCCGGCTACTGCTACACGCAATTGACCGATGTCGAGCAGGAGATCAACGGTGTGCTGACCTACGATCGAAAGCC
>DATLXP010000304.1:0-2073 GCA_035575695.1 Vicinamibacterales bacterium
CCACGTGAGCACACCCGCAAGAAGATGCAGCGGCGCCGGCAGCCTCGGGCATCGCAGCACGCTGCGCCTCCCCTCGACGTCGATGAACGGCACCTCGAGTGCCCGCTGGACGCGGACGTTCTGTTCCGCCCCGATCCGCCCCAGAAACGCCAGGGTCTCGCGGTAGCACCCGAACATCACGTGCTGTCCGTTGTCGACGAGCTCGCCGGTCTCAAGGTCCGGGAACGCAGTCGCGCGCCCCCCCAGCCGCGGTCTCGCGTCGAGCACCGTGACCGCGACACCGTGATCCGCCAGCATCGCGGCCGCGCTCAAGCCGGCAAACCCGGCGCCGATGACGACGACGTGAGGGTCAGCCACGTGCGGCACGCGTGCGGACCCACGTCCCCAGGGCGATGAGCGCGCGTCGCGGACGGGGGATGCGGATGACGCTCGTGAACACGTCGTAGTCGGCGCGCTCGATCCGCGTCAGCAGGCCGGAATAGATCGCACCCATGATCTCGGCCGCGACAAGCCGTGACGCGTCCGCGGCGGGCAGCCCGGATGCCGCCCTGGCGTAATACTGACGCGCGCGCAGCGCCTGGTGTCGAAGCAGCCCCTTGACCGCCGCGGACTGGACGCCGCTGCCGGCGTTCCGCGCCTCGCGCCTCAGATCGTCTTCTGTGCAACCAAAATGACGAAGCTCCTCGAGCGGGATATACAGGCGCCCACGCTCCAGGTCCCCTGGAACATCGCGCAGGATGTTGGTCAGCTGCAGCGCCACACCCAGGTCGGTTGCGTACTGCCTGGCCCGGGGATCGCGATATCCAAAAATCTCCAGACAGAGCAACCCCACCGCGGACGCGACGCGGATGCAGTACTCATACAACTCGTCGAATGTCTCGTACCGCCGCGAGCCGACATCCATCGCGACCCCCTCGATCAGTGCCTCGAAGGCGCTGCGCGGGAGCGAGAATCGGGCGACGAGCGGCACGAGTGCGCGTCCCTGGGACGTCTCCGGGCTTCCGCCCTCGAACACGGCCGCCACCTCACGACGCCAACGCTCGACCTCTGTCGATGCGTCGAGGCCGGCCCCCCCAGCCCCGTGCCGCGGGTCATCCGTCTCGTCGATCGCGTCATCGACCGCACGGCAAAAGTCCCACACCGCGATGATCGCCGCGCGCTTCTCTGCCGGCAGGACGAGAAACGAATAATAGAAGTTAGTGTCTCGAGCCACGCGTCTCCCTGGTGCGCCTTCCTACCACAGCAGCGCTCCGGCGGCGATCGCCGCGGCGTCGGGCGGTCCCAGCGTCGGGCGATGATGCAGCGTGTCGTACCCGGAGCGTTCGACCTTCTCGAGTATGCGCATTCCGCCAAGCCAGGTCGCGCGCAGCTCGTACTTCAGACGGCCTTCGGCGAAATCCGCTACCGGACGCCCCGCCTCCAACAGCGCGCGCGTGACCACGACCGACCGGGCGAGCGCGGACTTCCATTCGGCGGTCATGCGGTTCGCCACGAGGTCCTGCTCGGTGGCGCCGGCTCGCGCAGACTCCTCGCGTGGCACGTAGAGTCGTCCGTTTCTCCAGTCCACGCCGAAGTCCTGCCAGAAGTTCGCCAGCTGCAAGGCCGAACACAGCGCATTAGAGGCACGGTCGGCATCCGGCCGATCGATGCGGGCCACGCGCAGCACCAATCGTCCGACGGGGTTGGCCGAGCGGCCGCAATAGTCGAGCAGGTCGTCCCACGTCTCGTATCGATGGACGGTCACATCCTGGCTGAATGCGCTCAGCAGGTCGTCGAAGAGCTGAAGCGGGAGCGAGCACGCACCGATCGTATGCCCGAGCGCCTGAAAGACCGGGTCGTCCGACGCCTCCCCTCGCGCCACGCGGTGGAGCTTCGCGCGCCAGGCGGCCAGCAACCGCAGCCGCTCGTCGGGCAAGCGGCCAGGCTCGTCCGCGAAGTCATCCGCTGCACGCGCGAACGCGTAGATCGCCGCGATGTGCGGCCGCATCCTCCGCGGCACCAGCCACGAGGCGACCGGAAAGTTTTCGTAATGATCGCGAGCGATGGCGGCGCAGTGGGCATACGCGGCCTCGA
>DATLXP010000305.1:0-7723 GCA_035575695.1 Vicinamibacterales bacterium
AACGGGGAATCATGCAAATCGAAATGACGATCAAGGGGCTCATGGTGGATCCGATCACGAACATGCCGATCGTGATCCTGCGCGACAAAGACGGCCAGCGCGTGCTGCCGATCTGGGTGGGGGTGTTCGAAGCCAACGCCATCGCGCTGCAGATCGAGAACGTCACGCCGCAACGGCCGATGACCCACGACCTGCTGAACAATGTCATCCACGATCTCCGTGCCGACATCCAGAAAGTGGTCGTGTCGGACTTGAAGGACAACACCTTTTACGCGTTGATCTACGTCGCGATTGGCGGGGAAGTCACGGCCATCGATGCACGCCCCAGTGACGCGATTGCGCTCGCGCTGCGAGCCAGGGCCCCGATCTATGTCGAGGACAGCGTCATCGACAATGCGAAGTCTGTGGACCTCGTGCCCGAGAAAGCGGATTCGGAACGGCTCCAGAAATGGCTGGAAAACCTGGACACCGATCAGATGAGCAAATACAAGATGTAGTGGTCGTTGACTCTCTCGGCCGCTATCCCTACAATGGCGGCACCCGTGTACGCCTCCCTGCAAGCCGTCAGATGATCGTCGCCATCGCGAACCAGAAGGGTGGCGTCGGAAAGACCACGACCGCCATCAACCTCGCCGCCGCCATGGCGCTGCGCGGCAAGCCCACGCTGCTCATCGACCTCGATCCCCAGGCCAACAGCTCGATGTCGTACCTCGACGTGACCACGATCACGCGGAGTGTGTACGACGCGATCACGGAGCCGAACGTCACCTTCGCCGACGTCATCCTTCCCTCGACGCAACCGAATCTCTGGGTCGCGCCGTCGCGCATCGCGCTTGCCAAGCTCGAATCCAAACTGGTTGGAGAGCTCGACGCGCACTTCCGCCTGAAAGACAAGCTGGCCCCGCTGCTGGCGGAGTACCCCAACATCGTGATCGACTGTCCGCCGACGCTCGGGCTGCTGACCGTCAATGCCCTCGTCGCGTCGACCCACTTACTGATCCCGATCCAGTCATCGTATTTTGCGCTCGAGGGGACCGACGACCTGCTCGAGACGATTGAGAAGGTTCGCCTCCGCGCGAACCCCGCGCTCAAGATCCTCGGGGTCGTGATCACCATGCACGACAAACGCACGTCGCTCGCGCGGGACATTCGCGCGCAGATCGACAAGGTGTTCGGCAGCAAGGTGTTCAAGACCGTGATCACGAAGAGCGTTCGGCTCGAAGAGAGCCCTGCCTACAAGGAATCCATTTTCTCGTTCGCGCCGGATTCGAGCGGCGCGGCGGAGTATTACCGGCTGTGCGAGGAGGTCATCGACCGTGGCTAAACGAGGTCTACCCACCACCGTGCGGATGCGCCACGACGAGCATTACGTCGATGCGCTGACGAGTTCGGCCGGCACGCCGATCGGGCGCATCATTACCATTGACCAGCTCGACCCCAATCCGAACCAGCCGCGTCAGGTCATGGGCGACTTGTCTGAGCTGATGGCCTCCATCGCGGAGAAGGGGATCATCGAGCCCATCATCGTCAGGCAGAAGGGGAACCGGTTCCAGATCGTGGCCGGCGAGCGGCGCTACCAGGCCGCCGTCCAGATTGGCGTGCGTGAAGTCCCTGTCGTCATACGGGATGTGGACGATGACGAGATCATCGAGATCGCGCTGATCGAGAATATCCAGCGGAAGGACCTGACGCCGTTCGAGGAGTCTGAAGCGTTGCAGTCCCTGGCTGTCGGCTGCAGCTACACACACGAGGACATGGCGAGACGCCTCGGGAAGTCCCGAACGTCCATCACCGAGTCCCTGGCGCTGAACGGGATGCCCGAAGAGGTCAAAAACCTTTGTCGGCTGGCCGACATTCACTCCAAGTCGTTGTTGTTGCAGATAGTTAGGCAAGGCGACCCCCAGAAAATGGTCGCACTGATCGAGAAGATGTCTCGTGACGGTGGCGCCACACGCGAAGCCGTCCGGAAAGAGATCGCCAAGCCGAAGCCTGGACGTCCAAAGGCATACGTCTTCAGCTACAAAGCCCCCACAAAACTCTTCAACCTGCAGTTGAGATTCTCCAAGGCCCGCGTCGACAAGAGCGAAGTCATCTCGGCCCTCGAAGGCATCATTCAGGATCTGCGGACGCAGAAGTAGGGGCTCAGTGCTTTGCGCTGAGTCCTTGTGGAGCGCTTTGCGTGGGTTGGAGTTGGTTGGGTACGCCTATTAGTTAACATAACACTCATTATCAGACCCTAAAGAAACCACGAGGAAAAGGGCCCTATGCAAGGACTGCGGAGGGGCTGTTCGGTGTATTGACCTACCTCTCCGTCTTCCGTTTTCCGACGTCCACAGCCCACGGCCAAAGTCTGAACCCCGCCGGCTGCGGCTCGCCACGCTAGAATCTAAGTGTTCATGCGCACGCTCGACCGCTACATCATTCGAGAGATCCTGCCGCCATTCATCCTGTCGCTGCTGATCTTCACGTTCATTCTGGAGATCCCGCCGGTCATGCGGAGCCTCGAGCAGTTGGTGGCCAAAGGCGTCTCCTGGGGGGTCGCCGGCCGCATCCTGCTGACCCTGGTGCCGCAGGGCCTCGGCCTGACCATCCCGATGGCGACGCTCACGGGGATCCTGATCGGCTTCGGCAGGCTCTCGTCGGATCGCGAGTCGGTGGCGCTGCTGGCCTGTGGAGTCAGCCCCTACCGTTTGCTGCGCCCCGTTCTCGCCTTCGCCCTCGTGATGGCCGGCGCAACCATGTACGTGATGCTGCAGGCGATTCCGGATGCCAACCAGTCGTTCCGCGAGATCACCTTCGAGCTGGTGTCAAAGAAGGTGAAGAGCGACATCCGGCCCCGCGTCTTCTTCGACGAGTTCCCGGGCTTCGTGCTCTACGCCCGCGACGACGCCCCTCAAGGCGGCTGGCGCGACGTCATGGTGGCGGACACGCGAAAGCCCGGCAGCTCCGACGTGTTCTTCGCCGGCCACGGCGACCTCTCGATCGACCGGCCGAACCAGCGGGTCGACCTGATCCTCAGCGAAGGCAGGCGGTATTCGACAGGACAGCCGGGGCAGTCAGAGGTCTATTCGTTTCCGAAGAATCCAGGGGTCATCCTGAGCCTTGACCCCAAGACCGTCTTCAACCGCCAGGAGCTGCCCCGAACGATCACCGAAAAGACGATCGCCGACCTGCGGGCAGACGCCTCCGCCAAGCTCCAGGCGCAGCCGGTCCCGCTCTCGCCCCATCCGGAGTTCATGTACATCCAGCAGAAGTTCTCGATCCCTGCTGCGTGTCTCGTGTTCGCGGTGATCGGCCTGGCGCTCGGCCTGACGTCGGCGCGGGATACCAAGATGGCGGGCTTCGTCGTCGGCCTGGTCGTGGTGTTCGCCTATTACGCGATGCTCGAACTCGCCGCCGCCCAGACCCGCGGACACTATCGAGCGATCGAAGAAGCACAGATGCTCGGAACCGCCAGCTGGGTCAACGCGCACCTCGCCCGCTGGTGGCCGAACATCATTATGGGCACCTTCGGCATCGCGGCGCTGGTGTGGCGCGCGCAGTTCGCGCATCGCGGCCTCCCCATGAGTCTGCCGGTGCGGGTCCCGCGTCTTCCGACGGGCTGGTCCCGCGACACGCGCTCGACGGTACCGGTCGGCAGCGCGGCTCCGGCAGGCGCCCGCCGCCCCCGCCAGGTCTTCATGGTCGTGAGGTTTCCCCGCATGCGCCTGCCGGGACCAGGGGTGCTCGATCGCTACATCAGCCGCCTCTACGCGCGTATCGTCGGACTTTCGTTTCTCTCGTTGCTGGGACTGTTCTACATAGCGGCGTTCCTCGATCGGTCTGAAAAAATCTTCAAAGGGCAGGCGACCACCGGGCAGGTCTTTCAGTTCCTCGCCTACTCGACGCCGCAGTTCGTGTACTTCATCATCCCGATCGCCGCGCTGCTGAGCGTCCTCGTGACGTTTGGCATGCTCTCGCGCACAAGCGAGCTCACGGTGATGAAGGCTTGCGGAGTCAGCCTCTACCGGACGGCGCTTCCGCTCGTGTGCCTCTCGCTGCTGGGCAGTGCCGCCCTCTACAGCCTCGAGCAAGGCGTGCTGGCCGAATCGAACCGCAAGGCCGAAGCCCTCGACGATGCCATCCGCGGCCGCGGGGTGCGCACCATCAATCCCCTGAACCGGCAGTGGATCGTCGCGCGTGACGGCAGCATCTATCACTACGGCTTGTACGATCCACAGCAGCGGATGCTCACCTCCCTCTCGGTCTACACACCGGACAAAGAGGCCTGGAAGCTGCACTCGCAGACGTTTGCCGCGTCGGCTGAATACCGTGGCGAATGGACGGGTGTGAACGGCTGGACGCGGGATTACTCCAGGACGCCCCCCTCGTTCGCCGCGTTTCCCCGCCGGCCGCTGGCGCTCGAGGAGCCCGAGTATTTCGGCTCGGAGCAGCCGATCGCCCAGCTCATGACCGTCTCGGAGCTGCGCACGCACATCGCCGACCTTCGCGCGTCGGGCTTCAACTGGCTGCCCCTCGCCGTGGAGCTCCAGCGGAAGATCGCCTTTCCTTTCGTGACGCTCGTGATGACCCTGCTCGCCGTCCCCTTCGGGGTCAGCACCGGCCGACGGGGAACGCTGTACGGGATCGGGATCGGCATTGTCATCGCCCTCGCCTACTGGATCGTCAGCAGCGTCTTCATCGCCATCGGCAGCGCGGGGCTCCTGCCCCCCTTCCTCGCTGCCTGGAGCCCGAATATCATCGTCGCCGGGACGGCCGCCTTCCTGTTTCTGAACACCCGCACGTAGCACAGCACGTAGCACAAGCACAGCACGTAGCACCTCAGCACGCAGCACCTCAGCACTTAGCACTCCAGCACTTAGCACGTCGCACGTCGTACGTGACTAGTCACCTAGTTAACTAGTGCTATAATGAACTATGCTTATCATGGACCTCCAACCCGAAGACGCGCGGCCGGTCTACCGGCAGATCGTCGATGAAATTCAGCGGTCGGTGGCGGTGGGGGTGATGCGGGCTGACGAGACCCTGCCGGCGGCGCGGGCGTTGGCGGCTGAGCTGAAAATCAACATCAACACGGTTCAGCACGCCTACCGGACGCTCGCCCGGGAGGGCACGGTTTACATGAAGAGAGGGCTGGGGACGTTCATCTCCCCTGCCCCGAAAGAGCAGCGAAGTCGGCAGGCGATCACGGCTCGGCGGATTGCTGAACGCGCCCTTCGGGAAGGGTTTCGGCACGGCCTGCAGGCGAGTGACCTCATCGCGGCGCTGGACCAGATCGCGCCGCCGACGCGACCGAGCTGAACCCGCGGAAGAGAGACGGGGGCCCTAGCGAGCCATCCGCAGGTCGCTGATGGTGAAGGAGCCCGAGTCCCCCGGACGGGCATTGACCAGGTCGACGACAAACAGGATCGACCGCGTCATGTCGACGGCCGGCATACGCGAGCCAGTCCCCCCGGCCGGACGCAACTCCCCCACACCGATGACAATGTCCCGGTCTTCGGGGCCGAGCACGACCGACGTCACCCAGCGCGAATCGTCCGGGGCAAGGCGAAGCTGGAACGAGACGCGCATCGCGCGGCTCGCCCGCCCGCGAAACGCGAGGCGGTCGAACGGCTGCACGGCACGAAGATCCGCACCGGCCGCTACGAACTGGCTGGCCCGCTCGCCCGCGCGCAACTTGAATTCGAGCGACACGACTGCCCCGCCGCCCGACACCCGGCCGGATGAGGCCGGGTCCTTCTCCACTCGCCATTCGGAAGCGACCGCGAGGGGCGCGGAGAACGCTGGCAGCGGCCCCACTGGCGGGAGTGGCGACGGGGGCCGTGAGCCGGTCCAGTTCGAGAGGACCCAGGGGACGGGTGGGTTCCCTGGCGCCCGGGGGGCATGCACTTCGATCCGCTTCCGCAGTCCTGCGGGAACGGTGATCACATGCGCGTCTTCCGGCAAGCGTGAGGCGACGGCGAATCCGTCGCCGGCCTTCGCATCGAAACTGAGCAGCACATCCTTGCTGATCGCGTCGACGACCGAATACACCCGCCCCTGCCGCACGCCGTCCATCACGAGCCGCGCGTCGGTGACCGCGTCGCCGGTCAGGGGCCGGTCAACGATCACGCGGTTGGACAACGACCTGAAGCTCGCCTCGTAGCCCGGTCCGCCGCCAAACGCGGCTCCTCCGTCCTGCTCCCCTGGCAGGCGTCGGCCCCCGTGCGCATCGGCGGCCGCGAGCGCCACGACCGACCGGCCCTTCTCCATCGCGTCCCAGCGTGCGAGGGTCGTGTTCGGGCGGTCGAAGACGGAGGCGAGTGCAGGTCCAGGACGAATCATGTAATTGAAGAGCACGCGTGCGAGTTGTGTGGGGGTCTCATTGCGCCACTCCGAGTCGGCGTTGATCCACTCGATCCCGTCGATCGGCGCGTCCCCGTCCGTCCACGCAAGCTGGCCCTTCGGGTGATCGGGATGCGCGGCGATGCCGAATCCACCCAGTCTCGACACGTCCTCGACGACCGCTGCGGCCTCGCCACCGAGCGGGTACGGAGCCGCCGGCAGGTCGATGGCGACGTAATGACCGCCGGTCGTGCTGATCTCCACGCCGTCGAGGCAGAGCACGCCGTTCACATAGGCAGGGGGATCGGGAGGCCGCATGCCGTCCCCATGATCGGTGAAGATCGCGAACTGGAGACCGGCCCGCGCCGCTGCCGCCGCGACGGACCTCTTGTCTTCAGCGCCGTCAGACCGCGACGTGTGGATGTGGTAGGCACCAGACACGGTGCGCTCGACGAGCGCGCGGTCGACGGCATCGAGCGGGATCCGGGCAGCCCTGGGCGGCAGCGTGGCGAGCAGTAAAACAAAGACGGCGGCCACGAAGGCCGCCGTCATAATCGCCAGCGTCCGAACCGGTTTACTTACCGGCATCCGCCCTGAGCGCGTTCGCCTTGTCGGTGCGCTCCCAGGTGAACTCGGGCTCGGTCCGGCCGAAGTGACCGAACGCCGCCGTCTTCTTGTAGATCGGCCTGCGAAGATCCAGGGTCTCGATGATGCCGCGCGGCGTCAACTTGAAGTTCGCCCGGACGATGTCGCTGATCTTGTCGTCGGGGATCGTCCCCGAGTTGTCCGTATCGATGAGGACCGAGACCGGCTCCGCGACGCCGATCGCGTACGCCAGCTGCACGGTCACGCGCTCCGCAAGGCCTGCCGCGACGATGTTCTTCGCAACGTAGCGGGCCATGTAGCAGGCCGAGCGGTCGACTTTTGTCGGATCCTTCCCCGAGAACGCGCCACCGCCGTGCGGCGCGGCGCCGCCGTACGTGTCCACGATGATCTTGCGCCCCGTCACACCGGCGTCGCCGTGCGGCCCGCCGACGACGAAACGCCCCGTCGGGTTGATCAGAATACGGGTCTTGCTGTCCATCAGCTCGGCGGGGATGAGCTTCGTGACGATCCGCTCGGTGATGTCTTCGCGCAACGTCTCGTTCGTGACGGTGGAGCTGTGCTGCGTGGAGACGACGACGGTGTCGACACGGACGGGTTTCGGCCCGTCGTACTCGACGCTGACCTGTGACTTGCCGTCTGGCCGAAGGTAATCGAGTGTGCCGTCGCGCCGCGCGACCGACAGTCCCTTGGTCAGCTTGTGGGCGAGCATGATCGGGAGCGGCATCAGCTCCTCGGTCTCGGTGCACGCGTAGCCGAACATCAGCCCCTGGTCGCCCGCGCCGCCCGTATCCAC
>DATLXP010000306.1:0-20522 GCA_035575695.1 Vicinamibacterales bacterium
TTCTGGAGGCATCGGCGGGCATTTTGGCCGTCGAGGGCTATCACATGGGTTCGCTTCGCTGGCTCCTGTACCGCCGGGGCGAGCGGGCGCATCTGACCGCCAACGCGATTTCGGACGCACGCGATGCGCTCGATGGACCAACGGACCTCGATCAGGGCATCACCATGCCGGGCCCGCAGGGTATTCGCGCCAACATCGTCCCGGCGGACGAGTTCGGCCGCGCCTTTTCGCGGACCCCGCAACAGGTGCTCAACATCGTGTATCTCACGCCGCAAAAGAACATGGGTCGCGGTGGGTTCTACCCGAATGGAATGAACGGCGCGATTACCACGACGTGAGCGGGATCTTCTCAATGCGCCCACAGAATGTCTGGAGCTCCGGGGACTGGCTTGCACGGGCCTGCGCCAGCAACGCCACCCAACTTTGGCGCTGGCGTAACTGAGCTCAGCCCCGCCCGGGGACGACCCCAGACGGCGCTGACGCTCACCTACGCGGCCAGTGACACTGCCGAGACGCAGACGAGCGGGTGCTCGACTCACGCGCGGGGATTGAAGTAATTGCTCGGCATCGCTGCAAAATCGCGTGGCCAGTGCCCCGGTACCCATGGTTTGCCGGTGCGGATGCCCGGTGCCGCGGTTCCGACGGGCGCGCACGACGACGATATCGATGCCTTCTCCCAGCTCGTCGCCCGTTGCCGACACGTATCAGCGCGTCCGGGCGCTGTATCGGCAGTATCCGGCAATCATCAATGCGCTCAAGTAGAGGTCAGCGCCCTGGCGCGCGGCCTGCAAGCCCACCACGACGAAGTTGGCATCGACGAATTCCCTCAGCATTCGTTGCTGATCGAGTTTGGTTCTCACGCGGCAGCACATCGAGCAGGCCCGTGATCACCCTGACCTGCCGGGGTTCTTCGGAGGCAGCGAGGCGGGGCGCGTGGCGCGCACGGAGCGCTCATCGGGGGGTTGCCGGCGCCTTGCGCATCAGATCGACGTACAGGTTCCAGAACGCCTCGCGGTCGATGTCGAAAAGCACTTTGACCTTTTGGGTTCCCGCCGGAAACTCCGTCGGCGTGGAAAGAGATCGGCGCCGCGATTCGTGATACCCGATAGAGCGCCCGTAGTTGGGCCCGTACGTGACGTCGATGTCAAGGAACCGATCCTCGAGCCTGGTTGCAATTCGTGGCTGCAGGAAGATGGCAGCGGTCAACGCGTCCCACACGAACGAGCGCGTGCCAGGGTCCTTCTCGAATCGGGCGCCATGCAGCTGCCGGTACAGCTTCTTGATTGGCGTGTCGGGCCCGGCGACGATCCGGTCGTACTCGGCCTTCGTGTAATACACACGCTCCGCGATGTCGAGCGGGACCACGATCTGCTCTTTGAAGGGGGTGCGCAGCGCGATTCGCGTCGCCTCGGGATCGAACCACCAGTTGAATTCGGCCGCAGGGGTTGAGTTGCCGGGAACGTCCACGGCGCCGCCCATGTACACCACCCGTTTCACCAGGGGAACAATCTCCGGGTTCTTCCTGATTGCGAGCGCGATATTGGTCGGCGGTCCCAGCGCGAACAGCGTCACCTCGTTCGGGTGCGCCTTCACCGCCCTGACGATGAAGTCCACAGCGTGCTCCGATGCAGGTTTCGAGACCGGATAGCCGATCGCGGGTTCGCGCTCGAGGGCGAGGTACGACTCGGGCCGCGGGCGCGCGTAGGCTCCGAGGTATTCCGACCGGCCCCACAAACGCTCCTCGGCGTCCAGCCACTGCCTGCGGTCGCCCATCAGCGGCTCGCGCACTCCCATGAACACCGGCACGTCGTTTCGCCCAATCAGCTCCAGCTGCCTCAGCGCGTAGGCGGTCCCGTTTTCCGCCCAGGTGTTGCCGGGTACAATGGTGACCCCGAGCACCTGCACGTTGGGCGAATTTAGGAGCATGAACAGTGCCGCCGCATCGTCGTTCAGGACCCCCATGTCCGCATCGACAATGACGCGCTCCTGGGCGAGCGCCTGAGGCGTCCACGCCAGCAGCGCCAGTGCGCACAGCAGCGGAATCCACACGGCGGTGCGTGGCTGTCGAATCGTTGGATCGGTCATCGTGCTCCCTCCAGGGCCATCTCCCGTATCTGGTTGAGATAACCGACATAGACCGGAATCGGAATGTCGGGCGAATCACCGTCGTTGAGAAAATGATCGAGGCGCACACCCCTGGTGGAGCGAATCACCTCGGTGAAGCGCGGCAGGGCGAGAAACTTCACTTTCCAGATCTCGAGCATCAGCGCCTGGAACTCCGGGCTGATGAACCCGACTCGCCCTCGTGAGTAGCCGGCCAGGTGAACGGCGTCGAAGTGCCGCGCGATGAGCGCCTCGCGCACCGCCCCGATTGCCGGCGTGCGAGAGGAGGCCGCGACGCCGTGGAATGCCACGATGAGATGCAGCACATCGGCGAGGTCCCCCCAGAGCACCTTCTCGTCCATCGACGTGAAGCGGGGCGGCGTACCGGGGGCACGATCGATGCGCTGCTGCGCCGTCCGCACTCGTTCGGCGGGGCTCGTGACACGCGCGAGCTCCGCGTCGAACCACGTGAGGCGCTCGCCTGTCAGGTTCGCCGTGAGGAATTCGACGGCGTAGGCGTTGGCGAGGTAGAACTCCTGGTTGGCGCGGAGGCTCTCGAGCCACGGGCGCCAGTCGATGGCCGCCACCCCGGCGAGCAAGGACCGCAGGTCGACCGTCGTCAGGTCGGGGTGGTACTTGACCGCCTGCCAGAAGTGCTCGGTCGAGTCGTACCTGACGCCGTACAGCTCGATCCCTTCATCGATGATGTACCAGTTCGACAGCACTCGTCCCGGGATCGAGGACGAAGCGCTCCAGCAGTTCAGGTTGTTTTTCCACCGGTCGCGCACGCGCAGCAGAGCATCGCGGTAGGCGTCGTTCGTGAGTTGCCAGTTGCGCCCGCTGAACACCGAGCCGCTCTCGGTGCTCACGGCGGAGACGGTGCGCTCCAGCTCGCCGCGCGTGTGCGTCAGGAGCACTTCGAGCGGCAGCTCGGAGTCCATGGAGACGATCCGGCTTTCGACGCCGCGACGCATCAGGCCCTCGGCGAACGCGGCGCGCGCCGCGGGTGTGTCGAATGTCCAGCGGCCGGCTTCTGCGTCGATGTAGGCGAACAGTTCGTTCAGTGTGTCGAATCGGACGAGTCCATGGAGGGCGAACCGGAGCGGCCGGCCGTGCACCTCGATTCTGGAGGCCGGGTTGACGAGCCGCTGCAGTATGAGGCGAGACGCACCGGCGCCGGCCTGGGGCTCGACAGATCGCAGGTCCAGGTCGTTCCCGGCTCGCAACGCTGCCGCTTGCCACGTGATCGCCGCCGCCAGGATCGCCCGTCTCCACCAGGGCATGCGCATCCTCATGATCAGAACACCACCGGCAGGCGCCGCTGCGTTTCGAGGTCGAACAGTCCCTTGTCGGTGAGCGAGTACTTCCATGGATCGCAGGTCAGGTTCATGAACGTGATGCGATCGGTCGGGTGGTGCGCCAGCGCGGCGGATGGGTGCAGCCCGGTCGCGACGGCGTCCAGCCGCCGGATGGCATCTGCGACGCGGACTGGGTCATCGTCGCTCATCAGTCCACCGATGGGGAGAGACAGTTCAGCCAGCACCTTGCCGTCCTTGACGATCACGTAACCTCCCTCGATCGCCGCGCAGCGGTTGGCGGCGAATGCCATATCCTCGTCGGTCGCGCCGAACACCGCCAGATTGTGGTGGTCGTGATGGACGGTCCAGGCGATGGCGCCTTCGTCGAACCCGAGCTCCCAGAAGGAACAGCCGATGCTCATGCCCTTGCCGTAGCGCTCGATGATCGCGAACTTCGTGATGCCGCGGCGCAGGTCCCGCTGCGCCCGGCCGCCGCTGACGGGCAGGGTCTTTGTGATTGGCCCGAGGTCGCGCGAGAAGTACCGGGGCGGCAGCACGTAGGCCCGCACTTCGCTCCGGTTCGGCGGCGCGGGGATTTCGAAGTCTGACCCGCGGAGCTCGCGAGAGAGGCGGACCGTGTTCCTCAGCGCCGGGTGGATCGGGCTCGCATCGAGTGGGCCGGTCAGCTGTCCGTTCGCCGCGACCAGGCGGCCGTTCGCGAACACACGATCGACGACGACCTTGTCGAAGTCCGACACGATGACGATATCCGCGTAGCGTCCAGGCGCGAGCACGCCGTGAAGGTGCGCGACCTGCCAGTGCGCGGCATTGTTGATCGTGCCCATCTGGTAGGCGGTGATCGGCGGGATTCCAAGCGCGATGGCCGACCTGATCTCGTAATCCATCCCACCGCGATCGAGGAGATCCGCGGCTGTGCGATCGTCGACGGCGAGGCCGACGTTCCGCCAGTCGCGTAGGGGGAGTTCGAGGAACTGGCGAATCATGTCGCCGCTGCGCTCCGTCTTCAGCTGCAGGTGCACCCCTTTGCGCAGCATCGTGATCGCTTCGGCGATCCGCGCGGAGTGACTCGACATCACGCCGGCCGCGATCCAGCCGTCGAGCACGTCCAGCGGC
Source organism: Vicinamibacterales bacterium (assembly GCA_035575695.1). Classification (GTDB taxonomy): domain Bacteria; phylum Acidobacteriota; class Vicinamibacteria; order Vicinamibacterales; family 2-12-FULL-66-21; genus JACDCA01. Next base: position 4,536 of record DATLXP010000306.1, read on the forward strand.
GGGCTGCCGTGGCCCGCGACGACGCGGCGATCGTCGAGGGTGGCCTGGATGACGCCGTGCAGCCGCGCCGACCCGTCGAGCACGCGGGGGAGGTCCATGACCTCGTCGATGCCGCGGGCCTCCTCCGGCCACCGCTCGAAGGCGAGCGCCACTTCCTTGTAGCCGATGTGCCCGCTGGTCGTTTCGACCGGGCTCGGCGGCGTGGCCGATGACACGCAGGGGTAGATCTTCTGCGGCAGGCGTCTGCCCGCCTGCACAAAGTACTCGACACCGGGCAGCCCGCGCGCGGCATTGGTGAGCTCGTGTGTGCCCTCGAAGTACGCGGTCAGCCCCTGCGGCAGCGTGACTTCCGCGTGGCGGCGGGCACTCAGGCGGCTGCTCTCACAGTGGTAGTGCGCGTCGACGAACCCAGGCACGAGCGTCAGGCCTCTGGCACTGATCCGTGTGGTCTTCGGCCCGATGTGACGCGCGACGTCTCCCACGGCCGCAATTCGCTCGCCTGCGATCGCAACCCCCCAGCCGGGCAGCAGTTCCCCGGTGATCGTGTCGAGCATGGTGCCGTCCGTGATGACCAGATCGGCAGGCTCCTGCGCGAGGGCGACGCGCATCAGACGGAGCCGAGCGCCCATGCGATCCTGCACCGCAGCTGGAAGGTCCTGCGTCCCCCGCTGCAGCTCGTCGAGGTCACGGGCCTCTGCCTCGCGCGGCATGCCCGAGCCAGTCGTTATCGTCGCGAACGCCGACGTGGCCATTGCACCCGACAGAAACCGCCGGCGAGACCACTGGCGCGAAGCTCTTGTCGTCATGAATGCCCGCTCCAGACCCGCGGTTCGTTTGCCGCGCGTGGCGGGTCGTATAGACTGCGCAGCGGCCTGCCATGATGTCTTTCGAATTGCGCGAGCGCGGAACGACGGCGGCCCGCGAGGTCCGGGGCGGTGCCACCACGTTCCTCACTATGGCGTACATCCTGTTCGCCAATCCGTCCATCCTCGCGGCGGCGGGGGTTCCGTTCGAGGCTGCGGCGGCGGCCACGGCGGCGGCCGCCGCCCTCTGCACTCTGCTGATGGGGCTCGGGGCGAACTTCCCCATGGCGCTTGCGCCCGGCATGGGGCTCAATGCGGTCGTCGCATTCCAGGTCGCCGGGCAGACCGGGTCGTGGCAGACGGCGATGGGCCTGGTGGTGCTCAACGGGTGCGTGGTGCTGGCGCTCGTCGCGGCCGGCGTGCGCGAAGCTGTGATGCAGGCGATCCCGCTCGACCTGCGGCGAGCGATCAGCGTCGGCGTCGGCCTGTTCATCGCGTTCATCGGCGCCGTAAACGCGCGGATCGTGGTCGTGCCGGCCGGCTCGATGGCCGCGCTCGCCGCGAACCCGCTGGCCGCGGTTCCGCCCGTGGCCGGCGGTTCGCTGCACGCCGCCGAACCGATCCTCGCCCTTGGCGGACTCCTGATCATCGCGGTCCTTCTCGCGAGAAGGGTGCCGGGCGCCATCGTGATCGGCATCGGTGCTGCGACGGCCGCGGGGCTGCTCCTCGGTGTGTCGCACTGGCCTGGCGGTGACTGGCTGCGTCTGCCGCGGTTCGACACCATGTTCGAGGCTGACGTGCGGCGCGCGCTCGACGTGCGCTTGCTTCCGGTCCTGCTGTCGCTCGTGATGGTGGATTTCTTCGACACCATCGGGACGGTGACGGCTGTCGCGGAGACCGGCTCCCTGCACGACCGCGACGGGCGAATTCCCCGGCTGCGGTCGATCCTGGCCATCGATTCGATCAGCGCGGTGATTGGCGGCGCGTTCGGCGTGAGCTCGGTGACCTCGTACGTCGAGTCGGTCGCCGGTGTGACGGAAGGGGCACGGACCGGGCTTCACAACGTGGTGGTCGCCGCCCTGTTCGGTGCCTGCATCTTCGCCGCACCGCTGGTCGCGGTGGTCCCGGCCGCCGCGAGCGCCGGAGCGCTGATCGTGGTGGGCTTCCTGATGTGCCGGCAAATCGTCAGCGTCGACTTCGACGCGGTCGACACGGCGCTGCCCGCGTTCCTGATCCTCATCCTGACGCCGCTGACGTATTCGATCTCGCATGGTATCGGCTACGGGTTCATCGCGTACGTCGCCATCAAGCTGCTTCGCGGCCGGCCGCGCGACGTGCAGCCAATGATGTATGCCGCCGCGGCGCTGTTCGCTCTCTATTTCTGGATCGCCTGAGCGCGGGCGCGTGATGCGCCGCATGACGCCCTCACGACGAGCTGTGTGCGCAGGATCACATGCCTGACCGCCCGCTCAGGCTGCGCCATCCGATCGAGCAAAAGATCCGCAGCCGCCGCCCCGATCTCCTGGGAAGGCTGGCTGACGGCGGTCAGCGGAGGATTCAGCGACGTCGCCCAGGGCATGTCGTCAAAACCGACGAGCGCCATTTCATCGGGGATCTTAACCGCTGCCTCATGCAGGGCCCGCAGGGCGCCGAGCGTCATCAGGTTGTTCGCGACGAACACCGCCGTGGGTCGGTGCCGCAGCGCGAGCATCGCCTTCATCCCTTCGTAGCCACCGCGTTCGCGGAAGTCGCCGCGATAAATCAGCTCGGGGCGCAGCGGCAGTCCGGCCGCGCCGAGTGCCTGCCGGTATCCCTCTTCGCGGTCGATCGCGGTGCTGTGCCGCAGCGGTCCGTTCAGCAGCGCGATCTCGCGGTGTTCAAGCGCCGCCAGGTGTGCCACGCCGGTCCGGGTACCGTCGACGTTGTCGACCGTGACCAGATCCGCATCGAGATCCGACGGCAGCCGGTCCACCGCCACGACGTGGATAGGCGGGGCAAGTAACCGGCTGTACGTGCCGCGGCTGCGGTTGATCGGCACGAAAATGACGCCGGCCACTCCCTCTGCCTGAAGCGTCTCGAGGATGTTGTGCTCCCGCGTCGTGTCTTCGTCGGAGTTCGACAGGAGCAGCGTGTAACCGTTCGCCTGGAGCACGAGGTCGATGCCGCGGACGACCCCCGTGAAGAACGGGTTCTGCAGATCCGGGATGACAACGCCAACGGTCTGGCTCGTCCCGACGCGAAGGGTGCGCGCCGCACGGCTCGCGCGGTAGTTGAGCACGCGCGCTGCTTCGTGCACACGCACGCGCAGCTCATCGCTCACCGACGCCGGATCGGCAAAGGTCCGTGACACCGTGGCAATCGACACGCCGGCACGGTGCGCGACTTTCTTGATCGTGGCGACGCGCTTCGGGGTACTCGACGCGGAGCCGTCTCCTTGACCGTTGTCTGATGGCTTCGTTGCCACCTTCCTCATCTCAGGACAGACCTCCACCGCATCCTGTTCCCGTCCGAGCGAGCAAAGAGCTTGACGGCTGATGCGCGCATGTGTAATCTGCCGCAATCGTTTTCAAGATGCGAGCGATGTTAAGAGCAATCTGCCTGATTTCCAAGTGAAATCGGGATAAATCGTTGTAAACGATATCAACAGCGGGGCGAAAAAGTGTTTCCGGACATACAGGCGCCACAGCAGACAGGTGCACAAATGAGAATAGCGTCCTTCCGCGTAACAGGTCTGGTTGCCGTCCTCGCGTTGCTGTCGGCGGCCGTCGCCTCCGCGCAGTCGGTCGGCACGATCGCCGGGACGGTCCAGGATGAATCCAAGGCGGGCATCCCCGGCGCCGTGGTGACGGCCCGCAACGAGGGCACCGGCGCCGCGCGCGAGGCCGTCACCGACGGCGAGGGGCGCTACTCCATGCCCCTGCTGCCGATTGGCACCTACACCGTCAGCGCGACGATGGCGGGCTTCCGCACGCAGGAGCGCAGCAAGGTCATGCTCGAGGTGCAGGCGAGTCTGGCGCTCGACTTTGTGCTCGGCCTGTCGTCCCTCACATCGGAAGTGACGGTGGTGAGCCAGCAGGCGGAGGTCGAGGTGCGCCGGAGGGATGCCTCCCTCGGCCAGCTGATCAACGCACAGCAGGTGGCCGAGCTTCCACTGAACGGGCGCAACTTCGTGCAGCTTGCGCTACTCGGACCGGGTACGGTGACGGGGCGCGCAGGCAGCTTCCTCGCCCAGGGGCCGAGCAGCGAGGTTTCATATCGCGGCAGCATGTCGGTATCCGCGCAGGGCATGCGCGAGAACGCGAACGACTGGCTCTACGACGGCGTCGACAACAACGAACTGACCGCCGGCGGCGTCGGCATCCTCCCCAACGTGGACTCCATCCGCGAGTTCAAGGTCCTCACCCACAGCTACCTGGCGCAATACGGCAGCAGGGGCGGCACCACCGTGCTCGTCAGCAGCAAGTCAGGTGAGAACGCGTTTCACGGCACCCTGTTCGAGTTCTTCAGGCACGACGCGCTGGACGCCCGGAACTTCTTCGACGGCCCACAGAAGCGCAAGTGGAGACAGAACACCTACGGATTCTCGAATGGCGGCCCGATCAAGCGGGACAAGACGTTCTTCTTCGCGGGGTTCCAGGGCAACAACATCAACGAAGGGCTGACGACCCTGCTGACGGTTCCGACGGCGCTGATGCACCAGGGGGTATTCACCGAAGCGTTCCCGGGCGCCCCTGCGGCAACGATCTACGATCCCGCGACGACGCGCACGGATCCGGCCACGGGCCGGCTGGTTCGGGACCCTTTCCCGAACAACACGATTCCCGCAAACCGCATCGACCCGATCGGGAGGGCGCTCCTGGATCTCCTGCCGTTGCCGACGGCGACCGACAGGCTCGCGGGGAACTACCGCGGGAACCCGGTCAAGACGCTCGACGATTACCAGGGTGACCTCCGCATCGACCACAACTTCAGCAACAACGATCGGCTGTTCGGCCGGTTCAGCATCGAAAGGGCGGAGCAGTACCTCCCGACAGGCCTGCCCGGCTTCGGCGCGACTGGCGGGTTCTCCAGCAACCAGACGTTCGAAACCAAGGCCGCGAACATTGCCATCTCCCAGACGCATGTGTTCCGGAACAACCTCGTCAACCAGTTCACGGCCGGCTACAACCGGGTCTTCAACTACATCACCTCGTTCGGCTATGGCTCCAACAAGTCAGCGGAGCTCGGCATCCCGGGCGCAAACCTCGGCACCGCGGAGACGTCGTCGCTGACACGCATGACCATTCAGAATTTCGTAGGGCTGGGCGACCGCGGGTTCTCCCCGTTCCAGGGCGGCACGAACGTGTTCCACTACACCAACGTGCTCACGATGGTGAAAGGCTCGCATTCGCTGAACTTCGGAGGTTCTGCGCGGATGATGCAGTTGAACCTGCTGGGGGACACTGCGCTGGCAGGGCAGTTCGCCTTCACCCGGTTCTTCACCGCCGGCTTTACGCCGGCCGGCACGCTGGACGGCAGCACCGGCAACGCGGTTGCCAGCCTCCTGCTTGGCCTGCCCGCCTCGGGGGGTCGCAACGATCAGCTCCAAGGCTCGGTCAAAGGGCGGCGCTGGAAAGAGTTCCGCGGCTTCGTCGACGATAGCTGGCGCGTGAACAGCAGTCTGACGATGACGCTCGGGCTCGCCTACATGGTGACCACGCCGCAGACGGAGGTGCACGACCGCTTTAGCAACTTCGACTTCGACACCGGCGAGACTTTCATCGGCGGCACTGTAGGCGTGAAGACTGACTGGAGCAATATTCAGCCCCGCATCGGGTTCGCGTGGAGCCCGGGGCAGAGCACCAACAGCGTGGTGCGCGGCGGGTACGGCATCTACCATGACGTGTCGGCAATGGGCGGCTCCACCGGCCCCTATCAGAATCCCCCGTTTGCGAATGCGTACTCGTTCACGAGTGACAACATCACGCCCGTGCGGACGCTCGCGACAGGCTTCCCGGCCAACAGCCAGGCGGTCGATCCCACGAACTATCGCGGCGACTGGACGACGATCGACCCGGACTTCAAGCAGGGCCGCGTTCAGCAGTGGAGCATCAATTACGAACGGCAGCTGCCGTGGCGCACGGTCGCGAGCGTGGCGTACGCCGGCAGCTACGCGGATCGGCTGTTCGACAAGAGCCGCAACCTGAACACAGCGACGCCCGGGCCGGGCTTCAACCCCGCGTCGCGCCGCCCCTACCCGCAACTGCAGGCGGTGATTGCGGCCATCAGCCGCGGCTGGATGAAATACCACTCCCTGCAGGCGAGACTCGAGCGGCGTTCCAGCCGGGGTTCATACGTGCTCGGCTCGTACACATATGCCAAGGCGCTCACTAACGGCGTCTCCGGCTTTGGCGGCGACCCGGGGGTTGTCTACTTCCCGGTGGTCACCGACGACGATGTCGACGTGGGCTCGGCGAACACCGATCTCCGCCACAACTTCTCGCTGAGCGCGCTGTATCCGCTGCCGATTGGCAACGGCGAGCGCTTCCTGGGGGGCCTCACCGGGCTGTCCCAGGCGCTCTTCGGCCGGTGGAGCATCAACGGGATCTTCGTCGCCCATAGCGGCTACCCGCTCGGCATGACCATGTCCAGCAACCAGTCGGGCACGGCGTTTGGCAACCGGCCAAACCGTGTGTGCAGTGGCCAGCTGGACAACCCGACCGTGCAGCGCTGGTTCGACACGGCCTGTTTCGTGGCACCGGCCGTCGGCACGCTCGGCAATGCCGCCCGCACGACGCTGTTCGGACCCGGGCGCTGGAATGCCGACATGGCGCTGTCGAAGCGGTTCGGCAAGTTCCAGTTCCGCACGGAGGTCTTCAACGTGTTCAACCACGCGCAGTTTGCCGCTCCGGCGACGGCGGTCGGCGCGCCGAACTTCGGCGTCATTCAGTCCACCGTGAAGTCGTCCCGGCAGATCCAGTTCGCGCTCAAGTACGTGTTCTGACAACACGCAAGCCTCGCGAGGGGCGGCCTCGCGGGGCTCCCTCCGCGGCCCCTCAACCCGATCGCAGCGGTGTATCTCCTGGAGGAATCAATGACCATGGCCACATACGGCCGCATGAAGTGGGCAACGGCATTTCTCGCCGTGCTCTTGCTCGCCGGGGGCTCCCGGCTGGACGCTCAGAAAAAGGTCTTCATCGATCAGGATCTGGGGGGCGCGACGGGCACGGACAACCAGTCGCTGCTCATGCTGCTCCAGGCGCCGGACGTCCAGGTACTCGGCATCGGGATTGTGGCCGGCGACGGCCAGGTGAAGGCCAGCACCGAGTGGACCCTGCGGATGCTCGAGCTGACCGGTCACGGGCATATTCCGGTCGCGCAGGGTGCCAAGTTTCCGCTGGTCAACTCACGCGAGGAAACGGACCTGTGGGAATCGATGTACGGCGTGTTCGGCTACAAGGGGGCCTGGAACCCGGCGAGGTACCACGATCCCGACGTCGTGCCGGAGCTGCCGATCGGCAAGCCCACGATCAAGGCGATCGACAAGCATGCGGCGCTGTTTCTGATCGAGACGATCCGGAAGCATCCCGGTGAAGTCATCCTCTGGGCTGGCGGACCGCTCACCAACATCGCCCTTGCGCTCGCGCTCGATCCCGAACTGCCGAAGCTGACGAAGGAACTGGTGCTCATGGGCGCCGGGTTCAACGTGGACAAGGGGGGCAACCACCGCGTGAATGGCCGGCGCGAGTTCAACTGGTGGTGGGACCCCGAAGCCGTGCGGATGGTCATGAGCGCAGGCTGGAAGAAGATCACGATCACACCCGTGGACATCTCGGTGAAGACGAGCCTCTCTGCCGGCATGATGGCGACGATCGCGAAGGCCAGCTCGCCCACGGCTCAGTACCTGACCAAGTATTCACGCCCCGCCGGCCCCGCCGGGTCGTCTTACATGTGGGATGAGATTGCCGCTGCCGCCGTCATCGATCCGTCCATCATCACCGAGACACGCCAGTTGAAGGTCAACATCGACATCGACCACGGCGCCAGCTACGGCCAGACGATCTTCGTCGAAGACACGGTAAAAGCCCCCGAGTGGTTGTGGAAGATCTCGACGGTGCACGTCGACCTCAACAAAGAGAAGTTCTACAAACTGTACACGGACCTGATGTCGCGCCCTTCACCGAAGAAATAAGGCGCGTGAGAGGCGAGCAAACCATGAAGCGTATATGTGCCTGTGCCGTCGTCCTGTGGATGTTCGCCGTCCCGGCGATCGCGCAACAGCGGCAGAAGATCATTTTCGACACCGACTTCGCATTTCCGCCGCAGGACGACGCCATGACGTTGTTCTTCACGATCAACTGTCCTGAGCTCGAGATCCTGGGCATCACGACCGTGGCGGGTAACAAGAGCCGCAATGTGGCGACCGCCGACGCGCTGAAGATCCTCGAAGTGGCGAATCGCACCGAAATCCCCGTGTTCGAGGGTGCGGCGGCTCCCCTGATTCACGAGGGGACCGAGTGGGACACCAAGCGGCACGGCGGCTGGTACGCGAACGAGGCCGCGCCGGCGCCGCCAGGAGGCTTCGCGAAGAAGAAGGCGGAGACGCGCAGCGCCATCGACTTTCTCGTCGAGACCGTCGCGAAGAATCCCGGCCAGGTCACCATCCTCGCCATCGGTCCCCTGACGAACATCGCCATGGCGATGCGCATGGACACCACGTTCGCGCGGAAGGTCAAGCAGCTGGTCATCATGGGGGGTGCCGTCGCATCCCTGCCGGACGGCGCCGGCAACCACACGCCCAACGCGGAGTTCAACTTCTACGTGGACCCGGAAGCGGCGAGGATCGTCCTCCGGTCCGGCATCCCCATCCTGCTGTCGCCGCTGAACGTCTCACGTAAAGCGAGGTTTACGAAGGAGTGGTACGACCGGATCGTGGCGGTCGATACGCCGGTGACGCGCCTCATCAAGGAGCGGCTCGGGCCCGGGTTCGCGAAGGCCCCCGACAGGGCCGGCCTGATGTACGACCAGATCGCCGCCGTCGCGCTGATCGATCCGACCCTGATGAAAACGGTGGAATGGTTCGTCGACGTCGATGCCAACCCGGGGCCGAGCTACGGGACGTCGGTCGGAGCGCCGCAACCCTGGCCGGGCAGCGAAGGGGTCAAGAAGATGCAGGTGCAGACCGACCTCGATTTCGACAGGTTCATCAAGCTGTACGTGGAGCGGGTCACGCGACCCGTTCCGGCCCCGACACGATAAGGAACACACATGACTCCTGTACCTCGCATTGCCGTGGTCGGCAGCGCCAACATCGATCTCGTCACGTTCGGTGACACGTTTCCGCTTCCGGGGCAGACCATCTTCGGTGACGACTTCGATCTAGGATTTGGAGGCAAGGGGGCGAACCAGGCGGCCGCCGCCCGTCGGTGCGGCGCGCAGGTCTCGATGGTGGCCAGAGTCGGGTCGGACCTGTTCGGCCCGGCAACGATTGCGAACTTCACCTCCCAGGGGATCGACACGACCTACGTTCGGGCACTCGATGGACTCGCCAGCGGCGTCGCACCGATTTTCGTCGAGCCGAGCGGCCAGAACCGGATCATCGTCGTCAAGGGAGCGAACGACCGGCTCCTGCCGGCCGATGTCGATGAAGCGGCGGAGATGCTCAAGCAGGCGGCCTGCATCATCCTGCAGTTCGAGATCCCGATCGAGACGGTCTACTACACCATCCGTTTCGCGCGGGCGAACGGCATCACGTGCATTTTGAATCCCGCTCCGGGTCAACCGGTGGATCTCGAGCAGGTGCGGCAGGTCGACTACCTCATTCCAAACGAAACGGAGGCTGAGGCGATCACCGGCCGCCCGGTGCGCAGCGTCGATGAGGCCCGCGCGGCCGCCCGGCACCTGATCGACGCGGGCGTTCCGAGGGTCATCATCACCCTCGGCGCCAAGGGCGCGCTCCTCGCCTCGAACGGCACCATGGAGCTGATTCCGGCGCGCGAGGTAACGGCCAAGGACACCTCCGGTGCGGGAGACGCATTCATCGGCAGCTTCGCGACATTTCTTGGGGAGGACGTACCTGAACGGGATGCCGTGACCCAGGCCTGCCTGTACGCCAGCCTGTCGACGACCCGGGTGGGTACCCAGAAATCATTTCTCGCTCGAGCGGACTTCGAAGCCGAGAAGCGCGTTCAAAGGTAAGTAGGAGGTCCTGATGACAGTTGTCGAGTCTTACGCGGTGGCCGTGGCGATGTGCGTGATCACGATGCTCTGCTGGGGCTCGTGGGCCAACACCCAGAAGCTTGCCAGCAAGGGGTGGCGGTTCGAGCTGTTCTATTGGGACTACGCGATCGGCGTGCTGCTCTTCGCCCTCATCCTGGCATTCACCCTCGGAAGCACCGGGACAGCTGGCCGCAGCTTCCTGGCTGACATGGCGCAGGCCGAGCGGGGACCGCTCGTCTCCGCATTCATCGGCGGTGTCGTCTTCAATCTGTCGAACATCCTCCTCGTGGCGGCGATCGACATCGCCGGCATGGCGGTGGCGTTCCCCATAGGCGTCGGGCTCGCACTCGTTCTCGGAGTGATTACCAACTACCGCGCAAACCCCGTCGGCAATGCGACGCTGCTGTTTTCCGGAGTGGCGCTGGTGGTTGCCGCAATCGTGTTGTCCGCGACGGCGTACAGCCGCCTGCCGTCGAAGGGGGAGCGGACGATCGGAAAAGGTATTGTGGTCTCCGTCGTCGCGGGGCTCCTCATGGGCTTTTTCTACCGTTTCGTGGCCGCGTCGATGTCGACGGACTACATCAACCTGGAGCCGGGGAAGCTGAGTCCGTATAGCGCGATCGTGATGTTCTCGGTGGGTCTCCTGGTCTCCAATTTCCTCTGGAACACGATCGTCATGAGACGGCCGTTCGTTGGGGAGCCTGTGTCGTTCGGAGACTACTTTTCGAAGGGGTCACCGCGGCTGCACGCCATCGGCCTGCTGGGCGGCGGGATCTGGAACCTTGGCATGTCGCTGAGCATCATCGCGGCCGGCGCCGCGGGCTTCGCCATCTCCTACGGCCTCGGGCAGGGGGCCACGCTGGTCGCGGCGCTGTGGGGCGTGTTCATCTGGAAGGAATTCAAGGGGGCGCCAGCCGGCACCAATCTGCTCCTGGGGTTGATGTTTGCCGCATTCGTCGTCGGTCTGACGCTGATCGTGGCGGCACGCCTGGTCTGACACTCCACCTCCTGGCTGGCGCAGCGGCTCTGCGGCTCTATCTGATGGAGGTGAGCCTGGCCTGCGCTGCACGCACCTCGTCCTCAGTGAAGACTGCGGTGTAATACTCCTGCCGCTCCAGAAACGCCGCCAGATCGCGCAACGAGAATCCGCGCGCAGTGAGGCGTGCGGTATCGATGTACATCTGGCTGTTGGATGCCGGATATGCACTCTTCACTGATCCTAAGCGGGCCCGGCATGAAAGGCCACGGGAACCTTGGCATCGTGCGAATGACGCAGATTGCGCCAACACTCGCGCGGCTGCTCAACGTATCGCTCTCACCTCAGGCAGACCAGCCGATCAAGGCTTTGCTGAAGATCCCCGACATCCGGTAGAAAGCACTGGCTGCTATCCGCGGATTCACGCAGGTGTTCACCCGTGGGGCGGTGTGGCACGAACGCCTGACGCCATGATCGCCCGCCGGGCTTACTCATTCTCCGCATGCTTCGTTGATCGTGCCATGCGGCTGGGCGCTGTCGGTTGTTCGTCGTATCTCGCCAATCCTCCGTCATACTTACTGTGACGATGCGCATGGCCAAGAGTTCCCCGTTCAAGAGGCTGCTCGAGGAGATCGGGACGGTAGATCAGGTCGGCGTAGAGGAGCGCGCAGCGAAGTTCGCGACTCGCAGCATCAAGAACAACTCGAAGCTGTGGGGATTGAAAACGGCTGTCTCCATGGTGGACCTGACCACGCTTGAGGGGAAGGACACGCCAGGCAAGGTCACCTCCCTCTGCCAGAAGGCACGAACGCCGGGCGACGACCCGGAGCTTCCGCCCGTCGCCGCGGTATGTATTTACCCCGCCTTTGTCCAACAGGCACACCGCCTGCTGGCCGGCACATCCATCAAGGTCGCGTCGGTCGCTACGTCGTTTCCGTCGGGACAGACGCCACTCAGGTTGCGGTTGCAGGAGGTGCGGCAGGCGGTCGCAGACGGAGCCGACGAAATCGACATGGTCATCAACCGCGGTCTCTTCCTCGCCGGCGAGTTCAGCGCCGTGAGCGACGAGATAGCGGCGGTCGTCCAGACGTGCGGCGACTCGAAGCTCAAGGTGATCCTGGAGGTTAGCGAGTTGGAGACGTACGACAACGTCCGCGCCGCGTCGTTCATAGCCATGCGCGCGATTCGTGCAGAGGACTTCATCAAGACAAGCACCGGAAAGACGCCCTCGAACGCGACGCTTGCGAACACGCAAGTCATGATCGAGGCGATCCGCGATCATTATCTTGCTACCGGCGTGCCGATCGGGATGAAGCCGGCCGGCGGAATTCAGCGGGCGAAGCAGGCGCTTCATTTCCTGGTTGCCGTGAAGGAAACGCTGGGGGACGCGTGGCTCAACAACACGCGGTACCGATTCGGCGCAAGTTCGCTGCTCAACGATCTTCTCAGGCAGATAGAGAAGCAGAAGACCGGCGCGTACCAGGCGCCGTACTACTTCACCGATTCCTCGGAGAGCTACTGACATGAACACACCCAGGGCGCCGTTGCGCGCGAAAACAAACGTCGCGGCGGCTCGCGTTCCTGAGCTCATCTTCGGCGATCTGTGGGAGTTCGATCCCGCTCCGGAGAGCGCCGACCCTCGGCTGCGCGACCAGTACGACCTTTTCATAGACGGAACGTTCATTCCGCCGCGGTCCAGAAAATACTTCGACACGGTGAATCCAGCCACTGAGAAGGTGATCGCCAGCGTGGCGCTCGCCGGCCCCGATGACGTGGACGCGGCGTTCACGGCGGCGCAGAAGGCGTTCGAGGGTCCGTGGGGGAAGATGCCCGGGAAGGAGCGGGGGAAATACATCTACCGGATCGCGCGGCTCATTCAGGACCGGGCGCGCGAGTTTGCCGTCGCCGAAACGATGGACGGGGGCAAGCCGATCAAGGAATCGCGCGACTTCGACGTGCCAATGGCGGCCGCGCATTTCTTCTATCATGCCGGGTGGGCCGACAAGATCGAGTACGCAATACCCGGCCGCCGGGTGGAGCCGCTCGGCCCCGTAGGCCAGGTAATTCCGTGGAACTTTCCCCTCCTCATGCTGGCGTGGAAGATCGCGCCGGCGCTCGCGATGGGGAACACGGTCGTGCTCAAGCCCGCGGAAACGACACCGCTCTCCGCGCTCAAGCTGGGGGAGCTGCTGATGGAGGCGGAGCTTCCACCGGGGGTCGTGAATTTCGTCACCGGAGCTGGCGAGACCGGCGCATCGGTGATGGCGCACCCCTACGCAAAGAAAATAGCGTTCACGGGATCCACCAAAGTCGGCAAGATCATCATGCGCCAGACTGCGGGGAGCGATAAGAGGATGACGATGGAGCTCGGCGGAAAAGCCGCGAACATCGTGTTCGACGACTCGCCGTTGGACCAGGCCGTGGAAGGTGTCGTCAACGGGATTTTCTTCAACCAGGGGCACGTCTGCTGCGCGGGGAGCCGGCTCCTTGTGCAGGAATCGATAGCGGAGCTGTTCATCGAGAAGCTCAAGCGCCGGATTGACGTGCTACGCGTGGGAAATCCGCTCGACAAGAACACGGACGTGGGCGCGATCAACTCGCGCATGCAGCTGGACAAAATCGAGGAGCTCGTTGCGTCCGGCATCGCGCAGGGAGCCAAAATGTACCAGCCCTCGTGCGCGCTTCCCGGCAGCGGCTTCTTCTACCGCCCCACGATCTTCACCGGCGTGACGCAGAGCCACCGCATCGCATGCGAGGAAATATTCGGTCCAGTGCTGAGCGTGCTGACGTTCCGGACTCTGGAGGAAGCCGTGGACAAGGCAAACAACACGGCATTCGGCCTCTCCGCGGGCGTATGGACGGACAAGGGGTCGCGGATTTTGAAGATGAGCACGCTGCTCAAGGCGGGAGTGGTGTGGGCCAACACCTTCAACAAGTTCGATCCCTCCTCTCCATTCGGCGGCTACAAGGAATCCGGATTCGGACGCGAGGGCGGGCGGCATGGCCTGCTCGACTACGCGAAGGTGATCTGACCGTGCGAACCCTACCTACCGGCCGCGCCGGCCCTCGCATCATTGTGGCGAAGACGCCGAAGGCCTATGTGGGCGGCGAGTTCATCCGCTCCGAGAGCGGTCGGGTGTTCCCGATCTACGAGCCTAGCGGGGAGAACGGCCACCGGACGTTCATCGCGAACATCCCGCAGTGCACGCGCAAAGATGTGCGTAACGCGGTGGAAGCCGCGGCGAAAGCTGGACGTGGCTGGGCCGGCCGCACACCGTACAACCGCGGGCAGATTGTTTACCGGCTTGCCGAAATGCTCGAGTCGCGCACCGGCGAAATGGCGGGCGCGATCGCGCGCGCCAAGAGGTTGGAGTCTGTCGCCGCGGAAGCGGAGGTAGCGATGAGCGTTGACCGCCTGATCTATTACGCCGGTTGGGCGGACAAGTACGAGCAGATACTCGGCAACACCAACCCGGTGGCCGGACCGTTCTTCAACTTCACGGTTGCAGAACCTGTGGGAATAGTCGGCGTGATAGCCGACGACGCCTCGCCGTTGCTGGCGCTGATCAGCCAGGTTGCTCCAGCAATCGTGAGCGGGAATACCGTCGTGGCTCTCGCATCGGAGACTCTGCCATACCCGGCGATCCTCCTCGGCGAAATGCTCGCCACCTCCGATCTTCCAGGTGGGGTGGTGAACATCCTCACGGGCTTCAAGAGCGAACTGATAGCCACATTCGCCACGCACACCCACATTCGGGGTGTGGATGCCATCGTCTCGCCGGAGCACAGGAAGGAGCTCGCGCTCGGTGCCGCTGAAAGTGTCAAGCGCGTCCGCGCGCGGCCGCTCGAGGATCCTCCGGACTGGAGCGATGAATCGACACAGAGCGTGTACGACATTCGCGCGTTCGTGGAGTTCAAAACCACCTGGCACCCGATCGGTGCGTAGCACCGTCATCCACCGTACCTGAGCGGCTGCGCTGAGCCTATCGCCACGTCGCTTCGGCTCGCTGCCCGGTTCAATTAGCCGGACGTTGGTCCGCGTTCGCCGCTATCGCGGCCGCATCATCGCGCACTGTGTCTTCGATGACGGGCGCGGGCGCGAGCTGAGTAACCAACCCCATAAAGAACATCACGGGCCCAATGAATTCAGATAACGAAGCTCCTCAAAACCTGTTCGCCACGGGGGCCAAAACCATCATCGGCATGGTGCACCTGCTTCCGCTGCCAGGCTGGGAGGATTACGGCGGCATAGGCATCTCGGCCATCACCCAACGTGCGATCGCCGAAGCTCGCGTACTTGCAGAGGGGGGGCGACGCCATCCTCATCCAGAACAGCGGGGACGAGCCGTGGACCCTCCATGGGGGTCCGGAAACCATCGCATATATGAGCGTGATCGGCGCAAATGATCCGGCAATCCGTTCGGTGCGCGGTTGGCGTCAATATACTGGCGAATGGGGCCGTCGAGGCGTTGGCCGTCGCGCACGCCATAGATGCCCAATTCGTACGGATCAAGGTTACTGCGGCGCGGTCGTCTCGACTGGCGGTATCATCACCGGCGCGGCGACGCAGGCCTTGACCTTCCGGCGCGCCGTGGGCGCCAAGCACCTCGCCGTTGCCGCCGACGTTTACGACCGGACCAGCGCTCCGTTGGGTGATCTCCCGATCGCGGCAATGGCCGACCTCGCCCATCGCCATGGGCATGCCGACGCCCTCATCGCGACCGGCCATTCCGTTGAAGATTCACTGGCGCGTATCCGGGAAATCAAGAGAGCGATCCCCGACGCCGTCGTGCTGGCGGGAGGCGGCACCACGCAGAACAACGTCGGGAGCTTTCTCGCGTGTGAATGCTATACAGGTTGTTCATCGGGAGTCTCTGGAAACAATGGGGGTTACCACACCAACCCAACGTGTCTGGAGGGTCCCCCGAATGAAGATCCATCGTAACGCGAAGACCAATGAGTATCAGCGACGACTGCTTATTAGCCGGGTGCGTCGGCGTCGTTGGACGC
>DATLXP010000307.1:0-6012 GCA_035575695.1 Vicinamibacterales bacterium
CCGCGTGGATCGCGTTGAAGAGGAACTTGAACGTGCCGTGCGGCTGCGCGCGGAAGGTGATCTCGGGGCCAAACGCATAGACCTTGCCCTGCCCGACTGTCGCCTCGAAGGCGGTCGTGCCCCCATCGAGGTAGTTCTGCCCCCAGGCCCACCCGCTTCGTAGCGGGCTCGCGGAGTCGAACCACATCACGGGTCGCACACCTCGCGCCGCCGCGTCCGGTTGCAGGCGGAAGACCGGGCTGTTGTTGAAAAACACGTCCATCTGACCTTCGGCCCCGACCGCGGACGAGGCGGTCGTGTCGACGGCGACCCGGACGATCGATCCCGGCACGTAGAACTTCTCCGAACCCAGCGGTCGATCCGGCTGGCCAGGCTGGCGATCGACCAGGTAGTTCGTGACCGGGAGCTGCAACGTCGTCGCGATCGACTCGGCCGCAGAGCCCGCCGCGATCACGACACCGCCCGATTCGACGAATTTTCTCACGTTGGCCTCAACGGTCGCGCCAGTGCCGGTGCCGCGAGTGACGTCGCAGAGGCTCCGGAGCTCGGGGCCGCTCGGTTTGGCGGCCTCGGCAGCGGCCGTGCCGGCGCCTCCCCCACGGCCACCGCCGGCCTGCGGCCGGAACCCGCTGCCAGAGGGCATGATGATCACGTCGTACTTCGACCGCAGCGCCGAATCATCGAACCCGTCACCGCACACAACCGTGTAGGGAAATTCGAACCGCTCGAGCACCAAACGCGTCCATCCGGATGGCATCGAGCCCGTCTGACTGTCGACGAGGGCGATGCGCTTGGCGGCAAGCCTGGTGGCGCCTGCGTCAGGGCGGCTGCCCGTGGAGGCCACGTTCACGCCCAGCTCCTGTGCCCCCTTCTGAACGATGGGCGTGCTCACCGCGCTTGCGGCAATGTAGAACGAACCTGCTGGATACGTCGTGCTGTTGGCGACCATCGGCGCGCCGAGACGGTGCACCTCTCCGTTTGCCTTGAGCACCCGGTTTGCCACCGTGAAGGCATCGTTGACAGCCGGCGACAGCAGGTACCCCGCCGCCGCGGCGCGAGCGACCGTCCCCGGAACGGGGACGGCGAGCCCTTGGATCTCGGTGAACGTCCCGGTGACGTCGTCGAACAGGCGGTCGACCTTGATGCCCATCTGATACGCGAGCGTCCAGCCGGCGCTGTCGTAGGGACGCTTGGGGACCCCGCGCTCGTCCATGTCGTTCGGGTGATCCTGTGGCTCGAACATGTCGAGCACATGCGCACGACCGGACTGCGCCGTCTTCACGACGTACGAACCCACTGGATAGTTTCTGCCGTTGGCCGTAAACGGCGCCTTCGCCTGGTTCACCTCCACGCCAATGTAGCGGAGGGCGTTTATGAACTTGGTGGCCGTCGGGAAGTCAGACTGATCTGACGCGATGACGAAGACGCGCGGGTCGCGCCGGGCCGGGTCCCTGAGCACTGCGTCGTACTGTGTCATCGTCAGGCCCCCGCGCGCGCCGCCCCGTCCGCCCTGGGCCTGAGTCGGCTCGTCACCGCCAGTCCCTTGCGGCGTCGAGGCGCCACCCTGCGCTCCACGTCCGCCTCGACCGCCCAAAGAGGGCGCTGACGGTGCGGCCGCGGCCTGGAGGCGCGTCATGTCCTGGCTGGAAATGGTCCAGTGATCGCGCGATCCGCGCTCGATCTGGTTCGCTCCCATCCTGTAGATGTTGAAGAGGAACTGATCCTTGTACCGCGACGCAAGGTCCAGGACCGCGTAATTGGCCGTCACCGAGTAGTCGATGGACTGCCGGAAGCGCCACTCCTGCGGTCTGATCGGTGCGGGAAGATCGCCCCGCGGAAGGATCTGGCTCATTGTCGGCGGGATCTGGCTCGGGGTGGGACTCCCGATGATCTCGGTCAGGAGGCCGATGATGTTCTGAAAGTAGGCGGTCGTGCGCAGGCCGCCATTCCACCAGGTCGAATAGGGCGCACCCGAGCGCATGGTGAAGCCGGGCTTGCCTTCCTGCAGAAACCTGTTGTGCATGGCGGAACCGACCAGATCGAGGCCGGTCACGATCATCGGATCCAAGTTGTAGTTGAACGGATCCCGGAACGGTGGCGCGAAGATCACCGTGCCGACCGGGCCGGACTGATGATGGTTGTACATGATCTGCGGCAGCCATTCCCAGTACATCAGCTTGTTCATGTTCTGGGTTTCTTTGACGTTCGACATGTAGAAATCGCGGTTGTTGTCATGTCCCGCATATTTTTCGTACAGCCTGGGACTGCACGTCCTCCGCGCGGTGGGCTCCGCGTTCTGCATGTAGCACTTGGAGACCATCTGCATGCCGTCGGGGTTCGCGTGCACGGCAACGACGATGACATCCCGCAGGATCCGGGTCGTTTCCTCGTCGGTCCTGCTCACCAGCTGAAACACCGTTTCGATGAGCTGGTGGGGGCCGACGACTTCCGTGGCGTGCAGGCCGCCGTCGATCCACACGACCGCCTTCCCTTCCCTGGCCAGGAGCCGCGCCTGTGCGTCGGTGAGCCCCCGCCCGCGGTGCAGTTGCTGCGAGATCTGCTTGTATCGATCGAGCTTCGCGAAGTTTTCAGGGGCCGTGATGATCGCCGCGAGGTGGGACCGCCCCTCCTCGGTCTTGCCGATCTCGATCACCTGCATCCGGCTGGACTCCTTGTCGATCTTCTGCCAGTAGTCCATGAACTGCGTGTAGGTGGCGAGCTGGTAGTCGTCGCCGATATCGAATCCGAAGTGCTGCTTGGGGGTGGTGATGGTCTGCGCTGCCGCGTTGCCGGCCACGAGCAGCGCCAGAGCGCACAGGTGCACACGTCGTTTAAGGATCGTCATAAGGATCCCAACGATATCGTATTCACCGATCGATGAACCTGCCGTTTATCTCAGTGGCGCTGCTGGCACGGCGGGCCTATCGTATCCCGTCATTCCGCCGGTGTGCCGGGGAACGACGCCAGACGTGCACGAGGAGCACGGCGCCAGTGAGTCCCAATCCGGCCAGGTCGAAACGCCGATCGGCGAGAAACAGCAGGAGCCCCCCTGTCGCGATAATCACGCGTTCGACCATGCCGGCCGGGCGGAGGATCCATCCACCGAAGCCGGCCGCCAGGGCCGCCACGCCGATCACCGCCGTCAGGGTGGCCCAGGCGATCGACGCCGCGTCGGCCTCGAGCAGCAGGCCCATGCCCTCGGGGCTCAGCGTGAAAACGAACGGGACGAGAAACGCCGGCAGCGTGTACTTCCACGTCAGCATCATCGTCGTAAATGGATTGCCACCCGTGATCGCGGCGGCGGCAAAGGGCGAGAGCGCCGTCGGCGGGCTCACCTCCGACAGCACGGCGTAATAAAAGATGAACATGTGCGCGGCCGCCACCGGCACCCCGCTCTGCACCAGCGCGGGGGCCACCATGACGGCGGCAATGATGTACGACGCCGTGACGGGCACCGCGAGGCCAAGCATCCAGACGGCAAGTGCGGAAAAGAGCACCGTCAGGAAGAGATGCCCCCCCGCGAGCGCCACGATGATCCCCGCGATCTTGAGTCCAAGACCGGTGAGCGTGACCACGCCGACGATGATCCCCGCGGTCGCGGTCGTGGCGATGACGCCGAGGACGCCCACCGACCCGCTGCGCAGCGCGTCGGTGAGCCGCGCGGGGGTCAGGGCCGTCTCACGGCGCACGTAACTGAGGCCGATCGCCAGCAGGGTTGCCCAGAAGACCGAGCGGAAGGCGGACATCCCCGCGGCCATCAACACCGCGATCGCCGCCAGCGAGGTGAAGTGATACCAGTAGCGACGCGTCAGCACCCAGACGCCGGGGGATTCGACGAGGGCCGGCTGCGTGTGGGCGCGCCGGGAGTCCGCCTCGATCATCAGGAAGATCGACAGGTAGTAAAGCAGCGTGGGAATCGTGGCCATCACGAGCACGCGCAGATACGAGATGCGCAGGAATTCGGCGATCAGGAACGCGGCCGCGCCCATCGTCGGCGGTGACAACAGGGCGCCGATGCCCGCGGCCGACAGGATCGCGCCGCCCGTCTCCGGGCGGAATCCCGCGCGGCGCAGGAGCGGCCAGGACACCGATCCCAGCATGACGGTCGTTGCGACGCCGCTGCCCGACACCGTTCCGAGCAGAAATCCGGCGAGCGTCACCGTGCGTCCTGGCGCGGCCCCCGAACGCGAGCGCCCCAGAGCGGCCATCGCCCAGTCGATGAAGAACGCTCCGGCGCCGGAACGCTCCAGCACGGCCCCATAGATCGTGAACAGGATGATGTAGGTCGCCGCAACGTCGAGGGGTACGCCGAAGATTCCCTCGAGCGTCATGTAGAGCGTGCCGATGAGGCGGTCAGGGCTGTAACCCCGATGCGCGAACTGCGAGAGCCCGATGTCATCGAGAGCCGGACCGCCCATCGCGTACGCCAGGAACGCGAGGGCCGTGAGCGGCAGGATCCAGCCGACGGCGCGCCGGGTCGCCTCGAGCACCAGCAGGATCAACGTCCCGCCAAGGATCAGGTCGATCGGGCGAGGCTCAGTGGCCCGGTAGACGATCGCGTGGAAGTCCAGCAGGGGCCAACCGAGTGCCACGACCGAGAGACCCACGAGTCCCCAGTCGAGCGGGGTGACCCGACTCGCTCCGTGCCCGGTGCCGCCGCCACGGCCCGCTCCGGGGAAGAGCAAGAAGCACAGCACGAGCGACACCAGCAGAAAACTGGGACGGTAAATCTGCGGCTGGACGACGAAGAGAACCCAGTAGCACGCGTAGAGCGACAAGCCCACTGCGAGCGCCGCGGTCAGGCGTCCAACGGGCCCATCCAGGCGCCTGACCGGTGCTTCGTCAGAAGGGACGACGGCTGCCGTTGGTGGAACATCCAAAGGGGCACATTGTAGCGTGTACGAAGTGCCCCGGCGGCTCCGCTGACGGAGCGGAAGGATCTAGCGCTGCGCGTTTTTCATGTTGTTGGCCACGACCGCCGCCATCGCGCCGTTGAGGACGACCATCGCCACGACCGCTGCCTTCTTGTTCTTTTTCGCGATCAGCTTCACCGCGCCGACGGTGGCGGCCGCGAGCACGAGCTTGGTCGCCAGGTTCTGGCCGGTGCCGTTGTTCATCAGCGGGTTCGCTTCGCGCGCGCCGTTGTCCAGCGCCTGGCGCGTCGAGTAGGTGTCGAGCCCGTGCAGCACGCCGTAGGAGGCATACAGCGCGTTGAGCGCCTGGGTGGACTTCCGCGACGTCGCCTTCTCTTCCTTCGCCCAGGCTGCCGCGACCGCCGCCGTCGGCGCCACAGGCACCGCACCGTTCTCGGCCGCGAACGCCGGCGTGGCGATCGAGATCAGGAGGGCGGCGACGAGTGCGCGGGCGGCGGTGCGAAACATGTGAGGCTCCTTGGCGACCATCGCGCGTCATTGCGCGATGACCGTCTAAGAGCGGGATCCGTTCCACGTGCAGGTAAAGTGCTAAGTAGTTGCCTTCATGAGACTTACAGGCACGTGGTGGGCGTGGAGCAGTGGGCGTTGGCGAGCCATGGCACAGTCGACTGTGCCAGCCGTGGCACGCTTACGAGGGGGAAGGCGTCTTCCGGAGCCGCGCTGGCGAGCGCCTCGGGGGGGGCTGGTGTGGAGCACGGCGGGTCGTCGTCGATGATCAGGATCGTGCTCATGCCGGACGAGCTCTTTCGAGGTAGTGGTCGAGAAAGGTCGTGACGTTCGCAAACTCCGCTCTCACCGCACGGATCAGGCGCGCATCGTCCTGCGGGCCCGCCGACACGGAGCGGTCTTCCAGCGCGAGCAGCAGTGCCGCGAGCGGCGCCGCGCCGCACACCGCGCTCGACCCGCCCGCGCGGTGCGCAAGCTGTCGGATGACGTCCTGATCGGATTCGTCGACGGCCGTGCCAAGCTCCGCGATGGTGTCTCCCGTATCGGTCAGGAACAACCTGATGAGCGCGCGGAGGCCGTCGGACGTGCCGTCCGAGAACTCCTCCAGCCGCGCGATGTCAACGGGCGCCGT
>DATLXP010000308.1:0-3741 GCA_035575695.1 Vicinamibacterales bacterium
GATCCAGCAGAAGCGGGACTGTGAAGGGGCGTATTACCTGCTCGGCCGCGCGCTCTTCGCGGCCGGCCGCTACCAGGAGGTCGCGGAGATCGCCGACCGCGCGGTCGAAGCGAGCGGCGAAGACTACAACATCTACGTGCCGGTGATGAACGCGCTCGGCGCGCTCGGCAAAGAGGAGGCGATGCGGAACATCCGCGTCCGCCGGATCCTCACCCTCGAGGGACATCTGAAGCAGGTGCCCGAGGACGCGCGGGCGCGGATCCAACTGGCGATTCAGTACGCGCAGTCGGACCGCGTGGACGACGCCGTGCGCGAGGCCACGCTCGCCATGACCTTGAGGCCGAACGAGGCCACCGTTCTCTACAACGCGGCCTGCGCCTTCTCGACGATGGGGCGCCAGGGGGACGCGATGGACGCGTTGCGCAAGGCGTGGGAGGCGGGATTCCGCGATCCGGACTGGGCGCGCCGGGACCCCGACCTCGCCCTTCTGCACGGTGACCCGGAGTTCGAGCGGCTGTACCCGGAGACCAATCCGTCCGCCTGAGCGCTCCGCGTGACTCCTTGGTCGATCATGACGGGATTGCGGTCGCGACCGGGCAAGGGCGGAGCCATGGACCGGATTGTGCTACACTGTGCTACATGGGTCGCTTGCACAGCTCGGTCGTAGGGGTCAGGGAGCTTCGACAGAACCTGTCGATCTATCTCGACCGCGTGAAAAAGGGTGAGGCGCTTACGGTGACGGAGCATGGTGCCGCCGTCGCGCTTCTGAGGCCGCTGCCCTCAGCGTCCGGTGTTCTTTCGCGGCTCGTGGCGGAGGGACGCGCCGTCCCCCCGACGCGCTCACTTCGCAGCCTGCCGTCACCCTTGAAGGTGCGGCTCGAGCGACCGTTGACGGAACTGCTCGACGAGCTCCGTGACGAGCATCTCTGATGGCCGGAGCGGCCTACATCGATTCGTCCGCCCTGGTGAAGTTGGTGGTGCGGGAGCCGGAGACGTCCGCCCTCGAGGCTGATCTGGCGGATCGCCCGGGGTTGATCACCTCGCGTCTCGCGGTGCTGGAATGCCGCCGGGCAGCACGACGATCGAAAGCTGCGCGCCTCCTCCCGACTTTCGAGGCCGTCGTCGAGGCGCTCTATCTGCTGGACATAACGCCAGCGCTGCTGGATCACGCCGCACGCGCCGATCCTGCGACGCTGAGCGCACTGGACGCCATCCACCTCGCGACAGCCTTGTCACTCGATGAGCCGGACCTGGAGCTGATCACCTACGATGACCGACTCGCGGAAGCGGCAAGGGCAAGCGGCCTGACGGTTGTCCAGCCCGGACGTTAACCTGAGCGGCCCCTACTTCACCGGCGCGATGCGCCGCAGCTCGTCGAAGAAGTTCAACACGAACACCGCGCGGTCGCGCTGCTGCTCGCTCACCTCGGGCGGCTTGATCATCGCGATCCGCAGGCCGTCGGGATGCAGGTCGTAGGGGCGCTCGTTGCCGTGATTCATGACGGCGACCGGCGCCCACTGTCGCGGCTTGTCGGCGTTGAAGATATCCCCCGTGACGCTGTAGCTCGACGCCATGATGAAGTTCGGCGCCCCGACCGACATGTACAGCAGCTCGTCCTTCTTCGTCGACCAGGCCGGGTGCACACCGCCGCCGGTGGAGACCTTCCACTTCCCCTCCGTTCCCTGAAACGGCCGCACGTAGATCTCCCTCGCCCCTGATTCGTCGGACATGTAGGCGATCCAGCGGCCGTCTGGCGAGAACATCGCGGAGGTTTCTATGGCGGGGGTCGCGAGAAACGTGGCGGATTGCCCCGCCTTCCAGCCGGTCTTCTCGTCCCCTTCGATTGGCAGGATCTTGAGGTCGAGCGACCCTGACGGCGACCGCTCTGAAAACGCCAGAAACTTTCCACTCGGATGAAACGACGACGGGAGCTGACTCGCTGGACTGTCGGTCAGTCTCTGCACGTCCCCCGTGCCGTCGGAGCGCTGCCAATAGAGATTCAACTCTTTCGCCTTGCCACGATCGGAGGCGAACGCGATACGCCGCCCCTCCAGCGTCCAGACAGGCGCGATATCGACCTTTGCATCGAAGGTGAACCGTGTAAGGTCGCGGGCCTCCTCGTGGATCCAGACGTCCGGGGGCGCCCCCGTGAAGATCGTCATCGCGAGTTTCCTGCCGTCAGGGGAGAAGCGGGGGTGGAACCAGTCCGCCGCCTCGGCGCGCAGAACGGTCGCCGTCCCGGTCGCGTCCATCGTGTGCACGGGTGCCATCCTGGCGGCGCTGAGGCCTGCGACGTAGACGATCGTCCCCGTGTTCGATACGGAAAACTGCGCGGCGCCCGTGACGGTCGACGACATCACGCCTTCGAGGACCGGTGCTGGCGTGCCTACGGTTGTCAACCGCTGGAGATCAAACGGGACCGCGAATAGCGTTCCCTGGGTCACATAGACGAGATGACCGCTGCCGACGTACCTGGCGTGGAACCCCCCACGCAAAATCATCGTCGCAGGGCCTCCGTTGAGCGGCGTGACCATGACGTTGCCCGTGTCCCACTGGCCAGGCTCCGAAGCGCCGCTGTACAGGACCCCTTTGCCGCCGGGCAGCATCTGCGGCCAGCGCTGGCTGAGCTCCCCATCCGCGAAATCTCCGAATGGGGCCGCAACTCCACCGGCGGCCGGCACTTTCAGCAGCTTGACGTTCGATCCCGAGGACGGAGAGAAGATGATCGAACCGTCCGCGGTCCAGGCGCCGCCGCGGCCGGCCGGAGCGTCGCACAGCGTCACGGCCGCTCCGCCGCTCACCGCGATCTTCTTGAGTTTCCCGCCAGCGAAAAATCCGAGCCACTGCCCATCGGGTGAAAAGAACGGGCCGAATCCGTCGGTCGTTCCTGCGAGCACCGTCGTCAGCAACTGGTCCAGACGGCGGATGGAGATGATGTTTCGATTGTTGTGGCTTTGGGAGACAAGGGCCAGCGTTCGTCCGTCAGGAGAGAGGGCCACCGCTGGCGCCACCTGGACGGCCAGCGTGGAGTTCGCCTCGATGCCGGTTTCCGCCGACAACCGCACGGGTGCCGGCGCGGCAGGCGTGCGCCACGGCGCCCAGGCGATGAGCACCGCTGCGGCGGCCGCGATGGCAGCGGCAGCGATGAGCCACGGAGCAAGACGTTGCCACCGGGGAGTCACGGCGACCGGCGCCTGGGGTGCCGCGGTCCGATCCTCCACCGGGGCAGCGACCGCTTCGTCCAGTTCGAGGCGCGCGTCACCGATAGCGCTGAGACGTTTTTTCGGATCCTTCTCAAGGCACCGCCGCAACAACCGCCGAACGGAGCGCGGCAGATCTGACGGCAGGGACAGCCAGTCGAGATCGTCCTTCAGCACCGACGCGAGGGTGATCGAAATGTCATCCCCTTCGAACGCGCGTTTGCCCGTCAGCATCTCGAAGAGCACGACGCCGAACGCCCAGATGTCGGCCCGACGATCGACCACACGTCCACGCGCCTGTTCAGGCGCCATGTAGGCGGCCGTCCCGAGCACGACCCCCATCATCGTCGCCCTCGCCGTCAGCGTCGGGGAGTTCATCACCTGCGGACTGGACGTCGTCGCGGGGTCGAATGCCTTCGCAAGGCCGAAGTCCAGCACCTTCACGGTGCCGTCCGGACGGACCTTGATGTTCGCCGGTTTCAGATCGCGATGGACGACGCCGAGCTCGTGCGCGCACTCGAGCGCGTCGGCGATCTGCCGG
>DATLXP010000309.1:0-14920 GCA_035575695.1 Vicinamibacterales bacterium
TGAACTTGCGGTATTCGGACTTCTTCATGCGCCCGTCTTCGCAGACGACCATGGACGCCACGGTGTCACTGCCCTGGATCGTCGAGATGTCGAAGCATTCGATCCGCCGTGGCAGCGACGGCAGCGACAGCACGGCGCGCAGGGTCTCGAGCGCGTCGTAATTCGCCGCGACGTTCTCGTTGAACCGCGCCTGGTAGCCGACGGCGGCATTGCGCGCGGCGAGGTCGAGGAGCCCGCGTTTCTCCCCCCGCTTCGGCACGCACAGGCGCACGCGGCGCTCGGCGCCGGCGCTCAGCCAGCCTTCGAGCATCTCCGTCTCGGTCCCGCTGAACGCGACGGGCATGTGGATCTCCGGTGGCGCGCCCCGCTCGGCGTAGAACTGCTGCAACGCCGCCTGCAGGATCTCGGATTCGGCGACGGTCGACTGATGGATGTGCTCCGTCACCAGTTCCACCCGTTCGACCACGCGCCCGCCGCGCACCTGGAAGACTTGCACGACCGCCCCCGATGGCCCAGCCTTGATGCCAAACGCGTCGCGGTCGCCCATCTCGATCGTGGACATCTTCTGCTGCCGCGTCGCGAGGGTTTCGACCGTCCTGATCGCATCACGCAGCTGGGCAGCCTGCTCGAACCGCTCCCCGGTCGCGGCCTCCGTCATCCGCGCCTTCAACGTCGTCAGCAACTCACCGTTGCGCCCCTCGAGGAAGAGCCGTGTGTGATCGACCGCGGCGCGGTATTCATCCTCGCTGCAGATCTCCCGCACGCACGGGGCGACGCATCGCTTGATGTCGAACTCCAGGCAGGGACGCTCGCGCTCGCCGGTGATCGCCTCGTTGCAGGACCGGAGGCCGAACAGTTTGTGCGTGAGCGACATCGTCTTGCGCGCCAGGGACGTGGGCAGGAAGGGGCCGGCGTAGAAGTGGTCGTCGCGCTCCACGTGACGCGCGACCAGCACCCGCGGAAACGCCTCCCCGAGAGTCAGCTGCAGGTACGGGTAGTTCTTGTCATCGCGCAGCAGGATGTTGTACCTGGGCACACGCTGCTTGATCAGGTGGTTTTCGAGCGCGAGGGCCTCGATCACCGAGTCGGTGACGATGATCTCGAGGCGCTGGGCTTCGGCCAGCAGCGCGTCGATCCTGGGGCTCATCCCCTGCGCGCCGAGATACGACCGGACGCGGTCCCGGAGCACGGTCGCCTTGCCGACGTACAGGGTGTCGCCGGCCTCGTTGTAGTAGAGGTACACGCCGGGTTGTTCCGGCAGCCGTGCGATCTGGGCCTTGAGGTCACGAATGGGCATGCGCTACACTGCAAATCCTTGCGCTGTCTGAACCGTTCATTCTACCGCGTCGACCTGCTGGCCCCGGACCGTCCATGACGTTCACCGGCCTCATCGGGGCGATTTGCATGTTCCCCCTGCGTGCGATCATCGCGGCGTGCGTGGCGCTCCGGATCCACCCCAATATCCTCACGTTCGTCGGCGTCCTGATCAACATTGCGGCGGCCTGCGCCCTCGCCACGGGACGCTTCATCACGGCCGGCGTGATCATGATCGTCGCCAACATCTTCGATTTCATCGACGGCAAGGTCGCCCGCGAACTCAAGGCGGAGACGAAGTTCGGCGGGTTCTGGGATTCGGTCATCGACCGTTTCTCAGACATCGCGCTCTTCATCGGGCTGATCTACCTGTACTCGTCGCTGCGGCGGACCGACTACGTGATGATCACGGCGCTGGCAATGATGTTCGCGATCATGACGAGCTACACCCGCGCGCGCGCTGAATCGCTGATCACCAAATGCAAGGTCGGCTTCATGGAGCGGCCCGAACGGATCGTTCTCTTCATGATCGGCGCGTTCACCAACCGAATGGCGGCCGTGATGTGGGTCATCGGCGTGCTGTCGGTCTTCACGGTGGCGGACCGGATCATCTACACCTATCGTGAGTTGCGCGACACGCAGCCGGAGCCAGGCGCATGAAGAATCCCGTGACGCTCCTGGCCCGCATTCTCTGGAACGCGTTTTTCTGGACCTACGAGCGGGCCACGTGGCAGTACGACCTGATGGTCATTGCCATCCTGGCGTTCGTCTGGCTCACGCCCCCGGGATGGCTGAACGACCCGACGGCGTCTGGCGCAGGTCCCCTTGGCTATCTGGCCGACCTGCTGGGTCGATGACGCCGTTACACGTCGTCCCGCTCGTCGTGCGCGCCTAAGTCCAGCGCCTTGCCGGTGAAGTGGATGTCGTGGGCGGCGATCTTGTCGTGCAGCACCCGGCGCGCCGCGCCGTAGTACCGCTCCGGCACCGTGAGCCGTCGCCCGAAATCGCGCAGGCGATCGACGAGCACCAGGGTCAGCGGCTCCCCTTCCCGCCAGCTCATGCCGCCGATACTCGAATACGCCACGTACCCGGCATCAGCCCAGATACCGTTCTGGTAGAACCCCCGCCCTATCCTCAGGCTCAGCGGAACGCTGTATCCGTAGTAGAGCAGCATCATCGTTTCGCCGAAGACGTCCTTCGGATGCCAGTGCAGGACCGCGAGCTTGTAGGCGATCAGGACGCTCAACACGGCGCCGAGCGCGAGCAGCAGCGGGTAATGCCGGGGCCGCCGGCTGGGCCAGGTCACGATGGCCGAGTGGCGCAACCTGACGAAACGGATGAACTGGACCATCAGTCGAAGGTTGGCCGCGAGGAAGCCGACGCCCAGGACAAAAAGGATCTTCGATAAGAACACAGAACGCTCGCAATATTAGACACCGTCGGAACGCCGAAAGTTCTGCCTTCTGCGTTCTGTGTTCTTCGATTCTTTTATTGCCCGAGCGCCGGGTCAAAGCAGTGCCGGCAGCGCGCTTCGTACGTGCCCTGGGCCCCGACGAGGACGCGTTCGCTGCTGGCGACCAGTCGCTGCGTGTGGTTGGCCGGCGAGCCGCAGACCATGCAGATGGCGAGGGTCTTGGTGATGTACTCGGCGATGGCGAGCAGTTGCGGCATCGGCTCGAACGGCTTGCCGAGGTAGTCCTGGTCGAGCCCGGCCACGATCACGCGCTTCCCCTGGTCGGCGAGCGCGTTGCAGACCGCCGGCAGCTCGGCGTCGAAAAACTGCCCTTCGTCGATGCCGACGACCTCGGTCTCGGCGACGACACGGTCGAGGAGGTTCCGCGAGGCTTCGAGGTTCTCGGACGCGATCCGCATCTCGCTGTGGGAGATGATGTGGTCCTCGCTGAAGCGATCGTCGATCTTCGGCTTGAAAATCTGGACCTTCCGTTTCGCGATCTGCGCGCGGCGCAACCGGCGGATGAGCTCTTCGCTCTTGCCGCTGAACATGCTGCCGGCAATGACCTCGATCCACCCCGGGCGTGCCTGGATGATGTCCATGCTAGGCGCGCGACAGGTACTCGCCCGTGTCTGTGCTGACGCGGACGGTGTCGCCGGTGTTGACGAAGGGGGGCACGTTGACGACAAGACCGGTCTCGAGGGTCGCCGGCTTGATCTGGTTGCTGGCGGTCGCCCCCTTGATGCCGGGGGCCGTGTCGGTGACCTTCAGGTCCACGGTTGGCGGCAACTCGATCCCGACCGGTTCCGTGCCGTAGAACTCGACCGCGATCGTGGCGTCTGGCATGATGTAATTCACCGAATCACCCAGCGCCTCGGCCGAGATCTGGGTCTGCTCGTACGACTCGGTGTCCATGAAATAGTACGAGTCCCCGTCCTTGTAGAGATACTGCATCTGCTTCTCGTCGAGAATGGCGCGTTCGACCGTATCTTCCGAGCGCAGCTTCTGGTCCGACAGGGAGTTCGAGCGGATGTTCCGGAATTTGACCCGCACGAAGCCCCGCAGGTTGCCCGGCGTGACGTGCTGCAATTCCAGGACGCGGAACAGATCCTCGCCGATCTTGATCAGCATCCCCTTCTTCATCCGTGTGGCTTGTAGCGAGCTCATTCTGAATACCCCAAACGTCGGATCGTAACAGCTTCGGGTGCCGGGTGCCAAGGTGCACCGGCCGCGGCTGCGTTATCATCGACCCATGGGTCCCAATCCGTGGCGCGATCTCCGGGGCTGGCAGGATCGCCTCGAACGCCTCTCGGGGCATCACCCCGACAGCTGGGCTCCGCCCATCGACGTGTACGAGACGTCTGAACGGTATGTCATTGCGGCGGAGCTGCCGGGGCTGACGCGCGAGCAGATCGAGCTCGCGATGGAGGACTCGCGGCTGACGATCCGGGGGGAGCGCGTTGAGGCGCGTCCGTCCGGCGAGGCGCACTATCACCAGGTGGAGCGAGGGCATGGCGCGTTCTCTCGCACGTTCGAGTTCGCGGACAAGATCGACGTGGAACGCGTGACCGCCGACCTGACCGACGGCGTGCTCACGGTCACCCTGCCGAAATTGGCGCCGCCGGCGGCGCGGAAAATCACAGTCTCGTAGAGGGAACAACACCCATGATCAGACGGCTGATTCTCCTCGTGCTTCTCCTCACGCCAGGTGTCGTGATCGGCCTGGTCCTGGCCGGACGGATGCGCAGCGCGGACGAGGTCTCGGCCCAGTCGGCATCGCCCGCGGCGCCGCCATCGCGGCCCGCCCCCACACCCCCTCAGGGGCTGCCCGACCTCACCGGCATCGCCGAACGCGCCGTCAGCGCGGTCACGAGCATTTCGTCGACCCAGATCGTGCGCAATGCATCGCCGTTCGCCGACGACCCGATCTTCGGCCGCATCTTCGGTCAGGACATCTTCGGCCCCCAACGCTCCCAGAGCCTCGGATCGGGCGTCATCGTGTCGCCGGACGGTTACGTGCTGACCAACGCGCACGTGGTCGGCGACGAGCGGTCCGAGGTGTCGGTCATCCTGTCCGACAAGCGCGAGCTGCGCGCGAAGATCGTCGGGACCGACGAGGCGACCGACCTGGCCGTCCTGAAGATCCAGGCCTCGAAACTGCCGACGCTGCCGTGGGGCGATTCGTCCAGGCTGAAAGTCGCCGAGTGGGTCCTCGCCATCGGCAACCCGTTCGGGGTCTTCAACCAGAGCGTGACGCTCGGGATCATCAGCGCCACCGGGCGGAGTATCGACGACCTGAGCCGCTACGAGGATTTCATCCAGACCGATGCCGCCATCAACAAGGGCAACTCGGGAGGCGCGCTGATCAACGCGCGCGGGGAGCTGGTCGGTATCAACTCGGCGATCTACAGCGAAACCGGCGGGTACCAGGGGGTGGGCCTCGCGGTGCCCAGCAACGTGGCGCGCCGGATCCTGGACGAGCTCGTCAAGAACGGCGTCGTCCGCCGGGGCACCATCTCCGGCATCCAGCTGGAAGAGATGACGACGGCCTACGCGGAACGGCTCGGCGCGCCCGATACGAAGGGCGTCCTGGTCGCCTTCGTGGATCCGCACTCACCAGCGGCGGCGGCCGGCCTGGAGCGCGGCGACGTCATCGTCGGATTTAACGGACGGACACTCGACAACGCGTCGCATTTCATCCGTCTGCTGTCGGATGCCCCCAGTAGCAGCAGCGCCACGCTTCAGATCATCCGCGATCGCCGCAAGGCGACGATCAAGGTCCCGATCGACGCGGCCCGTCCGTCCTCGCGCGGCCGACGCGGCCGCTGACCGCACCCGATCCGACCGCGTAGCAGCGCCACTCCCGATCGACGCCGACGGTGATGCCGATCCGGGCGCTCCACGCGACCTCGCGGGCCGGCGTGTGCGCGTCCTCGATCCTCAGGTCGGACGCCGTCAGGTCGCGCAGGTTCTGATCCAGGGAAATACCCAGCGCCCGCGTCAGATTGCCCGGACCGCGGCAGAGGGTGGCCGGCTCGAATGCGTCGCACGGCTTCCCTGTCCCGCGGGCGCGCCGCCGGCGCATCAGGGCTTCTCCTGCGAGCGGCTCGAGCGCACGGATCAAGACCGCGGCCGGCCAGCCGTCCTCTTCCGTCACCGCGTTCACGAGATAATGGATGCCGTAATTCAGGTAGACGTAGGCAACACCCGGCGGTCCGTACAGTGGAGCGTTGCGTGGGGTCGGGCCGGGAGCGGCGTGGCAGGCAGGATCCGATTCGCCGATGTACGCCTCGGTCTCGACGATGACACCGGAGGCGAGATCGGCATGCGTCTCGTGCACGAGCACCTTCCCGATCAACTCGCGCGCCACGACCAGCGTCGGCCGCGCATAGAACTCGCGCGGCAGAATCAAGGCGATACGTCTGCCCTACAGGCCAACGGACCTCATCTTGATTCGCTCGATCGCGCGAGTGGCGGCGCGGGCGACATCGCGGTCGCGATCCGACCCGACCGCTTGAAGCGCGGCCACGTGCGCCTGCGACCCGATGGCACCCAGCACCAAGGCGGCGTTCCCGCGGATCGCCTCGTCCGGATCCTTGAGATGCGCCACGAGTTCGGTAGCCACACCTGGCCCGAGCTCGAGAAAATAATCGGACACCTGCGTCATCAGCTTTTCGGATTTCAAGAACGCCGCGAGCCGCGGAACGTAGTCCTTGCCAAGCATCTGCAGCGCGAACGCCATCGCGGCCCGCACCATGTCGGACGAGTCGTTACCGGCCCCAGCCTCGAGCGCCGGGATCGCGGAGGCGTCACCCGCCCGCGCGAGCCCTTCCGCGGACGCCCGGCGCAGGTAGGGATCCTTGTCGACCAGGCGCGCCTTGAACAACGGAACACTCGAGGCGTGGGCGATCTTCGCGAGCCCGTCGAGCGCCGACCAGCCGCCTTCGTTCTTCCTGTAGAACTCGAACTGCTGCGTGAGCGCGGCGATGGCTTTCTCTTCTTTGATGTCGCCGAGCGCGCGCATGGCGGCGTACCGCACAGGTTGTCGGGAATCGTTGACCGCCTTGATCAGCGCGTCACCGGCCGACTTCACGCGAAGCCGCCCGACGACGCGCGCCGCTGCGGCGCGCACATCCGGATCGTAGTGATCGAGCGCCTTGATCAACTGGGATTCCGCGTCGGCCGCGAGCGGAGCACGCGCGATCGTTCCGAGCGCGTAAATCGCCTCGAGCCGGACTTTCCCATGCTCGTCGTCCACCGCCTTCAGCAGGCTCGCGACGAGCTCCGGCGGCACAGGGCGTGGCCACACGGCCAGGGGTCCGGAGTCAAAGGCCGACTGCGCACCGCCGCCGCCGCTCCGCGTCTCGATGAGGAACGCGATGCGCTTCCGCGCGTGGACGCTCTCGACGAGATAGAACGACAGCTCCGCGGCGATGGCTTCGAGCTGGATCACGTCGAGCGGATCGTTGACGAGCAGCGCGATCGGCGTGATCGCCTCGAGGTGCTGCGCCTCCCGCAACGTCTTCAGCGCCTCCATCCGAGCGTCGGGGTCCGGATTGCGCAGATTCCGCACGACATCGTCGAAGCGCGCCTGGGATGCGTCGAACGGCCCTGCGGTGAGCGCAGTCATCAGCAGCAGTGTGGTCATGACCATCGTGGCGTTATCCGTGTTGCACCGTGTTGAGCGGTGGCGCATTACCCGTGTTGAACCGTGTTGAGCAGCGGCCCGTGTTGAACCGCGTTGAACTGCGGCCTTGTAACCGTGTTGAACCGTGTTGAACTGTGGCCTTGTAACCGTGTTGAGCGGTGGCCTTGAAACTGTGTTGAACCGTGTTGCGCGGTGGCCTGAAACGTTGCCTTAGTTCCGTGAGGCCCCGTAGGCGTTTGAACGGCCGACCGCGAGCACGTCGCGCAGGTACCGCCCCGTATGCGATGTCTCCAACTGCGCGATCTGCTCCGGCGTGCCGGTCGCGATGATGCGCCCCCCTTCGTCGCCCCCCTCGGGCCCGAGGTCGATCACCCAGTCGGCGGTCTTGATCACGTCCAGATTGTGTTCGATCACGAGCAGGGTGTGCCCCGCCAGCAGCAGCTTGCGGAAGGCCGCGAGCAGCTTCGCGATGTCGTCGAAGTGCAGACCGGTCGTCGGCTCGTCGAGGATGTAGAGTACGCGGTCGCCCGTGTGCGACGACAGGTGCGCCGCGATCTTTATGCGCTGCGCTTCCCCTCCCGACAGCGTCGTCGCTGGCTGGCCCAGTCGAAGGTATCCCAGCCCGATCTCGTCGAGCACCTGGAGGCGGCGCAGCACCTTCGGCGACGAGCCGAAGAAGGTCAATGCCTCGCGCACGGTCATGTCGAGGACCTGGTCGACGCCACGCCCGCGGTACTTCACGTCCAGGACCTGCGGCTTGAAACGCTTCGACTCGCACTGATCGCATGGCACGAAGACGTCGGCGAGAAACTGCATCTCCACCTTGACGACGCCTTCTCCCTCACAGGCTTCGCACCGGCCGCCTGGCACGTTGAAGGAGAAATGGCTGGCCGTGAAGCCGCGCGCCCGGGCTTCTTTCGTGGCCGCGAACAGCTCGCGGATCGGGTCGAAGGCTTTCAGATACGTCACGGGGTTCGATCGGGGCGTGCGCCCGATCGGATTCTGGTCCACGAGAATGACGTCGGTCACGAACTCCGCGCCTTCGAGCCTGCGGTGGACGCCGACACGGCGGTCCCAGTCTCCCTTGGCCCGCTTGAGCGCGGCGTAGATCACGTCGTGCACGAGCGTGCTCTTGCCCGACCCGCTCACGCCCGTCACGCACGTCAACACGCCGAGCGGGATGTCCACATCGACGTCCTTGAGGTTGTGTTCGGTAGCCCCCTGGATCCTGATTTTCTGCGGGATCGGCTTGCGCCGCGTGGCCGGCACCGGAATGGCGAGCTCGTCCCGCAGGTACTTGGCCGTCAGCGAGCGGGGCTCGTGCATCAGGTCCGCCAGCGTGCCGCTGAAGATGACGCGCCCCCCCTGCTCGCCCGCTCCCAGACCCATATCCACAACGATGTCGGCGACCTTGATCATGTCGGAGTCGTGCTCGACGACAAGCACGGTGTTCCCCTGGTCGCGCAACTGCCGGAGTATCGCGATCAGGCGGTCGTTATCGCGCGAATGCAGTCCGATCGACGGCTCGTCGAGCACATACAGCGTGCCCACGAGCGCGGACCCGAGCGACGTCGCGAGATTGATGCGCTGGGACTCCCCGCCTGACAGCGTGGACGACAGTCGGTCGAGGGTGAGGTAATACAGACCGACGTCGCGCAGAAAGCCGAGTCGGCGCCGGATCTCGGCGAGGACCTTCTCGGCAATGGCCGCATCCTTCTCGGACAGCTGCAGATCGGCAAAAAACGCCTCGGCCTCGCGAACCGTCAACGCCGCGACCGCGTCGATCGTCCGGTCGCCGACGCGCACGTCACGCGCTTCCTTCCGCAGCCGTGCGCCATTGCACTCCGGGCACGTCAGGTATCCGCGGTACCGGCTCAGGAACACCCGCACGTGCACCTTGTATTTCTTGCGATCCAGCCCGCGGAAAAACCCCTTGATGCCCTCGTAGGCATCGCCGTCCCCCTCGACGACAAACTGCTTCTCCGCGTCCGTGAGCGCCGACCATGGCGCGTCCATGCGAACGCCAGGCTGTTTGGCCGCGCGCTTCAGCTCGGCCAGTTGCGCCCGGTAGTGTGGCTTGCTCCAGGGCTCGATGGCATTCTGCTGGATGGACTTCGACGGGTCGGGCACGACGAGCGCCAGGTCGAGTTCGATGACGTTGCCGAAGCCGTGGCACACCGGGCACGCGCCAAACGGGTTGTTGAACGAGAACAGCCGTGGCTGCGGCACCTCGTAGGCGATGTGGCATGGCCGGCACTCGAACCGCTCGCTGAAGGCGTGCAGGGTATCGCTCGCCGCCAGCGCGAACGCCGCACCGCCCCCCTCCGTATAGGCCGTTTCGATAGAATCCGTCAGCCGGGTCTGTACGTCCCCGTCCACTTTCACCCTGTCGACGATGACCTGCAGCGTGGCGCGATCGCGCAGCGTCGCCACATCGATATCTTCCAGCGTCACGACCCTGCCGTCGACGATCAGCCGGCCGAATCCCTTTCGCCGTAGCGCGGCGAGCGTTTCGACGATCGGATCGGAGAGGTCCGGGAGTGACGGCTGGGGCACCTGGGTCTCATCCTCGTCGTCCCCTGCCTCCTCGTCACCGGGTTCAGCCGCCACAGGCAGAGGGGCCGGCGTCACGACAGGCATCTCGAAGCCGATCAGCAGGCGCGTGCCGGCAGGCAGCACGTTCAGCCGGCGCGCGACGACCTCCGCCGTTTCCCGGATGACTTCGCGCCCGCACGACCGGCAGAACGTGCGCCCGATGCGGGCGAACAGGAGACGCAGATAGTCATGGATCTCTGTGGTGGTGCCCACCGTCGAGCGGGGATTGCGGATGCTGTTTTTCTGGCGGATCGCGATCGCGGGGCAGATGCCTTCGATACTGTCGACGTCGGGCTTCTCCATCCGCTCGAGGAACTGGCGCGCGTAGGCGGAGAGCGACTCGACATAGCGGCGCTGGCCTTCCGCATAGATCGTGTCGAAGGCGAGCGATGACTTGCCCGACCCGCTGACGCCCGTCATGACGACGAGCGAACGGCACGGAATCGTCAGATCGACGTTCTTGAGATTATGTGTCCGCGCCCCGCGAATGACGATCTGTCCGCGGCGGGGGGTGGAGGTGGTCGCTGCCATGTACTGTGAGGTCTTTCGTAGAAACCTGAACAGTCCATGGTACCTGCGCGCGGTCGTCTGTTCAACCTCTTCGGGGGCGCGGGGGGACCCGCCGCTACAAAACGTGCTATTTTGTTGAGCCTTTCCGAATGCTCGCGTGGGGACTCTCCTCATGATGCGAGCGCCCGGAACCCACGAAGAGGGGGCTGTGTCAGTCCGTCTGTTTATCGGTAACCTGCCTTACGCGGCAAACGAACCAGAGTTGCGAGAGCACCTGTCGAGTGTCGGCGAACCAGCCCAGATCGTTCTCCCGGTCGACCGGGAAACCGGCCGCCCGCGCGGGTTCGCGTTTGTGGACTACGCGGATCGCGCCGTCGCCGAAGAGGCGGTCAGGCGTTTCAATCAGCAACCCTTCAAGGGCCGTCCGCTCGCGGTCAGCGAAGCGCGGCCGCGCGAAGATCGTCCACCGGGCCCCAGGCCTGGAGGATTCAGCAGCGGGCCACGTCCGTCCGGGCCTTCAGGCGGAGGCGGTTTCGGCGCACCACGACCGAGTGGCTTCGCGCCACGCCCCTCGTCGGATGGCGGCGGAGGCCCACGCAGCCGCAACTTCGGCCCCGATGCGCCCCCGAAGAACAAACGGAAGCCGCCCCGCAAGGATGATCGCGGCCCGAAGGGGCCGATCAAGGCCCGCCCGGTCACGACGTTGTACGACAACGACGAGGACTGGCGCGCGGACGGGTCCGTCGAGGTCGATGACCCGGGAACGAGCAAGGCGGCCGATGTCGATGCTGATGACGATGTACTCGATACCGGCGACGGCGTTGACATCATCGATACCGGCGAGCACGGGGCCGACGAGAAGGACGAATAGATGCAGACCCACGTCAAAGTGCTGGCGATCCTCTTCATCGTGTTCAGCGCGCTGGGCGTGCTGTCGGCCCTCGCGCTGATGGCGGTCTTCGGGGGGGCGGCCGGGATCGTCGGGGCCTCGGCGGAGCCCGGCGACGCCGCCATGGCCCTGCCGATCATCGGCCTGACCGGAACGGCGCTCGTGGTCTTCATCCTTGTGTTGTCACTGCCGGGCCTCATCGCGGGGTTCGGCCTGCTCACGTTCAAGCCCTGGGCCCGGATCCTCGGGATCGTGCTGTGCGCGATCAACCTGATCAATATCCCGTTTGGGACCATCTTCGGCGGATACGGCCTCTGGGTCCTGCTGAACAAAGACACCGAGCGAATGTTCGGTGCCCCTGAACCGATCGTGCCGATCTAGCAGACGGCGACATTCGCCCCCCACTCCCACCGGCTGTCGAGTTCGTCTGGTCCACGGCGGCGTGGTACATTGATTTCTTGAGCCGCCCCACACATTTTGAATAACCACCCACGTCCGTTTCACGCGCGCCTCCGTGAGGTCTGCCTTCTTCTCGCCGTCCTCCTGGCGAGTGGATGCACGGGCACGTATCGGGTTGTCCCGGCGGTTGGTGACTACTCACACCCCGCCCTGGGCGTCTCGTGGATCACCCCTGCCGAGGCTGGTGAGGTACTCACCCTCGCCCGTTGGCGGGCCGGCGTAGGCCCACCCGTCGTGTCGTCTGTCGCAGCCGATCCTGGAGCGGCCGCGATCAACGGCCTGACCATCGTCAGCTGGAACACCGCGCTCGGGGCCGGCGACGTCGCGGGCCTCTTCCACCGCCTTCGCGCGGATCACCCGGATCGCGCAATCGTGCTGCTGCTGCAGGAGGCCTTTCGTGGGGGTGGGGACGTTCCGTCCGGGACGCGTGATGTGGCGTTCGCGGGCCGCCTGCGCAGCGCCTCAGCCGACCGTGAGATCACCGTGCTGGCCCGTGCCCTGGGGCTGTCGCTCTACTACGTGCCGTCGATGCGCACCGGGGCACCCGGTGGATCGAATGAGGACCGTGGCAACGCCATTCTGTCCACCTTGCCTCTCGATGGCCTGACGGCGATTGAGTTGCCGTTCGAACGGCAGCGGCGTGTCGCGGTCGCAGCGACGCTCAAGGGCATCAC
This sequence comes from Vicinamibacterales bacterium, assembly GCA_035575695.1. GTDB lineage: Bacteria > Acidobacteriota > Vicinamibacteria > Vicinamibacterales > 2-12-FULL-66-21 > JACDCA01. The sequence goes on from DATLXP010000309.1 coordinate 12,543, forward strand.
GCCGAAGGGGACGCCGTGGCAACTGCGGGTCGGCAGCGTCCATCTCGATAATCGTTTCGGCATAAAGAAGGCGTGGATCGGCAGCGAGTTCGCCCGCGCGCGCCAGGCGCGGGGGTTGCGGGAGGCGCTCCACGGCACCGAGCCGCTCGTCCTGGCGGGAGACTTCAACACCTGGTTCGGATTTGCCGATACGGCGTTCCGCGAGACAGCCAAAGCCTTCCCGCAAACCATCGTCACCGACCGGCGCCGGACGTTCATGGGACTGATGCGCCTCGATCATGTTTTCTATCGCCTGCCTGCTGGGTGGCGCGCCGACGTCCGCCGCGCCGACTCGGCGTCCGGTTCTGACCACTATCCCCTCATTACGACGCTGACTTTCTAGGCCACCGCGCCCCGATTTCCGAGCCACGGTTCAACACGGTTGGCTCTCGGCCACGGTTCAACACGGTCCAACACGGACGGCTCTCGGCCACGGTTCAACGCGGCCCATCGGGGACGGCTTCAGGCCACGGTTCAACACGGTCCAACACTTCCTTTCCGAGCCGCGGTTCAAGACGGTTCAACACGGGTCTTTTCCGAGCCACGGTTCAACACGGTTCAACACGGACGGCTCTCGGCCACGGTTCAACACGGACGCCCGTGTGCATCGCTGAAAAGCCGTACTGTAGCGAGGGGACGTGTCGCAGTTACTGCAGCCATCCAGTGGCTGCTCGGTGAGTTTTCGAGGTTTCGCGTATGGTGCGCGGCTTGCGGTCGGGAGCCGCATGCCTTGCCTCACACCGCTGCCGCACGCGGCGCTCACCGAGCAGATCATCGCCGGCTTCCACGATACGGTCCACGAACTGGGATGCGGCTTCTCGGAGCGAGTCTGCCAGCGCGCCCTGCAGATCGTCCTGCGTGACAAGGGGTTGCTCGCCGAGAGCGACTTTCCGATGGAAGTGCTTTTTCGGGGCCGCAGCATCGGCACGTTTCAGGTCGACCTGGTCGTCGAACGGCTGGTGATCGTGGAAGTCAAGGCCACGACCCGAATCGAGGACTACGCCAAGGCCCAGATCCTCAACTACTTGAAATGCGCCGGGGGCGGCGTGGGTTTGCTGGTCAACTTCGGTCAGCGCCCTGAATGCAGGCGCTTCGTCATGGGAGACCCCAACAACAGCCTCCCGCGTCTCGCCAAACCAACAGACCTGGCTTGATCCCGTGCTGAACCGTGGCCAAGCCCGATCCGTGTTGAACCCGTCTTGAACCGTGGCCAAGCCATCGGTGTTGAACCGTGTTGAACCGTGGTCAAGCCCGATCGGTGTTGAACCGTGTTGAACCGTGGCCAAGCCCGATCAGTGTTGAACCGTGTTGAACCGTGGCTGAGAACGACCCGCGTTGATCCCGTGTTGAACCGTGGCTCGGAAGGACCGGGGCGCTCAGCGATAGAGCAGGAACGGCTGGCGGCTCTTCACGAAATCCGCGGCCTCGCGATCCCACTCCTCGAGGAGCGCAGGCAGCGTCCCGCCTTCGATGGCGAGCTTCACCTTGTCCGAACCGGTGAGGCGATCGATGGTTCCGCTCCAGGCGAATTCACGGGGATGCTGCCGGCGGATCTCGTCGATGAGGATGAGCGCTGTGCGAACCGGCCTGTAGGCCTGCACGTCACTGATGGCGAAGCGGATGGCGGGGATCGTCAGACCCTTGAACTTGGCGGCCGCAGGTTCCACCGGCATCGTGATCGCGTCGAAGCGGATGCCCGGCAGCCGCATCTCGTTCATGACCCTGGCCACCTCCGCCGCCTTCAGCCACGAAGCCCCGATCTGCTCGAAAGGCCGGTCCGTGCCCCTGCCCTCCGTGAGGTTGGTACCCTCGAAGTACACCGAACCCGGATAGCTCTTCAACGCAGCCGGTGAGCGGAGGTTGGGCGAGGGATTGACCCACGGCAGCCCGGTCTGCTCGAACCATTGCGAGCGTCGCCAGTTCGCCGCTTTGACGACGACCAGCTCCACGCCGATGCCGTACTTCTGATTGAAAAGAGTCGCAAGCTCGCCGACGGTCATCCCGTGACGCGCCGGAATGGGGTACATCCCCACGAAGGACTTGAACTTCGGATCCAGCAGTGCCCCTTCGACGATCTCCCCCCCGATCGGATTGGGTCGATCGAGGACGACGAACGGAATCTTTTTCTTTGCCGCCGCCTGCATCGAGAGCGCCATCGTGGAGACGTAGGTCCACGTGCGCCCCCCGACCTCCTGGAGGTCGTAGACCAGCACGTCCACATCCTTCAGCATCGCCGGCGTGGGGCCGCGATCCTCGGCCAGGTAGAGCGAGTAAATCGGCACGCCCGTCTTCGGATCGGCATCGTCGACGACCGTCTCACCGGCCGCGATGTTGCCTCG
>DATLXP010000310.1:0-15653 GCA_035575695.1 Vicinamibacterales bacterium
GAACATGCCATCTGCCGGATTCCAGGGGCCCGCCTGATCCCGTCCGGCGAGCTCACGCGGCGGCTCGGCGAGCTCGATCCTGCCGCGGAGGTGATCGTTCACTGCAAGACCGGCGGACGCAGTTCGCGCGCGGTCGCGATGTTGCGGGAACAGGGCTTCCAGCACGCCAGGAACCTGACCGGCGGGGTCCTCGCCTGGGTGACTGAAATCGACCCGTCCCAGGCGAAATACTGATAAACTACGACTCTTCTGGTCGTATTTCTGGTGCGCACTATGTTGCAGATAAGCGAGAACGCCTGGAAGCTCATCAGGAAGATGACCGCGAGGAACGGCATCCCTGAGGGTGGACTGCGCATCGGCATCAAAGCCGGCGGCTGTTCCGGTCTCAGTTATACGTTTGCGTGGGAAGCGGCGCCACTGCAGGGGGACCACGTGTTCGACGGTCCCGAGGGCGCCAGGGTGTTCATCGAACCGAAGAGCTTTCGGTTCATCGACGGCACGACCCTCGATTACGACACGGGCCTCGTCAGCAAGGGGTTCATCTTCAACAACCCGAACGCCAAGGCGTCGTGCGGGTGCGGTACAAGTTTCAGCGTGTAGTTCAGCATGTCCACACCAACAGAAAGCATCGAAGAACTCGCCACACGCGAGTACAAGTACGGGTTCGTCACCGACGTCGAATCCGAGTCGATCCCCAAGGGCCTCAACGAAGATGTCGTCCGGCTCATCTCCGAGAAGAAGGGGGAGCCCGCCTGGCTGCTCGAGTGGCGGCTGAAGGCGTATCGCCTCTGGCTCACGATGAAGGAGCCGACCTGGCAGAACGTCAAGTACGACCCGATCAACTACCAGGACATCGTCTACTACTCGGCGCCGAAGAAGCGGAAGGTGCTGAACAGCCTCGACGAGATGGACCCGGAGGTCCGGGCCACGTTCGACAAGCTGGGCATTCCCATCGAAGAGCAGAAGATGTTTGCCGGCGTCGCCGTTGACGCGGTGTTCGACAGCGTCTCGGTCGCGACCACCTTTCGCGAGACGCTGGCGAAACAGGGGATCATCTTCATGCCGTTCTCGGATGCCGTGAAGGAGCACCCGGAGCTCGTGCGGAAGTACCTCGGGTCGGTCGTGCCGCATTCCGACAACTTTTTCGCGGCCCTCAACTCCGCCGTCTTCAGCGACGGGTCCTTCGTCTACATCCCCAAGGGCGTGCGCTGCCCGATGGAGCTGTCCACCTACTTCCGCATCAATGCGAAAGACACCGGTCAGTTCGAACGGACGCTGATCGTCGCCGACGAGGGCTCCTATGTGAGCTACCTCGAGGGATGCACGGCGCCGATGCGCGACGAGAACCAGCTGCACGCGGCGGTCGTCGAGCTCGTGGCGCACGACGATGCTACGATCAAGTATTCGACGATCCAGAACTGGTATCCCGGCGACAAGGAAGGCAAGGGCGGGATCTACAACTTCGTGACCAAGCGCGGGCTCTGCCAGGGTCGCGCGTCGAAGATCACGTGGACGCAGGTCGAGACGGGGTCGTCGATCACCTGGAAGTATCCCGGCTGCATCCTGCAGGGGGACAACTCGATCGGCGAGTTCTATTCCGTGGCGACCACCAATAACTGGCAGCAGGCGGACACGGGCACGAAGATGATCCACATCGGGAAGAACACCCGGTCGACGATCGTCTCCAAGGGGATCTCCGCCGGTCACGGCCAGAATACGTATCGTGGCCTCGTGCGGGTCGGCAAGAACGCCAAGAACGCGCGCAACTACTCGCAGTGCGATTCGCTGTTGATCGGCGACAAGTGCGGCGCGCACACGTTTCCCTATCTCGAGATCAGGAACACGTCAGCCAAGGTCGAGCACGAAGCGTCCACGTCGAAGATCGGGGAGGACCAGATCTTCTACTGCCGTCAGCGAGGTCTCACGACCGAGGACGCCGTGAACATGATCGTCAGCGGCTTCTGCCGGGAAGTCTTCCGGGAGCTCCCGATGGAGTTCGCCGTGGAGGCGCAGAAGCTCCTGTCGGTGTCGCTGGAAGGATCGGTCGGGTAGGCCGTAGCGCCTCGAAAATGACGTAGCGCAGCCCTTCAGGGCTGCCTCGAGAGTGCGACAGACGTAGCGCAGCCCTTCAGGGCTGCCTCAGAAATAACAACATGCTGCAAATCACAGATCTCCAGGTCCGCGCGGAAGACAAACAGATCCTCACGGGGATCAACCTGCACGTGAAGGCGGGCGAAGTGCACGCCATCATGGGCCCCAACGGCTCCGGCAAGAGCACGCTCGCCCGGGCGCTCGCCGGGCACCCGGAATACCAGGTGACGGGCGGCGAGGTGCTGTTCGAAGGGAAGGACCTGCTCGAGATGGATCCCGATGAACGCGCGCGCGAGGGCGTGTTCATGGCGTTTCAGTATCCCGTCGAGATCGCCGGCGTGAACAACGCCTACTTCCTCAAGGCGGCGGTCAACGCAAAGCGGAAGCACCAGGGCCAGCCGGAGCTCGACGCCATGGAGTTCATGGAGTTGATCACCGAGAAGTCCAAGCTCCTCGACATCAACCAGTCCATGCTGCAGCGCGCGGTGAACGAAGGCTTCTCTGGCGGAGAAAAGAAGCGCAACGAGATCTTCCAGATGTCGCTGCTCGAGCCGAAGCTCGCGATTCTGGACGAAACCGACTCCGGGCTCGACATCGACGCGCTCAAGATCGTCTCGACTGGTGTCAACGCCATGCGCAGTCCCGATCGCGCGGCCATCGTGGTGACCCACTACCAGCGGCTGCTCGATTACATCGTTCCCGACTACGTGCACGTGCTGAGCGCCGGCCGCATCGTGAAATCGGGTGGCAAGGAGCTCGCGCTGGAGCTCGAGAAAAAGGGCTACAGCTGGATTGAAACCGCCGCGCAGCCGGTCGTGGCCTGATGGCGATGACCCAGGTCGCCGACAAGCTACAGCCCTGGCTCGACGAACGGCCACAGGGCGGGCCGCGCTGGCTGCAGGACCTGCGCGACCGCGCGGCGTCGCGCTTCGTAACCATTGGATTCCCCACGGTCCGGGACGAGGACTGGCGGTTCACGAACATCACACCGATCACGGCCATCGACTTCAAGCCGGCGCCCCAGATATCGGTGAGCCCCGCCGGGATCGACTCCCTGCCGTACGCCTCGGTCGGGTTGCGCCTCGTCGTCGTCAACGGCCGCTTTTCAGCGGACTTGTCACGGCTCGACGGCCTGCCGTCAGGTGTCCGCGCGGGATCGCTGGCCGCGGCGGTCACCGAGCACGCCGAAATCGTGCAGCGGTATCTCGGGCAGCTCGCTGATTTCAGCTCCCGCGGGTTCGTCGCCTTGAATACGGCGGCCGCCATTGATGGGGCCTACGTCTACGTTCCCGATGGGGTGATCCTCGAGCAGCCGCTCGAGATCCTGTACGTGGCGGCCGGTGGCGATGCCCACGAGATGACCCAGGCGCGCACGCTGATCGTCGCTGGCGGACGCAGCCAGTCGCGGATCATCGAGACGTATGTGACCCTGCGCGGCGGCACGTACTTCACCAACGGCATCACCGAAGTCTTCGCCGGTGAGCACGCGATCATCGACCACTACAAGGTGCAGCAGGAGGGCCTCGAGGCGTTCCACATTGCCAGCCTCTTTGTGAACGCGCAGCGCAGCGCGAACTTCTCCTCGCATTCGTTTTCGCTTGGCGGAAAGCTGGCGCGGAACGACGCCGATGCGATCCTCGATGGCGAAGGGGCCGAGTGCACGCTGAACGGCCTCTACCTCGCCGACGGCGACCGCATGGTGGACAACCACACGACGATCGATCACGCCAAGGCGCACTGCCCGAGCCACGAGATCTACAAGGGCATCATCGGCGGCAAGGCGCGCGCGATCTTCAACGGCAAGATCATCGTCCGGCAGGACGCGCAGAAGACGGACGCGAAGCAGACCAACCGCGCGCTGCTCCTCTCCGACGATGCGTCCGTGAACACCAAACCGCAGCTCGAAATTTTCGCCGACGACGTGAAGTGCACGCATGGTGCGACCATCGGGCAGCTGGACGAGGATGCGATCTTCTATCTGCGCGCACGCGGGCTCACCTATTTCGAGGCGCGCGACATGCTGATCCATGCCTTCGCGGGGGAAATCCTCGACCGCGTGCAGGTGGAACCGCTCAAGCGCGCGCTCGAAGCAGAGCTGTACACGCAGCTGGCCAGGGACCTGGCGGAACTGGACCGGGCATGACGTCGTCGCTCGCCGGGATCCGGGATACGGGGTCTGGCGTACGGCCGAGCAGGGACGTCGCCGGGTTCGACGTGCAGCGCATTCGGCAGGACTTTCCGATCCTGCGGCGGCTCGTGCACGGGCATCCGCTGGTGTATCTCGACAACGCGGCGACCACGCAGAAGCCGCAAGTCGTGATCGATACACTCGTCCGGTACTACACCGACATCAACGCGAACGTACACCGCGGCGTGCACAACCTCAGCGAGCTGGCCACGGAAGCCTACGACGGCGCGCGGTCGACGATCCGTGCGTTCTTCAATGCCTCCAGCGACCGCGAGATCATCTTTACGCGCAATGCCACCGAGGGGATCAACCTCGTCGCCCAGGCGTTCGTGCGCCCGTCGCTGAAGCCGGGGGACGAGATCGTGATCTCCGCCATGGAGCATCACTCCAATATCGTGCCGTGGCAGCTCGTCTGCGAGGAGCGTGGCGCCCGCCTCCGCGTGGCGCCGATGAACGATCGCGGAGAGCTCGAACTCGACGCGTTCGAACACCTGCTGAACGAGCGCACCCGGATGGTCGCGATCTCGCACATGTCGAACGCCCTCGGCACGATCAATCCGATCGAGGAGATCGTGCGGCTCGCGCATGCGCGCGGCATTCCCGTGCTCGCGGATGGTTCGCAGGCCGCGTACCACATGAAGGTGGACGTCCAAGCGCTCGGCGTCGACTTCTACGTCGCGACCGGACACAAACTGTACGGCCCGACCGGTATCGGCGTGCTCTACGGGCGTGAGGCGCTGCTCGAGGCGATGCCCCCCTTTCTCGGTGGCGGCGACATGATCAGCTCCGTCACGTTCGAGAAGTCGACATGGAACAGCCTGCCGTACAAGTTCGAGGCAGGCACGCCGCACATCGAAGGGGCGATCGGCCTCGCCGCCGCGGTCGACTACATCTCGAGCATCGGCTTCGAGGGCATCGGCGCGCACGAGCGCGATCTGCTCGACTACGGAACGGCACAGATCACGACCATCCCGGGCGTGCGGATCGTCGGCACCGCTTCGCGGAAGGCCAGCATTCTCTCGTTCGTGATGGCCGACGTGCATCCGCACGACATCGGCACGATCGTGGACCGCGAAGGCGTGGCGGTTCGCACCGGCCATCATTGCGCGCAGCCGGTGATGGAGCGGTTCTGCATCCCGGCCACGGCGCGCGCCTCCTTCGCGATGTACAACACCCGCGAAGAGGTCGATGCCCTCGTGACGGCGCTGCGAAAAGTCAACGAGGTGTTCGCCTGATGTCGAACCTCAACGACCTCTACCAGGAAGTGATCCTCGATCACAACAAACGGCCGAGAAACTTCCGGACGATCGCCGGGGCCAGCCATCACGCCGACGGGTTCAATCCGCTGTGCGGCGACAAGCTGAGCCTGACGCTGCAGGTGGAGGGGGAGACGATCGCCGACGTGGCGTTCCAGGGATCGGGGTGCGCGATCTCGAAAGCGTCCGCGTCGTTGATGACCGACGCCGTGAAGGGGAAGTCGCTCGGGGAAGCGCTGGCGCTGTTCGGGCGCTTTCACGCGATGGTGACGACCCCACCCGCCGAACCGGTCGAGAACATGGGGAAGCTGTCGGTGCTCGCCGGTGTGCGGGAGTTTCCGGTCCGCGTAAAGTGCGCGAGCCTGGCCTGGCACACGCTCAAGGCGGCGCTCGATCGCAAGGAGCAGGTGTCGACGGAATGAAGAACTTTCCGATCATTCAATCGACGCCCCCGGCGCAGTCAGACGCATCCGCGCCGACCCGGACCGTCTCCGCGCTCGTCATGGATGACGCGAAGACGGCGGAACTTAAGCCGGCGATCGTGAAAGCGATATCGACGGTGTTCGATCCGGAGATCCCCGTGAACATCTGGGAGCTGGGATTGATCTACGACGTCCTGGTGGACGCGGCGGGCGTGGCCGGCGTGCGGATGACGCTGACGTCACCAGGTTGCCCCGTCGCGCAGACGCTGCCCGTCGAGGTGGCGAACAGGGTGAAGGCCGTGCCGGGCGTCACCGACGCGAAGGTCGACATCGTCTGGGAGCCGACGTGGACGAAGGATAGAATGTCCGCGGCCGCCAAGCTCCAGCTCGGGATGTGGTAAGTAGCTTCCGGTAGCTGGTAGCTCGTAACTCGAAGCTGGTAGCTGGAAGCTGGAAGCTGATTATGTTGAGACTCTCCAAGAAGGCTGACTACGCGCTGATGGCGATGAAGCATCTGGCCACGCGGCCAGACGCCGCGTCGGCCAGCGCGCGGGAGATCGCCGAGCAGTACGACATTCCGGTGGAGCTGATGGCCAAGGTGCTGCAGCGCCTCGCGCGCCGCGGCCTTCTCACCTCCCAGCAGGGCACGCGCGGCGGGTACCGCCTCTCGCGCGGCGTCGCGCAGATCTCGGTTGCCGACATCATCCAGGCGATCGACGGACCGCTCACCGTGACGGCGTGCTCGACCGAGGATGAGAACTGCGGCCAGTACTCGAAGTGCAGCGTTCGAGGTCCCCTGTGGAAGATCAAGGACCTCATCATCGCGGCGCTGTCGACCTGCTCGCTCCAGGAAATTTCCATGGACACCGACGACCCGCCGGCCATCCTGACCAATCCCCTCGCCTTCACCCGGTCCGCGTCCCGCCCGAGCTGAAGGCCGGGCCTACGAAGGTGGACCGACCGATGCCGCAGAAGCCCATCTACCTCGACTACCACGCCACGACGCCCGTGGATCCGCGCGTGCTCGACGCCATGCTGCCCTACTTCACCGAGAAGTTCGGGAACGCCGCCAGCCGACAGCACGCGTATGGATGGGACGCGCAGAAAGCCGTGGACGTCGCGCGCGAGCAGGTCGCGGCGCTCATCGGGGCGTCGGCCGGCGAGATCGTGTTCACGAGCGGCGCGAGCGAGTCGAACAACCTCGCCATCAAAGGGACGGCGTGCGCCCTGCGCGCGCGGGGCCGGCACCTGGTCACTGCGGTGACCGAGCACAAATCGGTGCTCGACTCGTTCAAACGGCTCGAGCAGGACGGCTGTGCCGTGACCTGGCTGAGAGTCGACGCTGAAGGTTTCGTCGACCTCGAACAGCTCGCGTCATCGATCACCAGCGAGACGGTCCTCGTGTCGGTCATGGCCGCCAACAACGAGATCGGGACCGTACAGCACCTCTCGCGGATCGGTGCGATCGCCTGCGAGCGCAACGTGCCGTTCCACACCGACGCCGCCCAGGCGGCCGGTAAGGTGCCGATCGACGTCGCCGCCGACCATATCGACCTCCTCGCCCTGACGGGGCACAAATACTACGGCCCCAAAGGTGCCGGCGCGCTGTTCGTTCGACGCGCCACGCCTCGCCTCCAACTGGAGCCCCAGATCGACGGGGGGGGGCACGAGTCCGGCTTCCGCTCGGGCACGCTCAACGTGCCCGGCATCGTCGGGTTGGGCGCCGCCGCCGAGATATGCAGGCTGGAGATGGCAGACGAGTCCGTCAGGATGCGCACGCTGCGCGACCGCCTTCTGGCGACGCTGACGCGCGAGTTGCGCTGTGTCCGGGTAAATGGCCCTCTCGGCGAGCGCCGCCTGCCGCACAATCTTCACATCAATTTCGACGACGTCGAAGGGGAGCGCCTGCTCATGGCTCTCGGCGATCTCGCGGTGTCGACCGGATCGGCGTGCAGTTCCGGCAGTCAGAAAGCCTCGCACGTGCTCGAGGCGATCGGCGCGGCGTCCCGCCCGGGCGCATCGATCCGTTTCGGGCTGGGTCGCTGGACCACGGAGGCGGAGATCGACACGGCGGCGGCCCGGGTGGTCAAAGTCGTGCGCAGCCTCTCCACGACTCACGCCGGGAACTAGAAAAAGCCTTCGATCACCATGTATGCTGGTTCCATCATGAGCTGGATCGCATGGCTTGGCCTCGCAGTACTGATCACGGCCGTTGCCGCGATTACCGGCATCAAACCGAAGGGAACGCGGCACGTCGCCCGCACCCGGCTGATGGGAGGCGCTCGGCTCGCGCTCCTGGCGATCGTCATCATCGTCGCCTACCTCGTTTATCGAGCACGCTCCGGCGCCTGACATATCCATGAGTGAGAAGAGAATTACCGTCGCGCACAGTCCCGACTCGGACGATGCGTTCATGTTCTACGGACTCGCGAGCAACAACGTCGACACCGGCGGCATCGTCGTCGACCAGGTGTTGTCGGACATCGAGACGCTCAATCGTGCCGCCTTCGACGGCAAGTACGAAGTCACCGCGGTCTCGTTCCACGCATTCGCGCACCTGTCGGACAAGTACGCGCTCCTGCCGCACGGCGCAAGCATGGGAGACAACTACGGCCCCATCGTCGTCGCTCCGGCTTCTGTCCCGGGCCAGGCGTCCTGGGGTGCCGGCGAGATCAAAGGCCGGCGCATCGCCATTCCGGGCACCCTGACGACGGCCTACCTTGCGTTGCGCCTCTACGAACCGGACTTCGAGTTCGTCGTCGTGCCGTTCGACGAGATCCAGCAGGCAGTGCTCGACGGGAAGGCGGAAGCGGGACTGCTGATCCACGAGGGACAGCTGACCTACCAGGACGAGGGACTGCGGAAGATCGTCGACCTGGGTCAGTGGTGGAATGAACGGACCGGCGGACTGCCGTTGCCGCTTGGCGGCAACATCATCAGGCGCGACCTCGGGCCGGACATGATCCGCAAGGTGTCGAAGCTGCTTCACGACAGCATCGCCTACGCGCTGTCGCACCGCAAGGATGCGCTCGAATATGCGGAGCAGTTCGGCCGCGGTCTCGATCGCGAGAAGACCGACACGTTCGTCGGGATGTATGTGAACGACCTGACGCTCGGCTATGGGGAACGCGGACTGAAGGCGGTCGAGCGGTTGATGGCCGAGGCGTTCGACAAGGGATTGATCCCTCGAGCGGTCAATGTAGAGTTCGCCTGATCACGTCGACCCCCTCGGCGACCCTGGGGCCCGGAATGACGGTGCGCGCGTCGACGATCAGGTGCACGCGGCCGTTCCGGACAGCCGGCACCGATGTCAGTTGCCCCCAGACGGCGAGCTCCTTGCGCTCCTCCTCCCTCGTGAGGGGATCGGCGCGCAGTTCCACGATGACCTCAGGGCGTCGGCTGAGAATCAGTTCCGTGGTCGCCTGCACAGCCTCACGTTTCACATCCGCGAACACATTGTCCCCTCCGGCGAGCGTCACCATGTCGTGGATGAAGCCTTTCCCGCCGCTCGCGTAGATGCCCCGCAACGAGTAGTTTTCACGTCCGAACACGATCAACGTCCGTGGCCTGCGCTTGCCTGCCACGCTCTTTCGGATGGCGTCGAGCTGTGTTTCGATCCGCTTCGCGAGTGCGTGGCCTCGTTCGCTGCTGCCGATACGCTGTCCGACGGAGCGGATGGTGGCGGTGACGTCCGCAAGACCGGCATGCGTGTAAATGTAGGTCGGCACGCCCGCGCGATCCAGCTGACGTCGGAAGTCTTCCTGGCTGTGGTAGACAGCCACGAGGTCCGGCTTGAGCGACAGGATTTTCTCGAGGTTGGGATCGAGCAGTGCTCCGACCTTCTGGACTCCCGCGACGTCTGGAGGGAAGCGGTCGAAGCTGCTGACCCCGACCACGCGGTCGCCGGCGCCGAGCGCGAACAGCATTTCCGTGACGGCGGGGATCAGCGAGACGATGCGGCGCGGATGAGGCTGCGTGGCGGCCGACGGTGCGGTGATCACCAACACCAGGACATACAGTACGGCGTAGACGAACAGTACGGCGTAGGCCCGACCTTCAGGTCGAGCGTACGACCACCCGTAGGCCCGACCTTCAGGTCGGGCGTGTGGATGTCGCGCGCCCGGTTGTCGAGCGCCCGACCTGAAGGTCGGGCCTACGGGTTGTCGTGCGCCCGGTGGTCGTGCGTCAGGGTTATCCGAAATCGTCATGTCCGCCTCACGAGCAACCACAGGAAGAACGGCCCCCCGATCAGCGCCGTGATCACGCCGACCGGCAGTTCGAGCGGCGACATGATCGTTCGCGCCAGCACATCGCACGCGATCAGGAACGCCGCGCCAAAGAGCGCCGAGGCCGGCAGCACGAGGCGGTGGTCGGCGCCGACGAGCAGTCGGATCAGGTGCGGCACGATGATGCCGATAAAGCCGACGGGCCCGCCGACAGACACCGCGGCGCCTGTCGCGAGCGAGGCACTGAGAAACGCGGCGCGTTGCGCGCGCGTGACGTCGATGCCGCGGCTTTCCGCGGCATCCGCCCCGAGGCTGAGCAGGTTCAGCGGCCGTGCGAGCCACGCAAAGATTGCGAACGAGACGATGACGAGGGGGAGCGCGGTCAGGAGTGGCTGGTAGCTGCTGATGTCGAGGTCCCCCATCAGCCAGCGGAGGATGCGAAACGTCTCGGCGAAGTCGGCGAAGTACTGCACGAAGAGGATGAGCGCCGAGAAAAACGCGTTCATCGTGACGCCTGCCAGCAGCAGGACGTTGGTCGACAGCCCGCGGTTCCTGGCGCTCGCGAGAAAATAGACGACCGCCACCGCCGCGAGCGACCCGATGAAGCTTGCCAGCGGCGCGAGCGGGACGCCGAGCCAGGCCAGCGAGCCCCCGAAGGTAATGGCGAGCATCGCGCCAAGCGCGGCGCCGGCCGATACGCCCAGCGTGAATGGCGTGGCGAGCGGGTTCCGCAACAATCCCTGAAACACCACGCCGGCACTGGCGAGCATGGCGCCGACCATCGCGCCGGCGAGCGTCCGCGGCAGCCGCGCGACGAAGAAAATCTGGGCGTCGACGTTCTCGGCAAACGGGATGGAGCGGTCGAAGACGTTGCGCAGACTGATGGAGGTCGATCCCGCCAGCGGCCCCAGCAGGATCGCCGCCGCGGCCAGGCTCCCGAACACCAGCAGCGTCGTCCACAGGCGGTGCGCGAGCGGCTTCACGCGCGGTCTCCATCCCCGATCGGCGTCACGGTGAGATGGCCGGTTCTCGGATGCCGCGCGACCTCGGCGTCCACCTCGTAGAGCTCACGGATCCGCGAGGATGTCAGCACCTCGTCAACGGGTCCGGCGGCAATCACCCGCCCGTGCTTGAGCATGACCAGCGTCCGGCACAGGCTGGCGGCGAAGTTGAGATCATGGGTCGAGACGATGACGGAGAGTCCGGGCGCCCGGTGCAGCGACCGCAGGAGCGACGCGACACCGAGCTGATACTTCAGGTCGAGTGCGGCGGTGGGCTCGTCGAGCAGGAGGAACGTGGGGGCGCCGGGTCCATGACCGGAAATCTGCGCGAGGGCGGCCGCGATGATGACGCGCTGCTTTTCGCCGCCGCTCAGTGTCGAGAACGGCCGGTGCTCGAGCTCCCGGGTCCCCGTGGACCCGAGCGCTTCGCGCGCGATCGCGAGATCGGCGGGGCCTTCGACCGCGAAGGCGCCGAGGTGCGGATAGCGTCCCATCAGGACGACTTCGAGGGCGCTGTATTCGAAGGCGAGGTGCGTCTCCTGTGGCACCACGCTCATGCGACGCGCGATCGCCGCCCGGTGGAGCGACGCGAGTGGAACGCCGTCGAGCGTTACGCGGCCCTGCACCGGGGTCCGCGTGCCGGCCAGCAGTCGCAGCAACGTGGTCTTGCCCGACCCGTTCGGCCCGATGATACCGACGAAGCCGTCGTCGGCGACGTCGAGCGAGACATCCCGGACGACGACAGCGTCGTCGTATCCGAAGGTGACGTCAACGGCCTGCAGCAATACGCAGCCCTATCGTGGCGCGGCGTCCGAGCGCCGGGAAGCCCAGCGCTTCTTCGTACTCGCGATCGAAGAGGTTCTCGACGCGTCCGAAGACTTCGGCCTGTCGCCTGATCCGCCACGCCGCGCCCGCATTCCAGTTGTTGAAGCCGTCGGCGTAATGCAGTCCGCCGAACGTGCCAAACGAAGGTTCGACATCGAGCGCGCGGCTGCGTCCGCCTCCAGAGAAGAACGCCGACAAGGATCCGGCGTCCGCGAGCACATCGGCGGAGAACTGGTGCCGGGGACGGCGCAGCAGCGGCTCGCCGACGGTGAATGGGGGAGGAGCGTCCGCTCGGTTGTCCAAGGAAAGGACGTCGCTGTCGAGGAGCGTATAGGTGACGCGCGCCTGCACATCCATCGCGCGGTTGGCATCGATGCGGCGGCGGCCGGTGAGTCCGAGCTCGAGCCCCCGCGCGCGGGCGTTCGCGATGTTATCGGTGCGGTAGCGGCTCGCTTCGCGGAAGGAGCCCACCGCGACGATGAGGTCGTCGTATCGATTGTAAAAACCCACGGCCTCGAATGTCGCATGCCCGTTCGCAAATGCCTGTTCGAGGCCCGCTTCGGCGCTGGCGCTCCGCTCCGGCTTCAACGAGGGATTGTCGGTGAAGGCGAGGTCGAATCCATCCGGCGGACGAATACCGGTCCCTGCAGCGGCTCGGAGTTTCGTGTACGTGGAGATGCCCGGACGCACGAACCAGGCGATCCCACCGCGCGGGTTCAGCGAGACCACCGAGTCCGAGTCGAGAACGGGACGCGGCGAGAACGGGTCGGGCGTTTCCTCCAGGCGCTCGCGGTGGATGTCGTCGACACGGATGCCGGCCGTCGCGAACAGGCGCTGCGCGGCGTTCCACCGCGCTTCGGCGAAGTAGCCGGCTGTGCGACGACGCACCTGCACCTGCTGACCTCCTGCGCCCGTGATGAAGGTGCTGCCGGTCCGTTCCCGCTGCAGCTCCACACCTGTCGACGCCTCGAGCGACGAGGTCAGGGTGAAGTCCAGCTGCGCCCGGCCCAGCCAGCGGTGCGAATTGGATTCCGATGGACCGAATCCGCTCGCGAAATCGCTGTCGATCCGGTTGAATGCGGTCTGCACGAGGCCTCGCGCCGTGCGGCTCACGGGGAAGGTGCCCGACACAGACGCAAGCGTCCGATCGTTCGTCCCGCGGGAGTCCGTGTCGATCCCCGTGTACGCGCCGATCGGATTGGTGCCGAATGGACCAGGGAAGCCGCGTTCGTCGGTGGCGTGCCGCACGCGCGCCTGCACTCCTGCCCGCCCCTGGCGCCATCCGACCGCCACACTGCCGGAGGCGCGGCGATAGTCATCGTTCTGAACCGTCAGGCCCGCAGCGGACCGTCGGCCGTTGTAGCCATCGCTCGCAAGTCGTTCGGCAGACGCGCCCCATTCGAACGCGCCCGATGAGCCCGACGTGGCGCCGGTGACGCGTGTCGTGTCGTAGCCGCCGACCTCTGCGCTTCCGGAGACGACGGGCGGGCCGCCACGGCGTGTGACGACGCGCACGACCGCGCCGACGGCATTCGACCCGAAGAGCGCGCTCTGGGGGCCGCGGACGATTTCTATGCGCTCGACATTCTCTGTCGAGAGGTGTCCGAAATCGAAGTCGCCGCCGAAGGCATTCACCGGCACGTCGTCCACGAACACCAGCGTGTAGTTGGATTCCCCGCCGCGCGGAAAGACTCCGGTGACGGCGCCCGTCCCCCCGGTGGCACTGACCGAGAGGCCCGGGACGTTGCGGAGCGCGTCGGCGAGCGAATGAATCTGGCGCATCTGCAGGTCAGCGCCGGTGATCACCGTCGTGCTCGCTGACGCCTGTGACAGCGGTATTTCCACCTGCGCGGCCGAGACGACGATCGACTCCGAGATGGCGCTCAGCTGGAGTCGGATGGCGCCCATGTCGCGGGCGGTGCCGGGTCCATCGAGCGCGAGTGGCAGAGCCCGAAATCCCTCTGCGGCCACGCGCAGCTCGAAGCGTCCGGTGTCGGGAAGATCCACCGTGAATTCCCCCCGGTCGTTCGTGACGGCTGAACGCAGGGGCTGTCCAACGCCCGTGACGAAGACGCGGGCGCCTGGGACGGGGCGATCGGCTGGATCGAGGACGCGTCCGGTGAGGGGTGCGGCGAAGACGGGAAGGGGGAGAAAAATACAGAGGACAAACGTGCAGAGTAGCTTCACGGGCTCCTTTCGGCGTGTTCACGCGCCGCGCTTGCGCCATTGGCGAAGCGAAAAAGGACGGCCCGGCGTCAGGTATCCTGGCTTGCAGGTTGTTGCGGCATTCCCCGGCCTTCCCATGCACGTTCGTGCACAGTGGCTTGTCGCGCCGAAGCGGACGATTGGGAACGCACTCCCTGCTTACAGTGGCGGCACCGCGTGGGACTCGCACCCACTTCGCATGACCGCCGGGCAGAGCCGGTCTGTGAGGACCGGCTCAACGTCAGTTGTTCAATCACGATACCACGGTAGGGGACAGCCACCATTTGACCCCAAATGAAGGGGACAGCCACCTATTGGGTAATGGTGGCTGTCCCCTTCATTTCAGATCAAATGGTGGCTGTCCCCTTGCGCTAAAATAGAACATTGATGGGCAAAGGGATCGCATGACCGCACGCGTCGCGTCCGCCGGGCTGGCCGACATTGCGGCGAAAGTCGACGCGGGCGAGCGGTTGTCGCTCGAGGACGGCGTCCGCCTGTTCGACTCCCCCGACCTTCTCGCCGTCGGTCACCTCGCCAATCGCGAACGCGAACGGCGTCACGGCAAGCGCACGTACTACAACTTCAATATCCGCCTCGAGGCGACCAACGTGTGCGTCGCGAGCTGCCTTTTCTGCTCCTTCGCGCGGCTGAAGCCCGGGGACGCTGACTCATTCACCCTGTCGCTCGAACAGGTCTTTGACAAGCTGCGGCAGCGCGCCCACCAGCCGCTCACCGAGGTGCACGTCGTCAACGGTCTCCACCCGGACCTGCCGTTCGAGTACTACCTCGACATGCTCCGCGGCCTTCGCGCGATTCGTCCCGGGATCCATCTGAAGTGCTTCACGGCGGTCGAGATCGCATTCTTCTCGGACCTCTACAAGATGACCGACCGCGAGGTGCTCGAGCGGCTGCGGGACGCCGGGCTCGACTCGCTGCCAGGCGGCGGGGCCGAGATCTTCGCTCCGCGCGTACGCAAGAAGATTTCGCACGACAAGGCGGACGCGGATCGCTACCTGTCGATCCACAGGATCGCGCACGGGATGGGTATGCGCTCCAACGTCACGATGCTCTACGGCCACATCGAAACGCACGAGGAGCGCGTGGATCACATGCTCCGCGCCCGCGCGCTGCAGGACGAGACCGGCGGCTTCCAGGCGTTCATCCCGCTGGCGTTTCATCCCGACAACAACCAGATGCGCAAGCTGCCGGCACCGAGCGCCGCCGACACCCTCCGCGTCCATGCCGTCGCGCGTTTGATGCTCGACAACATCCCGCACGTGAAGGCTTTCTGGATTGCGACCGGCGTCGACATCGCACAGATGGCGTTGTGGTTTGGCGCCGACGACCTCGACGGGACCGTCCAGGAAGAAAAGATCTACCACATGGCCGGAGCGCAGACCCCGGAGATCATGACGACCTCCGCGATCCGCCGCCTCATC
>DATLXP010000311.1:0-4293 GCA_035575695.1 Vicinamibacterales bacterium
TGCGGCATGAAGAACTCCCTGGTCAGCGTCGTGAGCCGCACGCGGCCGGTGCCGCCGTAGTCGACGAGCTGGTCCGGCTGATCGGGCTTCACGACTTCGATCATGGCGCGGGGCGCGGGGGGGTAATAAATGATCGCGTAGTTGTCTGCCGGCGTGGGCGGCTTGTGCGTCGCCAGCCCCATGAGGGTGTTGCCATACGTCGGCGCGAAGTAGATCCCGTCGAGCAACTCCTCCACGGCGAACCGGTGGAACTGGGGGGTCATCTCCGTCCCTCCGCAGAACACGCCGCGGATGCCCATCTTCTTGAGCGAGACCTTCTCGCACAGCGACTCGAGCAGTTTGGGCGTCGTGAACAGGCACTGGATGTTGTCGTGCGCGCGCAGGAGCGTCAGCGCCTGGTCGATGACGTGGCGCTTGTAGGCCTCCATCTCGTCCATCTCGCGACGCTTGATCAGCTTGATGACCCATCGCGGGTCGAGGTCGACCATGAAGCAGATGCCGCCGCGGTGCTGCGCGAGGTGCTCGATGGAGAGCCGCAAGCGCCGGGGACCGCTCGGGCCGACGTGGAGCCAGTCGGACCCTCTCGGGAAGAACTCGTCGGGCAGCGTATCGCTGAAGTTTTCGTAGTCGGTGCGGAAATCGTTTACGTTGATGCGCGACTTCGGCACGCCGGTGCTGCCGCCGGTCTCGAACGTGTAGATCGGAGCATTGGCGAAGGCCTTCGGAACCCAGCGCCGCACCGGACCGCCGCGCAGCCATTCGTCCTGGAAAAAGCCGAACTTTCCGAGGTCGGCGTAGCACTGGACATCGGTCGAGGGATTGAAATCCAGCTGCTTCGCGCGGTCGAGCCAGAACGGAGACCCCGTCTCCGGATCGAAATGCCAGCGCACGATGTCCCGCACATGGGCGTCGAGACGATCCGTCGCCGCCTGCACGGCGCCACTCGGTACAGGTGACGATTCAGTCGCGGACATACCCTGGGATCTTACCGCAGCTGTCAGGCGAGACCTGAGGGACGGCGGCCCGTGCGTTGCGCCAGCCGCTCCAGGAACGCCGCGCGATCGCTCGTCTCCGTGTGGTACAGCATTTCGTCCACGGGCCAGGGCAGCCGCCAGGACCAGTTCTCGTCCGACACGATGGCGGGAACGTTGATCCGGTCCGCCCAGCCGAACATATCCTGCATCGGCGCCAGCACCAGGTCCGACCCCGCGCCGAAGAGCGTGACGAGCAGGGCGTCCCGCACGCGGTGCGAGAACGTCTCGTCCGCGGTGATGGCGGCGTCCGTGAACGCGGGTAACTCGGTGGCGCGCGTGCGTTCCTCCCCTTCCGCATTCGTCCACCACTCGGCCACCGTTTCGGTGTCGTGCGTGCCGGTCATCGCGACCGAGACCGCCGGGTACATCGCTGGATCCAGGAATGGCTGCCCTGCGGCGTCCCACTCGCGCTCCCAGCGCAGTATCTTCAGGCCAGGCACACCGGCGGCGGCGAGCGACGCGCGTACGAAGTCGGGCACGACGCCGAGATCCTCGGCGATGAGTTCGGCCCCGCCGTCCTGGATGGCGCGAAGCACGCGTTCCCCCTGCGCACGCTGCGGTGCTTCGTCGGACGGCACGAAGAACGTGCGGCCGTCTCCCTCCCGCACGAAGGTCCGGAAGAAGCCGACGAGGTGATCGACGCGAAAGCCGTCGAACAGATCAGCGCAGCGTCGTGCGCGCAGTCGGAGCCACTCGTCGTCGCTCCGCTCGTGCACGTCCCACCGGTAGACGGGCAGCCCCCAGTCCTGCCCCGTGTCTGAGAAGGCGTCCGGCGGCACGCCGACCGACCCGTCCAGTCGAAACTCGTGCTGTCGCGCCCAGACGTCGGCGCTGTCCGCGCTGACCATGAAGGGAAAGTCGCCGAAGATCGCGACGCCACTGCAGGCGGCCCGCGCCCTGGCCCACTGCTCGTCGGCGATCCACTGGAGAAACGCGTAGTACAGGATGTCGGGCTCCAACCGCGTCCTCGCGGCGTCGAGCGCGGCGGGCTCGCGATCCCTGATCGCCGCGTCCCATTCGGTCCACGATCGACCGGCGTTCTCCGCATGCAGGGCCCGGAACAACGCGTAGTCGTCCAGCCACCAGCTTTGCCGCTCCATGTAGGCGCGCAGGGCATCTGCGCGCTCCGTGCCCGCATCCGCGCGCCCCTCACCGTCGAGGAACGTGTCGAATGCGTCACGCAGACACCGCTCCTTGAGCTCGCGTACCGCCCGGTAATCGACCGCCACGGACTTGCGAACGGCCACGAGCCGATCGATCTCGTCGTTGTCGAGCGACGACACTCCACCCCACGCGATGAATTCCGGGACCTCGCGAAGCGCGATGAAGATCGGGTCGATCGCCATGGCGCTGAGGGCCGAATACGGAGACGTCTGGCCGTCCCCCATCTCGTTCACCGGCAGGAGCTGCACGACCGACAGGCCGCTCTCGCGCATCCAGTCGGCCAGCGCCGGAAGGTCGGCGATCTCGCCGATGCCCCAGCTGCCCGACGAGAGAATGGAGAACAGCGGGACGACCACGCCCGCCCGACGACGCGAGGCGCGCAACTCACCCATGGATATTCCTCACGAGTCGTCCAACGCCCTCACGAAACACATCGACCGGCGGCAGCAGGCTGACGATCAGGAAGGCTTCGTGCGCAAAGTCGAAGAAATAACCGGGATGTACGAGCACCGAGTCCCGCTGAAGAAGATCGAGCACGACGGCTTCCTCGGACCGCGTGGACGGGATGCGCAGCACGGCCGCCCAGCCCGCGTCGGCATGCAGAAGCTCGATCGACGGCGCATGGGCGAGGATGTCGGTCAGGGCCGCATGGTTGTCGCGCACGCGCGCGAGAATCGCGGACCGCACGACCGCCCCCCGCTCGATCAGCGTTCCGGCGGCTGCCTGCACCGGGGTCGACACGGACAGATAGGTGTCGCAGATGACCTCCAGTCGCGCGAGTGCGGAGCGGGCCAGATCGTCGGGGCCGTCGACCCCGATCCATCCGAGCTTGACTTGCGGCAGCCCGGCCGATTTCGACAGCCCGCCAAGACGGAATGCCAACGCGCCCGCATGCATCCCCGTAGGCCCGACCTTCAGGTCGGGCGTCACCGTAGGCCCGACCTTCAGGTCGGGCGTGCTGAATGGGTCGGGCGTGCTCAATGGGTAATCCCTGAACACTTCGTCGATGATCAACGCGGCCTCGCGTTCCGCGCACCTCGTCGTCACCATCTCGAGTTCGGCGCTGGATAGCCTGGATCCGGTCGGATTGTTCGGACTCACCGCCAGGACGGCGCGGACGCGGTCCGTCCAGGCGGCATCGACGCTGTCTTCGTCGATCAACCAGCGCCCGTGGTACTCCAGGCGGTATGGTGATGCGCGCACGGCATCGAGCGCCGACAGGTGCTCGAAGAGCGGGTAGCTTGGCGCCGGGATCAGGACCTCGTCGCCTGGATCGCAGAGGAGCTTGAACAGCAGCGAATAGGCTTCGCTCGTACTCGACGTCAGCACGATGCGATCCGCAGCAACACCTGTTCCGAGCCGGGCGTAATCGCGCGACACCGCTTCCCTGGCCGATCGCAGGCCCAACGGCTCCGGCCGATACTCGAGCCCGGCTCCGTCGGCCAGCGGCGCAAGGATGCTCTCCGGATAGACGATCCCCGCCGTCGTCGGATTGGTCGCTGTGAGGTCGAACAGCGTTCGCCCTGTCGCGCGATGGACGGCGACCGCGCCAGCGAGGGTGTTGGGCGTGAGGTCAGCGGGGACCCGGGACGAGAACATACTGACTGATAGACTAGCGGATCATGGCGCCGACGCTCGCGTACGAGGAGTTGCTCCGCTACACCGACGGTGAACGCGCCACGTGGCGCCGATTCTTTTCCGGACACCCCGGCGCGCTCGAACTGCCGCTTCAGTCGTCGGGCAACTTTCCGACGATCGGCAAGCTCATCGATCATATCTTCCTCGTGGAGCAACGGCATCTTCAACGGCTGCGCGACGAAGCACTGAGCCCGTCGACCGGGTTGACCGGCAATAACGCGCCCCCGCTGTTCGATTACGGGGCCTCGGTTCGTCGCGAGCTCGAGCAGTTCGTCCAGGAAGTCGACGAGGACACAGCCAACCAGCTGCGCACATTCGAAGTGCGCGACCAGCAGTGGCAGATGTCGTCGCGCAAACTGCTCTTCCACATCCTCTTGCACGAAATTCGTCACTGGGCCCAGATCGCGCTGGCCGTACGGCTCGCAGGCATCGACCCTCCCGGCAACCACGACTTTTT
>DATLXP010000312.1:0-5658 GCA_035575695.1 Vicinamibacterales bacterium
CCAGGCGGGTCTGCAGCGTCTGCTCAGTCACGTCGCGACGCGAGACCGCGGCGAACTGCGGCTGCTGCTGGGAGCCGTAGCCCTCGTCGCCGTGACGCTCGGCCTGCTCGCACTCATCAGCAACGTCATGGGCGGAGACACGCAGCAGTTCGACGAGCGCCTCCTGAAGTCGCTGCGGAAGGTCGAGGATCCGGCTGTGCCCATCGGGCCCAAGTGGCTGCAACTGGCGGCCTTCGACATCACGGCTCTTGGCGGGCCGACAGTTCTCGGCCTGGCCCTCGCGGCCGTGCTGGGCTACCTGGTGCTCTACGGATTGTTCCGTAACGCGCTCTTCGTGCTGTTCGCAAGCGCGGGCGGGTGGGTCCTCAACGAGGTGCTGAAGCAGCTGTTCGCCCGGCCGCGCCCCAGCGTCGTGCCCCATTTGCGCGAAGTCATGAGCCTGAGTTTTCCGAGCGGGCACGCGCTCACCTCCGCGGTCGTCTTTCTCACCCTCGGGGCGTTACTGATGCGAGTGGCCGAGCGTCCGCTCGTGAAGTGGTATTGCATTGGTGTCGCGATGCTGGCCACCGCGCTGGTAGGTGCGAGCCGCGTGTATCTCGGCGTACACTATCCAACGGATGTGCTCGCTGGCTGGCTGATCGGGCTTTCGTGGGCGTTGATGTGCTGGCTTGTCGAGCGGTCCATCGAACAGCGCTATGGTTTGAAGAAGGAACGTGTCGAGGCGCAGGAATAGGCCACGCGCAGGGCACGCAACGCACAGGAGAGCGCGGAATGGAACCCACTCCCAGCAAGCACTCCCGCGAGACAATACTGCTCGTGGAAGACGAGCCCGCCGTGCGGAAGCTCTTCGCGCAGGCTCTGAGCCGAGAGGGCTACGGAGTGTTCGAGGCGCGCAACGGCCAGGAAGCCATGAAGGTCTTCGACGAGCACGGAGACTCGATCGATATGCTGCTCACCGACATGCGGATGCCATACATGGGCGGCGCCGAGCTTGCGCAGCACCTCCAGGCGCGCCGTGTCACGCTCAAGCTGCTGTGCATGTCTGGGTATCCGGGCGGAGAAGCATCCGACATCACCGACGACTTTATCGCCAAGCCCTTCTCCAGGGGAGATCTCCTCGCAAAGGTCCGCGAGGTCTTTGACCGGAAGTAACGCCTGGCAGGTATGAGCGACGCGTGATGACAAGGCTCGTGCTCCTGATCGCGGTCCTGTGCGGCATGGCGTCGCTCGTCGTCTGGGGACAGGCTCCAGCCGCCGCTGCGTCACGGTCGCCGCTGCTGCTTGCGGTGCTCAATCGCGATGGGCTCGCGATGCCCTTTGCCTCCTTCGACGGACGCCGATGGCGCTCTCCATGGCCCGATCACCGCGGCGTCGAGATGCCGATCAGCATCGACGACGTGGACAGGGACTGGTGGGGCATCGGCACGCGCCCGCAGCGCATGACGTGGTGGACCGACGGGGCAAGGCGCGGCGAGGTCGGTCTGACGCAGCTGGAGAATGTCAAGGTCCTGTGTTCCACGCGGATCGGGCTGCGCACCGACTACAAGCCAGCCGAATTCGCCCCACCGCGCATGAAGCAGCCGTATCCAAAAGAGGGGCTGCTCGTGGCCGGCGAGGCGTCGGTCGATCGCATTGAGATTGTCGAGCCAGGCTCCCCGAACTGGCACCGCCTTCCCATCCTGCTGATCGACCACTTCAACAGGATCGAAACGGACGCGGCCACGTCTTTCCAGGACTGGAAGCATCCCTTCAACGCGCAAGCGCGACGACTGCGGCCGATGGTCATCGAAGCGGCCTATCGCGCTCCCGACCACACCTCGGGGTGGACGACGTATTTCGTTGAAGCCGTGCGCACCTACCCGGCTCGCCCTGCTGACGGGGGATGCGGGTTGTCCACGACGGGCCAGGGGTGGGTCCACGTGGGCCCTCGCGGCCACGTCAAGGTCGAGTTGACGGCGCGCGTGACCTACTGCGACCGCAAGGGCGTGGGTTTCATGTTGCCGCTCGGCGCGATTCGCGCGGCGCAGCGCACGTACTGGGTCTACCAGTTTTCGGGTTTCGAAGGGGAGTGGTACCAGGTCGTGGACGCCGACAAGGACGGCGTCCGCACGGTGGCCAGTTTCCACGCCGGCTCGTGCCAGGGGTAACGTCTGACGGGGGGATGGTGCCGAGGCTGGCTGTGCTTGTCGTCGTCATGCTGCTGGTGCCGTTCGGCCTGCGTCTGATCGACGCGCGATACGGCGCGGACGATCGCCACCCGTCCTACCTGCCGTCGCTGGAGGCGTTTCGCGCCCGAGACCCGTTCGACCCGTTCCATCGTCATCACATCGCGCGGCTCCGCCCCGAGCTCGTGATCCTCGGCGACTCGATGGCCGGGACGCGGATCGATCCGGCGGTGCTCGCCGAGCTCAGTGGCAAGCGGGTCTATACCCTGCTGCAGGCCGCGTCGGGCCCCGCTTTCTGGTATCTGGCGATCAAGAATTGGATCATCCCGAGCGGGGCGGCGCCGAAGTATGTCTTCGTATTTTTTCGCGACACCAACCTGACCGACGTGATGTTCCGGCTGGACGAGACGTACCGCGCGCACCTGGACCGCGCGGCCCACGACTCGGAAGGCGAGCTGGACGCCCTTGTCGGCGCCAGGCGGGGGGCGATACGGAGCCGCGCGACCAGCGCGGTCGAGGCTGCGTATGGGGCGAACCGCACCCGCAACTGGATGGTGCCGGCGGTTGGTGACCGTGTCGCGCGCATCATCGAACCCGGGCGCCGCCGTCGGCAGGCGTTCGTCGTTGAGATGAACGTCCGTCTCGACTACCGCCACATGCGCCCCGTCGTCGCGGCCGACATCGACGCCGTCGCCGACCGTGACGCCGACTTCGATCGCTTCATCGATCGCTCGGTGCTGCCGCTGATGATCCGCGACGCGCAGCAGGCGGGTATCACCCTGTTCTTCGTGCGCGTCCAGCGGCGTCCTGACGGAGGTCGCCCGCCGCGGCAGTCCGAGGCTCTCGCACGCTATGTCGCACGGCTGCGTGAGTACGTGCAGGCCGCCGGCGCGCTCTGGCGCGACGACACCGGTGACGCCGCCATGACGATCGACCTGTATGGCGACGGCGACCACCTCGCCAGGGACGCACGACCGCGCTACACGGGCCTCTTCTGGAATCGTGTCCGCCCGCTGCTCCAGTGATCTTCCACAGCCTCGACTTCATCATATTTTTTGTCGTCGTCACGGCGACGTACTGGAGCCTGCCGCAGCGCGGGCAGAACATGCTGCTCCTCGTCGCCAGCTATGTGTTCTACGGCTACGTGCACCAGTGGTTCCTGATCCTGATTATCGCGTCGACGGTGATCGACTACTGCGCCGCGCGCGGGATGGACGCGTGGCCGGAGCGAAGGAAGCGGTTTCTGTGGCTGAGCATCCTGTCGAATTTCGGGATGCTCGGGTTCTTCAAGTATTTCAACTTCTTCGTTGACAACGTCCACGACGTGCTGCTCGCGGTCGGGCTGGAGTCGTCACCCCCGGTGCTGAGGGTTCTCCTCCCCGTCGGGATCTCGTTCTACACGTTCCAGGCGATGAGTTACACGATCGACGTCTACAGAGGCGAGCTTCGGGCGCGGCGCAGCCTGCTCGACGTCGCGGTGTTCATTTCCTTTTTTCCCCACCTGGTGGCGGGACCCATCCAGCGCGCGTCGTTCCTGCTGCCGCAGGTCGAGGCACGCCGCCGGTTCTCGGTTGACGCCGCGCGAACGGGCTTCCTGAAAATCTGCTGGGGCTTTTTCAAGAAGCTCGTGATCGCCGACAACGTTGGCGTCATCGCGAACAAGGTGTTCGTCCTCGCCGATCCCTCATTTCCGATCCTCTGGGTCGGCGTCTTCGCCTTTGCCGTGCAGATCTACGCGGACTTTTCCGCCTATACCGACATCGCGCGCGGCACGTCGCGATGGCTCGGTTTCGAGCTGACGGAAAACTTCAATCATCCCTACATGGCGCGGAGCCCGTCGGACTTCTGGCGCCGCTGGAACATCTCGCTGTCCACCTGGTTCAGGGATTACGTCTACGTGCCACTCGGAGGGTCGCGCGAAGGGAACGGGCGGTGGGCGAGAAACGTCATGCTGACGTTCCTGCTGTCCGGCCTCTGGCACGGCGCCAGCTGGAACTACGTGCTCTGGGGCCTCTACCACGGCGTGCTGCTGGTGCTGGCGCGGGCGCGCTCGATCCTGCGTCCGGCGAAGGATCCCCCCGCACCATGGTTGCCGGCCCCGATGAGGGTGTTCGTGCGCGTCGCGCAGGTCCTCGGAATGTTCGTCCTGACCAACATCGGCTGGCTGCTGTTCAGGGAAACCGAGCTGAGCGCGATCGTGCGCGACCTGACGCTGTCCCCATTCGCGGCCTCACGACTGGACTGGCAGACGGCGCTCTATCTGTTCCTGGTGACGCTCGTCTACTCGTTGCCGCTGTGGGTGCACAGTCTGTGGGCGGAGCTTCAGGGTGCCACACGCGCCGAGGCCAGGGAACCTGCGTCATGGGGGGAGCTGGTCTTGCAGGGCGTTGCCTGCGGGCTCGCATTTGCCGCCATACTCGTCTTTCGAAGCCGGACGTCGCTCGACTTCATCTACTTCCAGTTCTGAGGCGTCGGGAAGGAGCACCTGCGTGTCGATTGTCGTGCAGAAATACGGCGGGAGCAGCGTCGCCGACGCCGGCAAGCTTCGCGCGGTCGCCGAACGCGTCATGCACACGGTGCATGCCGGGCACAGTGTCGTCGTCGTGGTCTCCGCGATGGGCGACACGACCGACGACCTCCTGGCGCTCGCCAAGCAGGTCTCGCCCAACCCGGATCGCCGTGAGCTGGACATGCTGCTCTCCGCGGGGGAGCGGATCTCCATGGCGCTGCTGTCGCTTGCGATCCGCGAACTGGGCGGCGACGCCATCAGCTTTACGGGCAGCCAGTCAGGGATCATCACGAACGACCGCCATATCGATGCACGCATCATCGAGGTGCGTCCGTTCCGCGTCCAGGACGAGCTCGCGCGCGGGCGCGTGGTCGTGGTCGCCGGCTACCAGGGGGTGTCTTACCGCCGTGAGGTGACGACCCTCGGGCGAGGAGGGAGCGACACGACCGCGGTCGCCATGGCGGCGGCGCTCGGTGCCGAGTACTGCGAGATCTGCTCCGACGTGGACGGCGTCTACACCGCGGATCCGCGGGTCGTCACCGATGCGCGCCGGATTGGCACACTGTCGTACGAAGAAACGCAGGAACTGGCCGAGTCCGGGGCAAAAGTCCTGAACGCGCAGGCGGTGGAGTTTGCGAAGTCCGCCGGGATCGCCATCTATGCGCGCGCGACAGCGTCCGCGCTGCCAGGCCCCGATCCGTCCGAGGATGGCACGGTCGTGCGCAGGGACGCGCCGCGGACGCCTGGCTCGGTCGTCGGCGTGGCGAGCGAGCGCGATGTGTTCGTCCTGCAGTCAGCGGGCGACCTGGCCCCGCTCCTCGAGTTGCTCGACGCGCGAGGCGTGGTCGGCAAGCAACTCCATGCGGCAGCCTTCGGGGTCGCCGGTGACGGCGTGACCCTGGTGATCTCGCGCGAGAACCTGCACGACGAGGACCGCCTTCGCACGGACATCCGGCAGTCGCTCGACGACAACGCGCGCCTCGT
>DATLXP010000313.1:0-5046 GCA_035575695.1 Vicinamibacterales bacterium
GCCGGGGGCAGGACCTTGATCGCGACCGTCCGGTCCAGCCGCGTGTCGAGCGCCCGGTACACGTCGCCCATGCCGCCGGCGCCGATCGCGCTGACGATCTCGTAGGGACCAAGCCGTGTGCCGGGTGTCAGCTGCATTCAGCCGTCAATGATATCGAAGCTGGCCACGGCCGCCGACTCGTCGTCGAAGATCTCGAACGCGTGGAGGACGTGGGTCATGCGAAGCACCTGGTCGACCCGAGCGCTCGGCGACAGCAGCTTCAGGCGCCCCTCCCTCGCAACCACGTGAATCAGCAGAGACGCCAGCGCGCCCACGCCGCTGCTGTCGATGAAGCGGACATTGCGCAGGTCCAGCAGAATCTTGACGCGCCCGGCGGCAACGAGTGACGTCACCCGCTCCTTGAGCACACGTTCCCCGTCGTCGATGACAAGGCGTCCCGCGACGGCCAGCACCGTGACGGATCCGACCGGCCGTTCCTTGACGTCGAGAGGCGCTGACATGCCGCACCTCCAATCCTAGTTCGTTTGAACGCGAGCGCCGCCGGGAGCCGGTGATAGGGACTGGGAGCGTAGGGGAGTATATGACAGGCACGACCGTCTACAATCGGGCGATGTATCCGACGTTCCTCGGGTGCCTGTGCGCCGTCGTCCTCTCGCTGGTCGCCGGCCAGGGCTCCGGAGGTATCAACGCTCCGCACCACCTCGACACACCGTACCTCATCGTCGTGTCCCTGGACGGGTTCAAACCGGCATACCTCGATCGCTACGACCTCCCGAACCTGCGGCGCGTGGCGGTGCGCGGCGTTCGGGCCCGCGGGATGGTGCCTGTCTTTCCAACACTCACCTTCCCCAACCATTACTCGCTCGTCACCGGGCTCCGTCCCACGCGCCACGGGATCGTGTCCAACACCTTCTGGGACGCCCGCCGCGCGCAGCAGTACGCCATCTCGGACGAGACCGCCGTCAGGGACGGCGCGTGGTACGGCGGCGAGCCGATCTGGGTGACGGCGGAACGGCAGGGGATGGTGGCGGCGTGCTTCTCCTGGCCCGGATCGGAAGCCGCCATCAAAGGCGTCCGGCCGACATTCTCGAGGGCCTACGACGGCACGGTCCCCAACAGTGTACGCGTGCAGACGGTGATCGACTGGCTCCGGCTCCCCACGGAACGGCGCCCACACGTGATCACGCTGTATTTCAGCGACACTGACACCGCAGGGCACGACGGGCCGCTCGACTCCCCTCGCGTCGAAGAAGCCGCGCGATCGGTCGACATCGCGATCGGGTCGCTGCTCGACGGCGTCGACGCGCTTTCCATCCACAGTCGGGTGAACCTGCTCATCACCTCCGACCACGGGATGGTCGAAACGACACTGGCCCAGACCGTGGCGCTCGACACGCTGCTCGGCCCCGAGCACATCTCCGAGGTCTCCCGGAGTTTCGGCGGGCCCGTCGCAAGCCTTCACGTCCGTGGCGGAATGCCACGGGCGGCGGCGATTCGGGATGCGATCAACGCGAAGCTGCGGCACGGGCGCGCATACCTGCGCCGGGAGCTTCCGGAACGATTCCACTATCGAACCAATCCCCGCGCCGGGGACGTGGTCGTCGTCATGGAGGAATCCTGGACGATGAGGATCTCCGACCGGCCCGAGAGCCATCCGGAGCGCCGGGGCATGCACGGATGGGACAACCGACTGCCGTCCATGCGCGCGACGTTTCTCGCCATGGGGCCGCGGATCCGCCGGGGCGCGACGATCGGCGATGTGCGGAACATCGACGTCTACCCGCTGATGGCGGAGCTGCTCGGGCTGCGTGCGGCGCCCGGCATCGACGGGCGTGCGGGTCGGATCTGGCGGATGATTCGACGGTAGGCCGGGATGCTCGGACGACGTGATCAGAAAGTGCGCGTGCTGCAGGCCGTGCAGCACGCCATCGCGCAATTCAAGACGCGCAGGGAACTATGGCCGCTGCGCGTCCCCACGGAGCCGTTGCCTCTCGACACCCTCATCCGATCCACGCTGCTCGACGAGGCCGCACGGTTCGACCTTCGCACGTTGCGCTCGCGGTCCCTCCTGCACTTCGCATGGGACGACGGGACGATATGGGACCTCTGGGTGATGGCGCTCCCGAACGGCATCAGACTCTATTGCGATTCGGACGCGCTCGAGTCGCGCATCCTCGCGTCCGGACGCCGTGACTCCGAGATCGAAACCGATCGGCTCTTTCTGGAACTGCTCGCTGAATCCGCCGGAGAGCACTTCGGCATCGGCATCGCCGGGGGCGCCCCGCAACGCGTGCGTTCGTCGATCGACGACGACGAACGGCTCGTCGATTTTTTCGTGAATCTCTTCGAGGTCGCCGGCATGGAGGACTCGGTGCGCGAGGGGCCGGCGAGCGGCGACTTCCGTGAGGACGTCGAACGGTGGCTCGCGCGCGCGAGGCGTCCGGCGTGAACGCGCGGTGCGCTCCCCGGCATTCTCTATAATCACGGCACATGAACAACACGGTCGGATTCATCGGTCTGGGCCTGATGGGCAAGCCCATGGCGCTCAACCTGCTCAAGGCAGGCTTTTCTCTCGTCGTCCACAGCCGAAGCCAGGCGCCTGTGGACGCGGTCGTGGCAGCCGGCGCGCAGAAAGCCGTCTCCGCCGCGGACGTCGCAGGCCGGGCACGCCGCATCATCACGATGCTCCCCGACTCCGGCGATGTCGAGAAGGTCCTCGAAGGGCCGGATGGCCTGTTCAGCGCATTGCAGCCGGGCACGATCATCATCGACACGAGCAGCATCGATCCCGGGGTTGCGCGGCGGCTCGCGGCCGCGGCGGACGCCCGCGGCGCGAAGATGCTGGATGCGCCCGTGAGCGGCGGCGAGATCGGCGCGATCGGCGGCACGCTGTCGATCATGGTGGGTGGCGACCCGGATGCGTTCGCGGAAGTCAAGCCGATCCTCGACGCCATGGGTAATCCCGACAAGGTGATCCGCATCGGCGAATCCGGCTCCGGACAGATCTGCAAGGTCTGCAACCAGATGGTCCTCGGCGCGACGATCGCCGTCGTCGGCGAAGCGTTCGCGCTCGCGACAAAGGCCGGCGTGGATCCGGCGAAGGTGCGGGACGCGCTGCTGGGCGGGTTCGCGGCGAGCCGCGTGCTCGAGGTCCACGGCGAGCGGATCCTGACGTCGAACTACACTCCGGGGTTTCGTGCCGCGCTCTTCGGCAAGGACATGCGGATCGCCGCCGCGACGCTGACCGAACAGCACGTGCCCGCGCCCGTCTCGTCGGTCGTCCAGGAGCTGGTCGGATCGCTGCTCGAGCGCGGCCGGGGCGAACTGGACTACTCCGCGCTCGCGACCGTGCTCTTCGACCTGGCCGGCGTCGACGCGCTACGCTAGTCTCATGAACGCCATCCTCGCTGCTCTGCTGGCCGTCGCATGCTTCGGCGCTCACCCCTCGGCGCAGGGCGGCCGGAAGGTGTTCATCTCCGCCGACATGGAAGGGATCAGCGGGATCTCCGGGTCGGACCAGCTCTCGGCCACGGGTGCCGAGTACGGACGCTCGCGGAAGATGATGGCCGACGACGTGAACGCGGCGATCCGGGGGGCGCGCGCGGGCGGGGCGACCACGATCGTGGTGAACGACTCGCACGGCAGCATGCGCAACCTGCGGCTCGAGGACCTCGACCCGGACGTCCGGCTCATCAGCCACAGTTTCAAGCGGTCCGGCATGATGGGAAGGGCTCGATGAGTCCTTCGACGCCCGTCATCTTCGTCGGCTATCACGCCAAGGCCGGCCACCCCGGCGGGCTGTTCGCCCACACCGGCAGCAGCGTCGTGCGCGACGTACGCGTGAACGGGACGTCGATGGGAGAGGGCGGGCTCAATACGACTGTCGCCGCCTGGTACGGCGTGCCTGTCGTGCTGGTGACGGGCGACGACGTGGCCGTCAGGCAGGTGACGGAGATCGCCACGACGGCGAAGACCGTCGCTGTGAAAAGAGCGATCAACCCGCGCGCGGTCGAACTCCGGTCGTTCAAGGACGTCCACCGCGACATCGAGAACGCGGCCCGTGACGGCGTCGCAGGCGCCAGGAAGTTCACGCCCCGCCGCGAGGCGCGCTACCGGGTCGAAGTGCAGTTCAACGACGTCACGATCCCCGAAGTGGCCGAGAGCCTGCCCGGCTTCGAGCGCCCCTCGCCCGACACCATCACGTTCACGCAGGACTCGATGCCGAAGGCGGACACGTTGATCCGTCTGCTCTATCGCTACATCAATCCTGATTGAGCCCTCGACCCACGCCAGCCTAGATGGCGGTCGGCGACGGCGATGTGTTTGCGACGACCATCAGGACATCTGCACCGTTCGGCGCCACATCGTAGTTGGCCAGTGTCACCGCGCCGGGGACGTACCCCCCTCGAAGAGCGTCGTCGGATGCCGGCGTCCCGGGCCCTCGGCTCATACCGACCCGCATCAGGCGATCTTTGGCACATCATAATTATTTATACTGTTAGAAATTAAATACGTTTGATTTCTAGGCCGCATCCCGTCACGATTGCCCGTATGCATCCCCAGGGGAAGTGGCAGAGCGGCGCGATCACCGACGGGCCGAGCCGTGCCCCGGCGCGCGCCATGCTTCGGGCCGCCGGGTTCGATCGCGCGGCTCTCGCGCGGCCCATCGTCGGCGTCGCCAACACGTGGATCGAGATCGGCCCCTGCAACTACCACCTGCGTGACGTCGCCGCCGACGTCAAGGCGGGCATCCGCCGCGCCGGCGGCACGCCGATGGAGTTCAACACCATCTCCATCTCCGACGGCATCACCATGGGCTCGCCGGGCATGCGCGCCTCGCTCGTCAGCCGTGAAGTCATCGCGGACTCGATCGAGCTCGTCGCGCGGGGCAATCTCTTCGACGCGCTCGTGGTCCTCGTCGGGTGCGACAAGACGATCCCCGCCGCCGCGATGGCGCTGGCGCGGCTCGACATCCCCGGGCTCATGCTCTACGGCGGATCGATCGCACCCGGCCGCGTGGACGGGCGCGATGTCACCATCCAGGAC
>DATLXP010000314.1:0-10897 GCA_035575695.1 Vicinamibacterales bacterium
GTCGTTCATCCCCTCCGCCGAGCAGACGGGCCATGGACCGGTCCGCAGGCTGCTGATGGCGCCCGACGCCACGGCGGCGCTGCTCGACCTGTGCTTCAACGATCCCGTGCTGTTCCGCGCCGTCGAGGCGATCACCGGCTGCGCTGCGCTACGCTTCTTCGCGGGTTCGGTGTACCGTCTTACTGCGGCACGCGGCGACGTGCCGTGGCATGACGACTGCGTGGACGGACGGCGCGTCGCCATGACGATGACCCTCGCGCCGGAAGCGTACGATGGCGGCGTGCTGCAGCTTCGGGAACGCGATGGTCACGAGATCCGGGACGTGCCGAATCCGGGTCCCGGCGACGCCATTCTCTTCAGGATCCACCCGTCGCTCCAGCATCGGAATACCCCGCTCACGAGCGGCACCAAGACGGCATTTGCGGGCTGGTTCGGCGACGGGCCGTCACTCGCCAGACGTTTACGGTCCGCCACGGCCGAAGGAGTGCAATAACGGTGACACGCGAAGTCGACGGCCTCACATCAGCCACGCTGAAACATCTGCGGGAACACTGGTGGGACGATGCCTTTACGGGCTTCCTGCAGGACACCCTGCAGCCCAAGGCGGGGCGCCGGATTCTCGACGTCGGATGCGGCACGGGCACCGCGGAGGTTCACCTGGCCCGCCTGCGCCTCTCGCAGGTGGAGCTGGTCGCGGTCGACCTTCTCCCCGAGAGGGCCGCGACGGCGCGCTCCGCCGCGCGGTCACACAACATGCGCGCCCGCTTCGCAGCCGCTGACGCGTCCGCGCTTCCATTTCCTGACGCGACGTTCGACTCCACGTTCTGCGTAGCTGTGCTTCAGCACATCGGCGACGTGCCTCGCGCGGTCAGGGAGATGGCGCGCGTCACGCGCCCCGGTGGCCGCATCGTGGCCGTCGAACCTGACAACGCGGCGCGGTATTTCCACAGCTCGATCGAAGAAGGTCAGCGCGCGCACGACGCGGCATCCCGACTCTTTGCCAGCGTGGCGGCCACTCGCGGTGACATGTCCGACCCGGCCGTCGGCCCTCACCTCCCGACCCTGTTCGCGCAGCACGGGATCGAGCCGCTGAGCGTCCAGCTCTTTCCGGTGTCACGGGCGCAGCTCGGTGCTCCGCACGATGACCTGTGGGAGTCGCGACGAGCGGCCGTCAGCCAGACGATCGAGCGCGCGGCCGACGATTCGATCAGCAGCCTCGGACGGGATTACCTGAAGCTCCTCGACCGGTATGCTGCCGCGGCACGCGCCGCCGGAAACAGTTTCGTCGAAATCCAGAACACGATGCTGTTTGCCACGGTCGGTCAGCGCGAAGACCCGGCGCCGTGAGCGGGCCCCGGAAGGCCCAGGTGGCAGAGGGCTGGCGCGGATGGGACGCCTACGCGCCGTTCTACGACTGGGAGAACGCCCAGACCGTCGGCCGTCGTGACGTGCCCTTCTGGCGCCGGCTTGCCGCTGCGCAGGAGGGGCGTGTGCTGGAGCTCGGGTGCGGCACGGGGCGGATCCTCATACCGGCCGCGAAGGCCGGCGCGCACATCGTCGGCGTGGATCGCTCCGTTGAGATGCTCGCGCGAGGGCGGCAGCGGATCCGGCGCTCAACGCTCGAAGGGTCTGCCGCGCTCGTGCGCGGCGACATCCGCGCCCTGCCGTTCCGTTCCCGGCCCGGCTTCAGTCTCGTCATGGCGCCGTACGGCATCCTCCAGTCACTGACCAGAGAATCCGATCTCCGCGCCACCCTCGAATCCGTGCACCGAGTCACGCGCCGTGGCGGCATCATCGGGATCGATCTCGTGCCCGACCTTCCGCGGTGGGCGGAGTACGAGCGCCGCGTCAGTCTGCGCGGCAGCCGCGGCACGTCTACCCTCACGCTCATCGAGTCGGTACGGCAGGATCGTGCACGCGGTCTCACGATCTTCGATCACGAGTACGTGGAGCGGCGCGGGGGCCGGAAGCGGGTCCACACCTTTTCTCTCACCTTCCGGACGGTGTCGGTCGCGCAGATGTCGCGGCGCCTCGAGAAGGCGGGGTTCCGGATTCACGCGGTACTTGGTGATTACCGCGGTGGACCCTGGGATCCGCGCTCGGATGTCTGGGTGATTCTGGCGGAAAGAACGTAGGGTAGATGCCGCTCGGCCTTTCACGCGCCGCCGTCATCGCCCCCTCTGCCAGGGAGCTCGACGCGTTTCGCGTGACATTCGAGCAGGATCACTGCATCCAGGTGCGTGGGTTCATGCAGGCGGAGCTCCTGGCGTGGATCCGCTCGCACGTGCGTGCCGATCGCTTCGTGCGACGCGTGCACCGGGATCTCGTGCCGCCCGCCGTGGATGACGTCATGAAAGACGAAGCGCTGTCCGCCAAGCTCTTCATGCTCCTCAACGCGTCGGCGCTCTTTCGGACCGTCGAAGCCATCACCGGCTGCGATCCCATAGGCTCGTACTATCCCACGGTATTCCGGCTTGATCCCGACAGCGGGCACGGGGACGCCTGGCACGACGACCTTGACGGCAATCGGCTGGTCGCCATGAGCGTCAATTTGGGCGAGGCGTACGAGGGCGGGGTCCTTCAGTTGCGCGATGCCTCGACCCTGCGGGTCCTGTCAGAAGTCCATAACGACGGCCCTGGGGACGCGGTCCTCTTCAGGATTTCCCCGGCCCTGCAGCACCGCGTCACGCCGGTCACCGGCACACGCGCGAGGCTGACGATGACCGGATGGTTCCTTCGGACTCCGAAAGCGGGGCCCGACTGGCCGCGCAGGCTCGGCGGCTAGATCCCGTCCTTCCTGGGGCTGACGGCCGTGTGGTAACATTCACATCATTTTCCAACGGTTTTTGGGGGTTTCCCAGCATGTCCGGCCATTCCAAGTGGCATACGATCAAGCACAAAAAGGGCGCAGCTGACGCCAAGCGCGGCAAGCTGTTCACGCGCGTCATCAAGGAACTGACCGTGGCCGCCAGGGGCGGCGGCGGCGACCCGGACATGAATCCGCGGCTGCGCACGATCATTGCCGAGGCGAAGTCGGTGAACATGCCTGCCGACAACATCAAACGGGCCATCCAGCGTGGCACGGGCGAGCTCCCGGGCGTGAACTACGACGAGATCACCTACGAGGGATACGGCCCCGGCGGAGCCGCGCTCATCATCGAGACGCTGACCGACAACAAGAACCGCACGGTCGGCGAGATTCGCCACCTCCTCGGCAGGTTCGCCGGCAACCTCGCGGCTGAAAACAGCGTGGCCTGGATGTTCGACAAGAAGGGCTACATCGTCGTCGAAAAAACGAAGGCCGAGGAAGAAGCGCTGATGGCAGCGGCGCTCGAGGCCGGGGCCGACGACATGCGTGACGACGGCGACAGCTGGGAGATCATCTCGACCGTCGACACGTTCCAGAAGGTGCTCGAGGCCGTCAAGGGGCTGGGGCTCGAGCCCGGCGCCGCCGAGATCGCGTTCCTGCCGCAGAACTACGTGAAGCTCGAAGGCAAGCCCGCGCAGCAGATGGTCAGGCTCATGGAGGCGATCGAAGAGCACGAGGACACCAAGAAGGTGTGGTCGAACGCCAGCATCGAAGAGAAGGAGATCGAGGCGTCATTGGCGTGAAGATCTTCGGGATCGATCCCGGTTCAGAACGCACGGGTTACGGCTGCGTGGAACGATCCGGCAGTCGCCACCATCTTGTTCTCTGCGGTTCCCTCGCCGCGCCAGCCTCCGCGACGTTTCCAGAAAAGCTGAAGCACATACACGCCGGACTGACGGCCATGATCGCCGAGTGCCGCCCGGACTGCGTCGCGGTGGAGAACATCTTCTACGCGAAAAATGTGCGTAGCGCCTTGAAGCTCGGTCACGCGCGCGGCGTCGCGCTGCTGGCCGCATCCGAAGCGGGCCTGTGTGTATTCGAGTACGCCCCGACCGAGATCAAGCGCGCGGTGGTCGGGTACGGGCGTGCCGAGAAGGGGCAGGTCCAGCAGATGGTGACGCTTCTCCTCGGCCTCGAGTCGGTGCCAGGCCCGCACGACGTATCGGACGCGCTGGCGGTCGCCATCTGTCATCTCAACACCTCGACGGGTCCCGCCGCTGACGCCATCGACGCCCACAAGCCCCCGCGCGGCGCCGCCCGTTCGTGGCGGGAGTACCGCCCCTCGTGATCGCGCGGCTTGAGGGAGCCCTGGTCGAGAAGACACCGGGCCGCATCATCGTCGACGTGCATGGCGTCGGGTACGACCTGCAGGTGCCCCTCTCGACGTTTTATGTCGTCGGCGAGCCTGGCGCGCGTGTCGTGTTGCGTGTGCATACGCACGTGCGTGAAGACGTGATTGGCCTCTACGGGTTCGCGACCACGCTCGAGCAGGAGCTGTTCGAGCGGCTGATCGCGATCAGCGGCATCGGCCCGAAGCTCGCGCTGGCCGTGCTGTCTGGCATCGAACCGCCGGACCTTGTGCGTGCGATCAGGGGCCAGGACGTGGCACGGCTGACCGCCATCCCGGGTGTCGGCAAGAAAACGGCCGAGCGCATCGGCCTCGAACTGAAGGACCGTTTGCCCTCATCGTTACAGGCGGCCGCCGACAGCGCGAAACCGGCCACGCCAGGGGATCAGTTGCGATCGGATCTTCTATCAGCCCTGCTGAATCTTGGATACCAGCGCGTGGCGGCTGAGAAGGCCATCGACAAGGAAATGCACGCCGCGCCGGACGCCGTTTTCGATCAGGCGCTTCGAGCGGTCCTGCGGTCGCTGATGAAATGACCGAAGACCGCCTTCTCGCCGGCTCCCGCCTGGACGACGATGTCCAGTACGAGTCGGGACTCCGTCCGCGCTCGCTCGACGAGTACATCGGGCAGGAGCGCATCCGCGAGAACCTGCACGTGTCGATCACCGCCGCCCGCCAGCGCGGCGAGGCGCTCGATCACGTGCTGCTGTACGGTCCCCCGGGACTCGGCAAGACCACGCTCGCGGCCGTCATTGCGAACGAGCTCGGCGTGGCGATCCGTCCGACGGCGGGGCCGGTGATCGAGCGCCCCGGCGATCTCGCCGCGATGCTGACGAACCTCCAGGAACGGGAGGTGCTCTTCATCGACGAGATTCATCGTATGGCCCCGACGATCGAGGAGATCCTCTACCCGGCGATGGAGGATTATGAGCTCGACATCATGATCGGGCAGGGTCCCGGCGCGCGATCGGTGAAGGTCCCCGTGCAGCGGTTCACGCTGATCGGCGCCACGACGCGGACGGGCCTGCTGACGTCACCCCTCCGGGCGCGTTTCGGCATCGTCCATCGGCTCGACTACTACACGGAGCACGACATCCACGAGATCGTGCGCCGCTCGGCACGGATCATCGGCGTCGACATCGACAACGCAGGAGCGCTCGAGATCGCGAAACGCTCGCGCGGCACACCACGAGTGGCGAACCGCCTCTTGCGGCGGGCTCGTGACTACGCGCAGGTGAGAGCGGACGGCGCGATCAGCCACGAGGTGGCGTTGCGGGCGCTTGCGCTCCTCGAAGTGGACGAGCACGGGTTCGACGAAGTGGATCGCCGCCTGCTGCGCACCATCATCGAGAAATTCGGCGGGGGACCCGTCGGGGTCGCGACGCTGGCGGCGGCCATGAGCGAGGAGCGGGACGCGATAGAGGACATCTACGAGCCGTTCCTGCTCCAGATGGGGTTCCTGGACCGCACGCCCCGCGGGCGCGTCGCAACGCCCAAAGCGTATGAATACTTCGGGCTCCCTGTCCCAGGAAAGGACCGGCTGTGGTGAGTGGCAAGATTCGGCGCGTGAAGATCTCGGGGCTGTCGACCTACGTCCCCCCCAAGCTGCTGACGAACGCGGACCTGGAGGCGCTGGTCGAGACGACCAACGAGTGGATCCTCCAGCGGACCGGCATCAGGCAGCGCCACATCGTCGAGCCAGGCGTCGCGACGTCGGACCTCGCGAAGGAAGCGGCGGTGGGCGCCATGCGCCAGGCCGGCGTGACGCCGGACCAGATCGGCTTCATTGTCGTCGGGACGACGACGCCTGACACCATCTTTCCGAGCACCGCGTGCATGCTGCAGGAGAAGATCGGCGCCACCAACGCGTGGGGATTCGACCTCGGGGCGGCGTGTTCCGGGTTCACCTACGCCCTGACGACAGGCATGCAGATGGTCGCCACGGGCGCGCACGACCATGCGCTGGTCGTGGGTGCGGACGTGATGTCGAGCATCATCGACTACCGGGACCGGACAACGTGCGTGCTCTTCGGTGACGGCGCCGGGGCGGTCGTCCTGTCGGTCGCGGACGACAATGAGCCGGCCATCATCGACTTCGCGCACGAGATCGACGGCGCAGGCGGACCGGCGCTCTGCATGCCCGCCGGGGGCAGCCGCATGCCGGCCTCGCACGAAACCGTCGACCAGCGGATGCACTACGTCAAGCAGGACGGCCAGGCGGTCTTCAGGTTCGCCGTGCGCAAGACCGAGGAGATCGCGCAGCGGATCCTCCAGAAGAACGGCATTGAGGCGTCGGAGCTCGATTTGTTCGTCTCGCACCAGGCTAATCGCCGGATCATCACCGCCGCCGCCGAACGGCTCGGGCTCCCCGAATCGAAAGTGATCATCAACCTCGAGATGTATGGGAACACGACCGCGGCGACGATTCCTCTCGCGCTCGCGGATGCCGTGCGCGACGGCAAGCTGAAGCGCGGGGACCTCGTCCTTCTCTGTTCGGTCGGCGCGGGTTTCACGGTGGGTTCCGTGCTGATGCGCTGGGGACTCTAACGGACGCGACCGTTCAGTGCTCGAAGCTTCACCGTCGTGACAGCGGCAAACACCATCCACACGAACACCATGGGCGTGACGAGCCGGGTGGTCGGAAAGAACACCGTGTGGACGAGCGCAAAGCTGCCGACGATCGCCCAGAGAAACGCGTCCTCTCTCCGCAGTCCCCGGATCCAGACGCCTGTCACGGCGAGCAGCAACAGGCATCCTCGCCACCCCGCGTGAATGATCTCGGCCGCGCGCGGCCTCGGCACCATGCCCTCGACGACGACGCGCCCGTGTTGCATCCGCGCGGACGCCGTACTCGGCTTCCACTCGTACGGCACCAGCCGCGGGCTGAACACGAAGGCGAAATTGCGGCCGAAGATCCTGGCTGCCCTCCATGGTGCGTGCGCCCGAACCGAAGCGCTTCACGCATCATGATGCGGTCGGCCTGGGCCTGGTACTGCACGGGCGTCAGCTGCCGGCCGTCCAGCTCGAGATCGGCCAGTGCAAGGCCGAACGCGACAAGAACGTCGGGATTTCCCCGCGGCATGATCTGCTCGCCCTGGTCGGACAATGAGACGAACAGGTTCTCGCCGGCCCGCGATGGCATCACCGATTCGTTGATCAGGTAACTCCGCACCGACCACGGCGCCCAGACGACCATCACGCAGGCTGCCGCGACGGTCGCGTCCCTCAGAGAGCGCCGCCCAAGGAGAACAAGACCGACAAGGACTGCGGGCAGCACCGAGAAGCGCGTGAGCAGGATCAGGCCGAAGAGCAGACCTGTCGCAACGGCCGAGCGTCGTCCTGGCTGACTGTGCGCCCATGCGGCCGCCATGAGGAGCGCGGTGAGGAACGCGATCTCCATCGTCGAGATCGATTGGCGAACCAGGTAGGGATCGACGGCGTAGAACAGCGTGGCCCACCATCCCACGGCGCGGTCGCCGGACAGGCGAGTGCCGAGGAGCCAGATGAACACTCCCGCTGCCGACGCTACGATGACTTGCAACAACAGCACGATCTCGAGGTGATCGGAGGAGACCCATCGGGCCGCCGCGAGAAA
Source organism: Vicinamibacterales bacterium (assembly GCA_035575695.1). Classification (GTDB taxonomy): domain Bacteria; phylum Acidobacteriota; class Vicinamibacteria; order Vicinamibacterales; family 2-12-FULL-66-21; genus JACDCA01. The sequence continues at coordinate 7,813 of DATLXP010000314.1, forward strand.
GGCCGGATACAGCGGCTCGATCTTCGTGTCGAGGTCCCCAAACGCCCCCTGCTCGAGGATGGCGCTCGACAGTGCCCAGTAGTGGGTGAGATCCGGCGCAGGTCCGAGCCAGAGAACGCCCATCCTCGGGACAAGGCACAGAAGGAAGGCGCAGACAACGGTCAGGCGCATCGCGTCATGACCTTGAACGGGACGCGCCCACGCCGGCGTAGAACATCAGGACGAAGTACATCGGCGAGACGAGGCGCGTCGTCGCGAAGAACACCGCGTGAATCGATACGTAGACGGCGAGTGTGAGCAGGAGGAACCGGTCGTTCCACAGCACGTGTCGCCTCTTGAGCAGGCCGACGCAGGCGAGCACCAGGATGGCGGACGCAGCGGCCGCGAAGGTGAGCTCTTCGATCACGGGACGCCGCGTCAAGCCCTCGAACCGCAGATGGGTGCCATCGACGATCCATGCGCGCGCCGACGCTGATTTCGGGTAGAACGGCACCAGCCTGGGGAGGACGACGTACAGAGCGCTGCGAATCTTGACGTACAGCGCGTCCCACGGGTGAGCGACCGCGTGCTGCCACGCACGAGTCAGGAGGATGTCGCCGGTGCCATCCGCCGTGCTCTCGTTCCCCGGTTCCCGGACGAGGGACTCATGGACCTGCTGAACGACGAGGTCGACGTCGTGCCCTGCGAGCAGTTCCCTGCTGAACGGCGCCGTCGACACGTACAGGTTCTCGCCGGCACGGCCGGCGCCGAGCGTGCCGTCCGTCCGATAGTTCCGCAGCACCCACGGCCCGGCGACGGCGAGGCAGACTGCGAGTACGATCACGGCGACCCGACGGCGCCCCTCGAACAGCAGCATGGCGACCGCCAGCACGACGAGAGGTGCGAGCGACAGCCGCGTGAGAAGCAGCAGGCCAAGGTAGAGGCCCAGCCAGACGGCTGCGCGCGGCCGGCCGAGCCGCACGAACTGAAGTGCAGCGAGCATCAGCAGCAGGGTGGTCAGCGTGAGGCATTGGTACGCGACCGCCTGCCTGGCGAGGTACGGGTGGAGGGCGTAGAAACAGGCCGCGATGACGGCTGCGCGAGGATCGTCGGTCAGCGCCAGGGTGAGGCGCCGGAGGATCACGGCGCCTGTCGAGGCCAGGGCGATCTGGAGGACCACGACGAGCGCCGCGCGATCTCCCGTGGCCCATCGCAGCGAGGCCAGAACGGCCGGGTACAGCGGCTCGAAGAACGTCTCCGCTGTCCCGTCAAAGCCGAGGGTCTTATGACGGAGGAGCCCCGTTGCGAGCCCGGCATAGTAGTTTTCTTCTGGCAGACCGAACCAGGCGAAGCACGCAAGTCGCGCGAGCGCTGCCGCGGCGAAGACCAGCAGGTCCGCTCGATGCCCGATGCTCCATGTCTGAAGCCCACCCATGCGAAGTGATCATAAGCCGCCGCGCGGGACCTGGGCCCGCGCGGCTGGTATGCTGGATCACGCGTGCCAGCCGTCTTCCTTCTTTCCCCGGCTAACTGCGGAGGCAACCGGGCCCGCATCGTCATGTCCGGGCAGGCGACCTTCGATCTGGCGAGACGGCTCCGAAGCGGCGAGGGGGCGCCCCTGGGCGAGGTGTTCTCGTTTCTCAGCGGGCTCTACTTCCGCGGGAAACTGGCGTACGCGCGGACCTTCGCGCACGTTCCAGAAGGCGCGAGCGACGTCGCCGGAAGCGGCGTGTTCGTGATCACACCCAGCGCCGGGTTACGGTCTCCGGACACCCCCGTGTCGCTTGCGGCCATTCACGGCTTTGCCGCTGTCGATATCTCCGCCGACAACCCGCTGTACCGGGCCCCGCTCGAGCGGAGTGCCCGCACGCTCGCCTCCGACATTGGACGCGATTGTCCGGTTGTCCTGCTGGGCAGCATCGCATCCCCCAAGTACGTGGATGTCCTGCAGGACATTTTCGGCGCCCGCCTGATGTTTCCCGAGGCCTTCGTCGGCCGCGGAGACATGAGCCGCGGCGGGATGCTCCTGCGGTGCGTTGCGTCCCGCGAGGAGCTGACCTACGTTCCTGTCGATGGCGCTGTCCGCCACGGCGTCCGTCCACCCAGGCTCGATCCCATGACGCGCCCGAACGGCAAGCTGGCCTGAAGGGCGGCCTACAATCGCGTCATGGCCCCTCTCACGATTCCGCGGTCCGGCACGCACACATTGACGGTTGACGGCCTCGATGTTCGCCTAACCAACCTCGACAAGCTGTTCTGGGCGGAAGAGGGCATCACGAAGGGGGACCTGATCCAGTACTACGCTGATGTGGCGAACGTGCTGCTGCCACACGTCCGCGACCGCGCGATGGTGATGAAGCGATACCCCCACGGCGCGTCCGGGGAGTTCTTTTTCATGAAGCGCGCGCCGACGCCGAGGCCCGAATGGCTCCCGACCTGCAGCATTACGCAGGGGTCCGGCAACATCATCGACTTCCCGATGATCAACGACCTGCCATCACTGCTGTGGGTCATCAACCTCGGGTGCATCGACCTGAACCAGTGGTACGCAACCTGCGACGATGTGGACCGTCCCGACTATCTGCACTTCGACCTCGACCCGGGCCCTGGCGCGACGTGGGAGAGAGTCCTCGAGTGTGGCCTTCTCGTGCGCGAGGCACTGGACGCGCTGCACATGCCCTCGGTCGTCAAGACGACGGGGTCGAAGGGCCTGCACGTCTACGTGCCGATCGTCCGCGATCCTGTGCAGAAGGAGGTCTGGACCTTCGCCAAGGCGCTGGCCGTGGAGCTCTCCACGCGTCACCCGGACCTGATGACGTCCGAATACCGGGACGCCAGGCGGCCCAGCGGGCGCGTGCTCGTCGACTACAACCAGACGCATGGGGACGCACGCTGGCGTCGATCTATTCTGTCCGGCCTCGTCCGGGCGCGTGCGTCTCGACACCGGTCACATGGAAGGAGATCGAGGAGGGCGTACGGATCGAGGACTTCCGGATCGACAACGTCCGCGGGCGGGTCGCGAAGACCGGCGACCTGTGGACGCCGCTTCTCGTGAAGCGCGGGAAGGTCAACCTTCGCAAATATCTTGCTCGATAGGCACCTGCCC
>DATLXP010000315.1:0-2924 GCA_035575695.1 Vicinamibacterales bacterium
CCGTCGTAGAGCCGGCCGTTCAGCATCACCATCCCGATCGTTTCGGAATGGCGGATGTTCTCGACCGGGCTCTTGTCCAGAATCACGAGATCCGCGAGCTTGCCCTTCTCGAGCGACCCTATCTCGCCATCGAGACCGAGATACTTCGCGCCGTCGATGGTCGCTGCGCGCAGCGCCTCAATGTTCGACATCCCACCCTGCTGCAGCATCCACATCTCCCAGTGCGCCCCGATGCCCTGGATCTGGCCGTGCGCGCCGACCTGCACCAGCCCGCCCGCATCCGAGATCTGCTTGGCCCCCTGCGCAATGAGAATGTGATTGAAATCGTCGTCTGGCGCCATCACGCGGCGGCGTGAGCGCGGGTCGATCACGTCGCGCGGGATGAAGCCGAGCAGGCGCTCGTTCTCCCACACGTTGGTCTTCTGGTACCAGTAGTACTCGCCTGACAATCCGCCATACCCCACGATCAGCGTCGGCGTGTAGCCCGACTTGCTCTGCGCAAAGAGCTGGATGGTGTCCTTGTACAGCCGCGGAACCGGAAGCGAGTGCTCCACACCCGTATGCCCGTCGAGTACGTGCGTCTGGTTCTGGTACAGCAGCGAGCCCCCTTCGGGCACGTTGTTCATCTGGAGCTCGCGCGCGGCCTTCACCAGCATCTGCCGGGAATCCCGGCGCTGCTGGTTGTAGCTCTTGATGGAAATCGCTCCCGCGGCCTTCTGCCGGCGCAGGTGCGACAACGCGTCCTCGTACGACTCGATGACCGCCTTGAACGGCGTCTCCGCGCCGTACAGGATCGTCCCCGTCGAGAAGAGCCGCGGCCCCAGCTTCGCGCCGGAGCGCACGAGCTCCGCGTTCGTGAAGACCGTCACTGTGTCGTTCGATGGATCGTGCGAGGTCGTCACGCCGAACGCGAGGTTCGCCGCCAGCGGCCAGCTCGATTCCGCGAGCAGCCCGTCCCCTTCACCACCGACGTGCGCGTGAGCATCGACGATGCCAGGCATGATCGTCTTGCCCGTGACGTCTACGCGCTTGGCGCCCGATGGCACCTGCACCGACGATGACGGCCCGATCGCGGTGATGCGGTTGCCGGTGATGACGACGGTCGCATTCTCGATGACGCCTGGCGTGCCCTGGATGGCGCCGGGCTTCAGGCCAGCCATCGTGATCACGCGCGCACCGACGAGTGCAATGACCCCCGACGGCCTGTCAGCCTTGACGGTAAACCCGATCGGCGTCCCCTTCACTTCCGCATCGTCCGCCTTGGCGAGGCCGCCTTCAACGAACGCGAACGTTCGCGCGAGGTCGCGCGTGAACAGGTCTGGCCCGAGCGTCCAGTGCAGGCGCTTGCTGTCGCCCGACCAGTGCAGGAAGAACCCGGCGTCCCGCGAGACGCGCTGCACGGGATAGGCCTGCGTGCCGGGGCCGATCTCCACCGAACGGCCGGTCCGCGGAAACGGCGCGATGAACGTCTTGAAGCGCTCTTCGAAGGCGATCCACGCACCATCGGGCGACACGGCGTATTCCGTCGCGTTCGGACTCTTGATGTGCTCGATCTCGTCGCGCCCCGTCACCGCCGACGCAGCGGCCGGGACGCCGACGCTCACGAGGGTGTAATGGCCGTTCCGGTTGTCGCGGAAGTAGATGCGCTTTCCGGTGTGATCGAACTCGGCGTCGCCTCCCCCGTCGCGCACGAGGATCGGCTCGCCACCGGCTGTCGGCACGACATAGATGCCCGAGTCTTCGCCGTTGTGCGGCCCGCGCGTGAAGTCTCCGCCAGCGTGGCGAAAGACGATCGTCTGCGCGTCGGGCGAAAAGGACGGCTCGACGTAGTGCCCCGGGCGCGTGACGACGTCCCGGCCCGAGGAGCCGTCGGCGCGCATCACGCGAACCCGGCCCATGTCGGCGTCTGTCCAGGTCGCATAGACGATCCACTGGCCGTCACGCGAGAAGGACGGGAAGAACTCGAACCGGTTGTCGGCCGTGAGCCGCTTCGGCTTCCCTTCGGGAAGAGCACGCGCGTAGAGATGGCCGAGCGCGCTGTAGACGACCGACTTCCCATCCGGGGCGACCCGCACATCGCGCAGCATCTTCACGGGAAAGTCGTCGGGATGGACTTTCTGCGGGAAGCGGACCGCGTCGTTGATCGTCTGCTCGACCCTCGCGGTGAACGGCACGACCTTCCCCTGGCCGGAGGCGACGTCCACGGTCCAGATCTTTCCTTCGCCCCAGACGACGAGAGCCTTCCCGGCGGGCGTCCAGGAGAACTGGGGATAGAGGCCGTGAATCGCCCACGCCTCCTGGAGGTCCTTGTCGACGTTGCCGAACAACTGCCGGTCGCGTCCGGTCTGAAGGTCGCGCAGGTACAGGAAGCTCTTCGTCCGCTGGCGGCGGATGTACGCGAGGGTCTTTCCGTCCGGTGAGACCGCCGGCGCGACAGAGCCCCCCTGCACGCTCACGGCGCGGCGCTCGCGCCCGGTCGTCAGGTCGCGGCGCATGATCGCGTAGATGGTGCCGTTCGGGTCCTTGTTGTATTCGAAGGTGAGCCCGGGCGTGACGTCCTTGCTGTAATAGAGGTAGCGTCCGTCGGGCGAGAGCTCCGGTTCGCCGTTGTCTTTCTGCGAGCCCACGCGCTCGGTCACCTGCAGGCCGTCGGACGGACCCGAGGCGTGATACGTCCAGATCTCGCCCGCGCCAAGCGAGCGCTCCGCGACGAAGTGCTTTCGCGCATAGACGTACGCGCCGTCGGCCGACCACGCCGGGCTGTTCACGAACCAGCGCTTCTCACGCGAGATCTGTTTCGCGTTCTTTCCATCCGGATCCATCGTCCAGATGTTCCAGAGGCCGTCGCGGTCCGAACTGAACGCGATGCGCTTGCCGTCCGGACTGAAGCGGGGCTGCATGTCGAACGTCGCGCCGCTGGCGAT
>DATLXP010000316.1:0-2532 GCA_035575695.1 Vicinamibacterales bacterium
CCCAGACCAACGGCAAAGCCGAGCGCCTCATCCAGACGTTGCTGCGCGAGTGGGCCTACCGCTCGCCGTATCGCAGCTCCGCACGGCGCACCGCAGCGCTCCGACCCTTTCTGCGCTTCTATAACCACCGACGTCCACATACGAGCCTCGGTCGTCGCTCACCGTGGACGCGTTTCCAAGAGGCTGCATGATGAACAACCTCTTTGACATTCACACCTAGACCAGCTGGTAATCGCCGGAGCCGACGATGAGATGCGCAAGACCCGCCGCCTTTGTGGCGACCTGCGTGTCGGATCCCGTCCATGCGCCACCCGCCCGCACGTAGTCCAGCAGCGCGCGGTACGCGTCGTTCGCGAACGGCTTCGGCGTGAGGCGATCGGACATCAGCGACAGGAGCGCTTCAGGCGTTGGAGACTGCCCTCGCGCGACGTCCCGAAGATTGAACTTCTGATTCGTCGCGAGCGTCGCGGCGAAGTTCATGCGCGCCAGCGTGCCGCCGCTCGAGAACCAGTTGGATCCGAGGTCCCATCCGTTGACGTCGGGCGGCTCGTACAGCTGCTGCCCCATGCTGATCAGCGGACTGAGGACGTTCGCGTCACTGATGGAGAAACCGTTCCAGCCGACTTCCTTGATCGCGCGAACGACGAACTCGACCGGCCAGGAGTACCGGGCGTAGCGCGCGGAGCCGGCCGCAAACTGCGGCGAACGCAGCAGGTGGGCGACCACCGGCTTCATTTCGAAGTTGTGCTGGTAGTAGAGCTTCGACAGCTCGTTAATGAGGCCGGTGTCGGGCGTATCGATCTCGCTGATGAAATAGCGATACAGCTTCAGCGCGAGACGAGGTCCGGTGGCCGGATGACGAACGACCGCGTCGATCAGGTCCAGGCCGTCCTGCAGCCCGGCGTCGGCAGCCCGCGCCGGAATCGTCTTGCTGCCGGTCGGGTAGATCTGGAACGTGAAGTCCTTCGCGGCCGTATCGTGGCTATTGGGGATGTAACTGAACGCGTAATACGCCTGGCCCGGGTACGCCAGGTTCCAGCCGGTGAACACCCGCGCGGCGGCGTACACATCCTCTTCGGTGTAATGGCCGACGCCCATGGTGAACAGTTCCATGAGCTCGCGGGCGAAGTTCTCCTGCGGCCGCCCGCGAACGTTGAACCGCCCATCGAGCCAGGTCACCATGGCGACGTCCTTCGCCATCGCCACCACGATGTCCTTGAAGTTGCCGAGCGCCATTCCTCGCAACGTCTCGAGCTGTCCACGAATCTGATGTGGATCTTCGGCAGGCAAGGCGGCCATGTACCGCGCGCCGCTCATACCGCCGAGCGTGCCCAGCACCTTCGAAGCAGCCGTCGCAAAGTGGTTGTGCCAGAACAGCGTCATCTTTTCCTGCAGAGGACGCCTGGTATGCACCATCCGGAACAGCCAGCGCTGGCGCGCATGCGTGATGTTCTGAGACGGCATGAACGCCCCGACCACTGACGTGCCGATGTAACCCGGCTTCCCGATGAACGAATCCACGTCGTCTGGGACCCGGTCGTAGCGAAGCAGGTAATCGAGCGTGCCTGAAAAACCGAGGTCGAGATAGCCGTCGATCTCTTCCTGGCTGGCACCAAAGCCGGCGCGGCGGAGGAGATGTTCGACCTGATCTTCGCCGCCACGACGCTTGCGCGCGCTTTGAATTGTCATGATGTACACGTCCCGCTATCGCCGAAGGGACTTCCAGACTGTTAGACCGGGATACGAGGATGGAAGTTTAGGCCTCGCGCCAGACGGCGCCTAGAGGATTCTGGCGAACCCGAACGCCTCGTCTCCCTTCGCACTCTCGCCCCGGTAGTGGCGAACCAGCACCCGGGCGGCGGTCCACGCGAGGGCTGCGCCGTGGGAAGACGGCGCAAATGCGAACAAATGACGCGGAAAATTGCGATGGGGGCCCACAAAAGGGAGTCCGTCAACGGTTTCGTAACCGGGGGCGTCCCATGCCCAGGCTGCCTGGAGCCCTGAGATGGGGGGGTAGAGCAGGGACAATTCGTACATGAGCTGCGCGGTGCGCTGCGTCCGCACTCGCTCCCGTAGCCGCTCAGGGACGTCCGGCTGGGGTCCGGCCAGGACGAGGGCACGGTTCCCGTCGACCCACCGTACCTGTTGTTTTGGGGATGCGACCTGTTCGATCGCGGCCTTACGGCGGCCGACCTCGCGGCGTACGGCCGGGGGGAGCGGGTCGGTGACGACACCGTACCGAAGATGTGAGGTGAGGTGCCGTCGAAGCGCGCGCAGGTCCGCAATCGGCGCGCCGGTGGCGACCACGACCGCCTTCGCTCGTATCGCACCTCCGGCGGTCGTGATGTCGACGTGCCGGGCCGAGGCGCGGATGCGATGGACCTCCGAATTCTCGTGAATTGCGGCGCCCCGTGCGGCGGCCGCGGACACGAGCCCGAGGCACGCGCGGTATGGGTCGAGTGCGGCGCCGCGCGTCCGGATCGCGCCCCCCGTGTCGATGCCAGCCTCGCTGGTCGTCACGGCCGGTGTGAC
>DATLXP010000317.1:0-13384 GCA_035575695.1 Vicinamibacterales bacterium
CTGCGCGACCGTCTCCGGTCGCTCGTGTTGCTGCGACGCTCGGGAGGGCGCAATGTCGGGGCGCGGTCGTACGATGTGTAACGTGCGGGGCCGGTCATGAGGTTCAATCCATTCCAGCACCTCTGGCTGAAGGTGCTCGCCCTGCTCCTCGCCTCCGTGCTGTGGCTCACCGTCGCCGGTGAGCACGTGGTGGAGCGGTCGATGCGGGTGCCGTTGGAACTGAGGAACGTCCCCCCACAGCTCGAGATCGTCGGGGACCCTCCCATGACCGTCGATGTTCGCGTGCGGGGATCGTCGGCGGTGCTCGGTCGCATGGACCCGGGTGACGTCGTGGCCATTCTGGATCTCGACGGAGCCCGCTCGGGTTCGCGGCTTTTTCATCTCCGGGCCGACGAGGTCAAGGGGCCCTACGGTGTGGAGGTCGCCCAGCTCACACCCGCGACGATCGCCCTGGAACTTGAAAAATCCGCCCGCCGCTCGGTCCCGGTCATCGCGGCCGTCGAAGGGGACCCGGCGCCGGGATTCGTAACCGGGCGATCGACCGTGACCCCCCCGACCGTTGAAGTGCTCGGCCCGGAGAGTCGCCTGCGCGACCTGACGAGCGCGACGACCGAGCCTGTCTCGGTCAGCGGGCAACGCGCAAACGTGACCGACGTGGTCACCATCGGTGTCCTGGATTCTGCGTTGAGACTTGCCGAGACCCAGACCGCCACGGTGTCGGTGGAGATCCTTCCGGCGCCGGTGGAGCGCGAATTCTCAGGCGTGCCTATCCGATGGCGGAACCTGGGTGCGGGGCTGTCGGCGCGTGTGCAGCCCTCGGTCACCCGCGTGACCGTGCGCGGCCGGCGGCCGGCGCTGGACTCGATCCGCACCGAAACGTTCGATGCCTTCGTGGATCTTGCCGGGCTGGGACCGGGCCAGTACAATCTGAGGGTCCAGATCGACCCGACCCAGAATTTCGGTGTCAGTTCCACCGATCCTGACGTCGTCCACGTCATCATCAAGTAACGGGAATGCCCAGATTGTTCGGAACCGATGGCGTCCGCGGCAGGGCGGGTGCCTATCCGCTCGATCACGAGACCGTGGCGCGCCTGGGCGGCGCGCTCGTCCGCGCCATGCTTGGCCACCGTCCGGCAGGCGCAACCCTGGACACCCCTTTGCGCTTCGTCGTCGGACGCGATACGCGCGAATCGGGCGATTGGATCGCACGCGAGCTCGCGCGGGGAGTCCGCTCGCAGGGAGCCGAAATGACCAGCGCGGGCGTCATCCCGACCCCTGCCATCGCCTATGTCACGAAGGCGCTGGGCTTCGATGCGGGGCTCGTCATATCAGCCTCGCACAATCCCTTCGAAGACAACGGTATCAAGGTGTTTTCCGGCCGGGGTGAAAAGTTCACCGAGGCGGTCGAGCGGGACGTCGAAGCCATCATCGCCGACACGAGCTGGAGCGTCGGCGGGAGCGCCGACGAACCGGTGGCGCAGACCGAAGTCGCCGACGCCTACCTTGCACATGCCAGGCTCGTCTTTCCGGAACCGGAGCGTCTTGGACCCTTCAAGCTCGCCATCGACACCGCCAACGGCGCGACGACGACGGTAGCGCCGCGGCTGTTTCGGGAGCTTGGTTACGACATCGAAGTCATCGGAGCGTCTCCCAACGGGCGCAATATCAACCTCGATTGCGGCTCGACGCACCCGGAGCTCCTGTCCGCCACCGTGCGCCGCACGGGTTGTCGGATGGGGGTCGCGTTCGACGGTGACGGCGACCGCGCGATTTTCGTCGACGCGGACGGCAGGATCGTAGACGGTGATGCCGTGCTGCTCCTGTGCGCGCTGCACATGAAAGCACAGAGGCGCCTCACCGGCGATGCGATCGTCGCCACGGTGATGAGTAATATCGGCCTTGAGATCGCGCTCCGCGACAGCGGCATCGGCATGGTCCGGTGCTCGGTCGGCGACAAGTACGTGATGGAGGAGATGATGAACCGCGGGCTCTCCCTTGGGGGCGAGCAGTCGGGCCACATCATCTTTGCGGACCATCTGTTCACGGGTGATGGGATTGTGACCGCGCTGAACGTCCTCCGCGTCATGGCCGACACCGGTCGAGAGCTGGGCGACCTGGCGTCGCAGCTCGTCGCGTACCCGCAGGTGCTCGTGAACGTCAGGGTCCGCCAGCGAAAGGACCTTTCCACCGTTCCGGCGATCGCTGATGCTATGCGGCAGGTGGAGACGCAGCTCGCCGGCGCCGGCCGCCTGCTGGTCCGCTACTCGGGGACCGAACCGCTCCTTCGCATCATGCTGGAGGGGAAGGACCAGGCCGAGATCCAGGCCTGGGCGGCGGACATCGCCGACGTCGTCCACAGGGAGCTGGGGTAGGTGCGGGGATGATTTTCACCACAGAGGCACAGAGTCCACAGAGAATTTGTGGATCGGGAATACGCGTGTCTCAACCGAAAGATTCTCTGTGGACCTCTGTGGCTCTGTGGTGAGTTTTGACGCGGATGCTGAACTGACATGAGACTCGCCGTCAACATCGATCACATCGCGACCCTCCGCGAAGCGCGGAAGGCGAAGGAGCCCGAGCCGCTCGCGGCGGCGTTGATGGCCGAAATGGCGGGTGCACAGGGCATCACCGTGCATCTGCGCACCGACCGCCGCCATATCAAGGAGCGCGACCTCCAGGCCCTGCGAGAAGCGATCGGAACAAAGTTGAACGTCGAGATGGCGGCAACCGACGAGATGGCGAATATCGCGCGGCACGTCAGGCCAGACCAGGTGACGCTCGTGCCGGAGCGGCCGCAGGAACTCACGACCGAAGGGGGCCTCGATCTCGCGCTGAATGGTGAGTCGGTGGCACGGTTCGTCACCGGCATGCACGACGCGGGCATCGCGGTAAGCATCTTCATCGACGCGGATCCCGAGCAGGTCACTCGCGCGAAGGCCGCAGGCGCCGACGCGGTCGAAATCAACACCGGGCGCTACGCGGAGGCATCGCCGTCCGCGTCCGGTCATGAGCTCAGACGGATTGTCGACGCCGCGCGCCTGGCGGCGCGTCACGAGCTCGAGGTGCTTGCCGGCCACGGACTGAACTACGTCAACGTCATTCCCATAGCGACGGTGCCCGAAATCGTGGAGTTGAACATCGGTCACAGCATCGTCGCCCGCGCCGCCCTCACCGGCATGGACCGGGCGGTCCGTGACATGGTGGCGCTGCTCCGACGGTAGCGGCCGAGCGACGTTACAATAGACGCGACGTTCAGGGTTCACGGTTACGCTCAGTTCACGTGTCAGAGCTCCAAACTCAGTGCAAAAAGAATCGCTAGTCATGGGCGTGGCCGGAGTGTTGCTCGGGCTGTTGACCGGATGGATCATCGGCAGCCAGCAGGCTCCAGCCGCTCGAGTGGACGCCGCCCCGGCGCCGGCACAGCAGGCGTCCGCGTCGGAGGCCCAGGGGCAGCCAGCGTTGGATGCAAAGCGTGCGGCTCAACTGCAGGCCGCTGCTGACACTGATCCGAAGGACGCCGAGTCGCGGGTGCGCCTCGGCGACGTCTACTTCGACGGTGGGCGTTTTGACGACGCGGTGAAGTGGTATTCGGCGGCGCTCGCGATCAATCCGCGCCACGTCAACGCGAGCACCGATCTGGGCATCGCGTACTACTACATGAACCAGCCGGACCGTGCGCTCGCGCAATTCGACAAGTCCCTCGCGATCGAGCCCGCGCACTCCAAGACGCTCCTCAACATCGGTATCGTGCGCGCCTTTGGCAAGCAGGACCTCCCCGGGGCCGCCAAGGCGTGGCAACGGGTCATCGACGTCGCGCCCGGCAGCGACGAGGCGGCCCGGGCCAAGCAAGGCCTCGACGGCCTGCGGGCGGCACATCCTGACGCTGGCGGCAGCGGAACTCCCAAACCGCCGGGATCCTCCAACTGACCATGGGAAAACTCATTCTCTGGGCCATTCTCGTGTACGTCCTCTGGCGTGTCGGCTGGCGCCTGTTGAAGGGCGTGTTCGAGGGCATGGGCTACCAGGCGTCCGGCACGGCGGGGGGCGCGAAGAGTGTGGGGCTCGTGAAGGACCCCACCTGCGGCACCTTCGTGGTGCCATCCAAGGCGCTCACATCCGGCAGCGGCGCGGACATGCGTTTTTTCTGCTCCGAGAAGTGCCGCACCGAGTACGCCGCGAAACGGTGACGGCGCGCTGAGGCCGCAGAACGATGGCATCCGAATCCCAGCTCCGCGCGGACATCGTCGAAGTCGGTCGGCGGATGTACGCGCGGGGTTACACGGCGTCGAACGACGGCAACATCAGCGTCCGCCTCGATGCGGGACGGTTGCTGATGACGCCGAAGAACGTCTGCAAGGGGTTCATGGAACCGCAGATGATGTGCGTCACGGATCTCGACGGGAAGAAGCTTTCGGGGGAGCGCGACCCCTCGTCCGAGATCCAGATGCACCTGGAGGTGTACCGGCAGCGCCCCGACGTTCAGGCTGTCGTGCACGCACATCCTCCGGTGGCGACAGCCTTCGCGGTCGCGGGTATCCCGCTGGACCGCGCCATCCTCGCCGAGGTGGTGACGACGCTCGGAAGCGTGCCGATCGCCGATTACGCCACGCCGTCCACGAAGGAACTGCCCGAGGCGGTCGGCCGGTACATCAAGGCTCACGACGGGATGCTGCTCGCCAATCACGGCGCCCTGACGGTTGGCAGCGACCTGTTCTCGGCGTATTTCAAGATGGAGACGATCGAACACTTCGCCAACATCAGCTTCGTCGCGAGAATGCTTGGTGGAGAGCGATTGTTGTCGCGTGCCGAGGTGGTCCGGCTCCAGGGCCTGCGAGGGCAGTACGGCATCGCGGCGCCGGCGCCGATTTGTGCCGACACGAACGGTCCGCCCTCCGACCAGGCGGACTGCCAGGTCGTGTTTGCCCCGGCGTCCCGTGAACGGCTCGTCCATGCGGCGGACGACGAAATTCGGCTAACATACGGCGAACTCACGGCTTTGATCGAGGACGCCGTCAGGCAATTGAAATAGAGCTTCCAGCTTTCAGCTTCCAGCATGTGATGTGCAGGTCTTGCTGGTAGCTGGTAGCTGGAAACTGGAGGCTTTCAATGGGTGAGGCGCTCGGCATGATCGAGACCAAGGGGTTCGTCGCGATGGTCGAAGCGGCGGATGCGATGGTCAAGGCCGCGAAGGTGACACTGGTTGGGTGGGAGAAGATCGGCGCCGGGTACGTGACGGCGATCGTTCGCGGCGACGTGGCGGCGGTCAAAGCCGCGACCGACGCGGGGGCGGCGGCTGCGCGGCGGGTCGGAGAGCTCGTCTCGGTGCACGTGATTCCGCGCCCGCACTCGAATCTCGAGGACGCGCTCCCGATCGGCAAGGCGAGCTCCAACGCGAAATGATCCTGGCCAAGATCGTGGGTACCGTCGTCGCGACGCGCAAGGACGAGCGGCTGGTCAGCAACAAGCTGCTCATCGCGCGCCCCATCGATCCCCGCGGCAAAGCTGAAGGCACCTACATCGTCGCCGTCGACACCGTGGATGCCGGTTTCGGTGAGACCGTTCTCATCGTGAGCGGCAGCTCGGCACGCATGGCGTCGGGACTCAAGGATTGTCCGGTGGACGCCGCGGTCGTGGGGATCGTCGACGACATCCAGGTCAAGGACTGACGTGCACCTCGCCCGCGTCATCGGTGACGTCGTTGCCAGCGTGAAGGACGCGAACCTCACCGGCATCAAGCTGCTGCTGCTTCAACCGATTGCCGTCTCGGGGGAGCCCTCCGGGCGGACGCTCGTGGCACTCGACTCGGTCGGCGCTGGCGTCGGCGAGCACGTATTCTTCGTCAAGGGGCGCGAGGCGGCCTACCCCTTTTACCCGTCGGAGCCCCCGACAGACGCGGCCGTCATAGGCATCGTCGATCACTGGGATGTGCCGTCATGACGAGCGCCGCCGGCACCCGGCACCCGGCACTCAGCACGTCGCACTCCGCACTCCGCACTGAGACGTATGCAGATCGGTAAGGTCGTCGGCACCGTCGTGTCGACCCAGAAGAACCCCAAGCTCGAGGGAGCGAAGCTGCTGCTGGTGCAGCCCGAGACCCTCGACCGGAAGCCGCGCGGAGTGGCGGTGCTGGCCATCGATGCCGTCGGCGCTGGCGTCGGGGAGCGTGTGCTCCTCGTGATCGAGGGGAAGGCGGCCGGGGACGCGCTCGGAAAAAAGGGGGCCGCCGTGGACGCCGCGATCATTGGTATCGTGGACATCGTGGACTACTCGGACGAACCATGAACGAAGACGCGATTCGCGAGATGATCCGTCGCTCGATCGCGCGCCACATCGGCGCACCCGCAGAAGCACCGGGCGACCGAGCCGTGACGCCCGCCCCCCCGCCCCTGATCGGCCATGCGAGCCACTTTCGATACGCCCTGCCCGACTCGGGCGGCCCCTGCCTGATCGAGCCCACCGTCGCGTGCAATCACTGCGGTTATTGCCAGTCGCACGGCCACTAAGCACTGAGCGCCGACCACAGCACTGAGCACGATGAAGCCTCAGCCTGTCATCCCTCGCGGCCGCGTGCCGGCGGTGATGCGACGTCTGGCTCGCGCCATCGACGGACTCGACGCACTGGCCGTCGAGAAGATTGCCGAGGAGCAGCAGGCGGATCCGTTCCAGGTGCTCATCGCGACCATGCTGTCGGCCCAGACGAAGGACGCGGTGACCGCTGCCGCCTCCGCGCGCCTCTTCGACGTCGCCCGAACCCCGCAGACCATGGTCACGCTGACGCTCAAGAAAACCGAGGGCCTGATCTATCCCGTGAGCTTTTACAGGACCAAGGCGGTCCACGTGAAGCGCACCTGCGAACAGATCATCGGTCGCTTCGGCGGTCGGGTGCCGTCGACGATGGAGGAGCTGCTGACACTGCCTGGTGTAGGGCGGAAGACAGCGAACCTCGTGCTGATCCTTGCGCACCGCAGCGTCAGCAACATCTGCGTAGACACGCATGTCCACCGCATCGCGAACCGTCTTGGATGGACGCGCACCCGGACGCCCGACGAAACCGAACAGGCCCTCTACGCCGCGACGCACCGGAAATGGTGGCCATTCCTCAATTTGTATCTCGTCACGTGGGGACAGAATGTCTGCCGCCCGGTTTATCCTTTATGCGGCAACTGCGTCATACGGGACCTCTGCCCGAGACTTGGCGTCGAGAAGGTGGGGAAAGCGACATGAGAATGAACGTGCTCAGTGCCCTGGCCGTGCTGGCGCTTGGTGCCTTCGCGCCGGATGTGTCCGCGCAGCAGAAGTCCCCGGCAGCGGGCCAGGTGATTGTGCTCGAGACGTCGAAGGGTGTCATCGAGCTCGAGACGTATCCGGAAGACGCCCCCAAGACGGTGGCGCGTATCGTCGAACTGGTGAAGAAGGGCTTTTACAACGGGCACCGTTTCCACCGCGCGGAACCCAATTTCCTGATCCAGGTCGGAGATCCTGCCTCGCGGAACATGGCGGCGCAGGAATGGTGGGGGAGAGCGGGAAGCGGCAAGCCGATCGGCGTGTCAGAAGTGACGAAGAAGCGCCGTCACGTCCGTGGGGCGGTCGCGATGGCGTATCCGGGCACCGACCCCCGCGGAGCCGACAGCCAGTTCTACATCGTGCTCAAGGCGCGCCCCGAACTGGACGCGAAGTACACGGTCTTTGGACGAGTGATCAGCGGCCTCGACGTGATCGATAAGATCCGCCGCGCCGACGTCCTCAAGAAGGCTTCAGTGCGGGAGTAGTCGGCAGGATCTTCACGATCCCCCTCAGATCCGGATACTCCGCCACCATCGCCTCCGGGTACTCGCCGGGCACGTCCTGTCCCAGTTGATGCTTCAGGATGGCGGCGTTGGCCACGGCCTTGGCCGAGAAGTGGTTGTTGGCGTAGAGATACGCCTTCGTCACTTCGCGTGAGGCGTCCCTGGCGGCGTCTGCGAAGCGCTCGAGCTCGCCGGGGGAATAGAAGTAGTTGTACCGGTCTTCGGATTGTTCGTGCGTCCACCACTGCGCGGCGTTCCTGCCGTGGAGCCTGAGGTAGTACAGCGCCCTGGCGTTAGGCAGCAGGTCCTGGCGTACGGACAGGCGGAACTTCGGTTCGTCGATTTGCGCCCATGCGGCGCCGTGCTCCGCGAGCAAGGTCAACGTGTCCATGGGTTCGTCGCTCCAGCTCCGGTGTCGCAGTTCTACGGCGAGGTCGTACTCGCGAAAGCGCTCGAGCAGCCACTCCAGGTAGCCGCGCGTGTCGGGCTCCTTCTTGAAACTTGCGGGGAACTGCGCGAGGAGCGCTCCAAGCTTGCCGGCGCTTGCGAGAGGGTCCAGTGCGGCGCGAAATTCGTCGACGTCTGTTTGACCGAGGTTCGACGGATCCGCACCCGTCGAGGTGTGAAACATGTCGGGGTGCGTGAACTTCTGAAACAGTTTCAGGGAGAACGCGAAGCCCGCCGGGGTGCGCTCGGCCCAGCTGCGCGCCGTCGCGGGCGACGGGATCCGGTAGAACGACGAATTCACTTCGACGGTGTCGAAGTGTTCGGCGTAAAAGCGAAGCTCGTCGAACTTGCCTGACCCGCGCGGGCGTCTGCCGGCAGCCGGATAGAAGATCCCGTTCCACGTGCCTGCGCCGGATGGGTAGCTCCATCCGGAGGTGCCGACGCGGACGTTACAGCGTGCTGTATTTGTCTTTGTCAAATCCGAAGACCGCCTTGCTCCCCTTGACGAGGATCGGCCGCCTGATGAGGTTTGGTTGCTCCATCATGAGATCGATCGCTTCCTTCTTCGACGTGGGGAGCGGCCGTCCCTTGAAGACGGGGCTCCGCGTGCTGATGAAATCGAGGAAGCGGTCCGCGTCGATGTGCTGTTCGAGAAAGGCGCGGCCGGGCGGATGCGTGTTGATGTCCTGCTCTTCGACGTCGATGCCGTGCTGCTCCAGAAAACTTCTGGCGTTGCGGCAGGTGGTTCAGGTGGGCTTCAGGTAGAACGTCGGCTTCGCCATCTCCAAATGGTACCTCACCCCCCGTAGCGCAGGCTTCATCCCGGCGTCCGTAGCGCAGGGCTTCAGCCCTGGCGTTTGTAGCGCAGGGCTTCAGCCCTGCCACGGGTACTCCCATTACAATTGAAGGAGACGTGCTCACGATCAACGAGATCTTCCACTCGATACAGGGGGAATCAACGCACGCCGGGCGGCCCTGCGTGTTCGTGCGGCTGACGGCCTGTGACCTGCGCTGTTCCTGGTGCGACACCCCGTATGCCTTCACCGAGGGGCGCAAGATGTCTCTCGACGAGATCGTCTCGGACGTGAAGTCGTATGCATGTCCTGTCGTGGAGATCACCGGCGGCGAACCGCTTCTCCAGAAGAACGTCTACCCGCTGATGCAGCGGCTGCTGGACGATGGCCTGACCGTGATGCTCGAAACGGGCGGCCACGTGAACATCGGCGAGGTGCCGGCCGCGGTGATCCGCATCATGGACGTGAAGTGCCCCGGCAGCGGCGAGTCGCACCGCAATGACTGGTCGAACATGGAACGCCTCCTGCCCCATGACGAAGTGAAGTTCGTCATCGGTGACCGCGTGGACTACGAGTTCGCGCGCGATGTCGTGACGCGTTACGGTCTCCCCGGACGGGTGCGCGCCGTGTTGTTCTCGCCGGTGCACGGGGCGCTGGAGCCGAAGCCGCTCGCCGAATGGCTCCTGGCCGACGGTCTCGACGTGCGGCTGCAGCTGCAGGCGCACAAGTACATCTGGAGCCCCCGGACGCGCGGCGTATGAAGGCCGTGCTCCTGCTCAGCGGAGGCCTCGATTCCTACACCGCCGGAGCCATCGCGAAGGCCGACGGCTACGAGCTCCATGCGTTGACCGTCCGGTACGGCCAGGTCCATGTCACCGAAGTGGCGTCCGCGCGAAAAGTCGCGCGCGCGCTCGGCGTCGCGCGTCACGTGGAGCTCGACGTGGACCTCGTCGCCTTCGGCGGGTCGTCTCTCCTGGGTGACGGCGATATTCCGAAGGACAGGTCGATCGGCGCGTCAGATATCCCCTCCACCTATGTGCCGGCGCGCAACACGATTTTTCTCTCTCTGGCGCTTGGATGGGCGGAGGTGCTCGGCGCCGAGGCGATCGTCATCGGCGTGAACGCGCTGGACTACTCGGGGTATCCCGACTGCCGTCCCGACTATCTCGAAGCATTCGCGCGCATGGCATCGTTCGCGACGCGCGCGGGGATCGAAGGGAATGCCTTTCAGATCCTCGCCCCTCTGCTGTATCTCACCAAAGCGGAGATCATCACGCGTGGAGGCACCCTCGGCCTCGATTACGCCCTGACGCACAGCTGCTACTCGTCCCTGGCCGACGGTCGTGCCTGTGCCCACTGCGACAGCTGTCTCCTTCGTGCGAAGGGATTCGCAGACGCCGGCCTTCGAGATCCGGCGGTGGACCGATGACCGACCGTCTCTACTACGACGACCCCTACGTGCGTGAGTTCGATGCCCGGGTCATCCGGGTGGAGCCCGTGGACGGGCGCTCCTGTGTGACGCTCGACCGGACGGCCTTCTACCCGACATCAGGCGGGCAGCCCTTCGATACCGGCACGCTGAATACCTGTCGAGTCATCGACGTGGAAGAACTGGGAGACGGGACCATGGTGCACGTGGTCGAGGGCGCGATCCGCGAAGGCGAGTTGGTGCGTGGACGGATCGACTGGCCGCGCCGATTCGATCACATGCAGCAGCACACGGGGCAGCACGTTCTGTCGGCGTCGTGTGACGGCCTGCTGAAAGCCCGGACCGAGAGCTTTCACCTCGGTGCGGCGTCTGCCACGATCGACCTGTCGAGGGAAGTCAGCGCCGTGGAGATCGAGGAGGCGGAGGCGGACGCGAACAGGGTCGTCTGGGAAAACCTTCCCGTGTCGATTCGTTACGCCGATGCCGCCGAGGCCGCCAGGATGCCGTTACGCAAGGCGTCATCACGGGAGGGTGTCCTGCGTCTGATCGACGTCGAGAATCACGACATCTCGGCATGCGGCGGGACACACGTCTCCCGAACCGGGGCGATCGGTATCATCGCGGTCGCGTCCTGGGAGAAGTTTCGCGCGGGCACACGGATCGAGTTCATGTGCGGCGGACGCACGCTTGCGGCCCTCCATGCGCTTCGCGACACGAGTGCGGCGAGTGTGCGCCTGCTGTCGGTGCTGCCGGCGGAGCTGCCGGCCGCCATCGAGCGGCTGCAGGGTGAAACGAAGGCCTCCAGGCATCGCATCAGGGACCTGCAGGGGCAGCTCGCGATGCGCGAGGCGGACGCTCTCGCGAGCAGCGAGGCCGAGTCACGACTCGTCATTCGTGTCCTCGACGGCTGGGACCAGCCCGGCTTGAAATCGATCGCCTCGGCGATCTGCACGCGGGAGGGCTTCACGGCTGTCCTGATCGGAGCGCCTGCGCCATCCGCCGTCGTGATTGCACGCGCGCCCGGCGCGACGGCCGATGCGTCGGCGCTCATGCGGCAGTTGACGGAGCGTTTCGGCGGGAAGGGTGGCGGGCGTCGCGAGCTTGCACAGGGCGGCGGTCTCCAGGGGGATCCCTCGCTGATCGCCGCGTTCGCCAGGTCGCTGCTCTCGACCGGGCAGGCCTGAAGGCCTGCGCTACGGCTGAGGGTCGTAGCGCAGCCCTTCAGGGCTGCCGTGTTGAACAGTGTTGAACCGTGGCTGGAGCCGTGGCTCAGGGCTGCTGTTTCTGCAGCTTGACGAGCGCGAGGCCGGCCTCGCGCGCCACGTTTTCGTCGTGATCCGCTGCTGCCTTTCGCAGCGCCTCAATCGCGGGCTCGGCGGCAGCACCAAAGGATCCGAGGGCCTCGGCGGCGGCCGTCCGCACCTCGGCTTCTCCGTCAGCCAGCGCTGTGACCAGAGCCGGTACCGCGGTTGCGGCGTCGTCGTGGATGATGCCGAGGTAGGTCGCGCTGACCACCCGGACCCCTGGATCCGGATCGGTGATCCCATCGATCAGCAGTGGAACCACGGCTCGCGGATCGAGCGGCGCGCGTTCCCGCAGCTTGCCGAGTGAACGCAGCGACTCGCGGCGCACGATCGGATCGTCGCTCGCCAGGGCATCGCGCAAGGGCGGGAACGCGTCGCGTCCCATGAAACTCAGGGCGACCGCGGCCTCTGTCGTGTAGTCGGGGATCGGCAGGTGCGCCGCGACCCCCTCGAGCGCGGGCCGCGACAGCTGCCCCAGGAGCCCGCACGCCTTGAGCGCGGCTTTTTTTCGCAAGGGGTCGGCTGCCGGGTCCCGCAGCGCGGCCTCGATCTCCGGCAGCGCCGTGACGCCAAGCGTCGTGACATGGTGCGCGGCGTCTTCGGCCACACGCGGGTTCTGGCTGCGCAGGTTGTCGAGCCAGTCATCCGCGACGAGCTCATCCGAAGCCGATCCAGACATGGGCTTCAGGTCGCCCGAGCGGTAATACCAGAGGCCCGCGGCGCCAGCCGCAAGGGCGAGCACCAGCAGCACCGAAGAGAGCCGGCCCATCACACCTACATTCTACCGGCGAGTGAAATTCGCGAGGGTTTCGACGGCGAGGTCGGCGATCCAGTCCACGACTGCCGACGGGATGACAAAGTCGTTGGCCATGATCGCGAAGACGAGCGTTTCGCCGTCCCGGGTGGTCACGAAACCGGACAGCGCTCGAACGTTGGAGATGGATCCCGTCTTGGCGCGCGCGTTGTCGGCGGCCCGGGTGCGGCGCATCCGCGTGGAGATGGTGCCGTCCTTCGCCGCGATCGGCAACGTGGCCAGGAAGGCATCGCGATGTGCCGGGTCTGCATGCATGCGCCGCAGAACGGCGGTCATCGTCGTCGGCGCGATGTAGTTGTAGCGCGACAGACCGGAGCCGTCAGACATGACGTACCCGTCGCGCGGAATATTCCATGCGGTGAAGGTCTCGATGGCCGTCGCACGCCCGGAGTCGGTCGTGCCAGGCACGCCGGCTTTGGCGGCGATCGCTTTCAGCAGCGTCTCGGCGTACTGGTTCTGGCTCACTTTCATCAGGACGGTCGCGATCTCGCGCAGGGGGGCCGAGCGTGTCGTCACGAGCGTTTTCGGCTCGGCCTGCACGGCCACGCCGCCGACATCGTCCCCGTCAACGGCCATGCCGCTGACCGCGATGCCCCGCGCGGTCAGCGCGTCCTTGACGCCTTGTGCGAAGAAGACCGTTGGATTGAGGACCGCCACGGTCCGGACCAGCGGCTTCGCGTCGATCGCCATGCGTCCGGAGATCTCCAGTTCCTGGCGGTCGATGCGGCGGTGCACGGCGACGCGGGCCCCTTCTGCGGCGAGGGGGGCGGTCGTCGCGCGGTTGATCAGCGTGAGACCCGTGCCTGGTG
>DATLXP010000318.1:0-5478 GCA_035575695.1 Vicinamibacterales bacterium
GTGACCTGCTGACCGGAGTAGGCCGCCTGCCGCCCCATGATCGCCAGCAGCGTGCTGGTGGCGAGGTTCAGATCGTCGTTCTTGGGTTTGCCGGCCCGGATCGACGCGAACAGCACGTCATGCTCGCGCTGGTACATGTCGTAGGCCTCTCCCTCGAACTGCCACTTGACCTTGCCATCGGGGCTTTCGATCCGCGGCTGCCCGGCGCCCAGAATCAGCGTGCCGTCGGTGCCCATCAGGTAGTCGAGCGTGCCGTTGAAGCAACCGGTGGCCTGGCGATTGGTCAGGAAGACACGGTAGTTGTTGGGATAGGCGTAGTTGACGGAGAAATGGTCGTAGATGTCGCCACCGTGCGCCGGCACCGCACGGCCACCGACCGCGACGGCGCTCAGCGGTGGCTGGTCGTTCATGAACCACATGATCTTGTCCGCATTGTGCACGGCCTGCTCGACCAGGCTGTCACCGGAGAGCCACGTGAAGTTGTACCAGTTGCGGATCTGCCACTCGATGTCGCTCATGCCGGCGGGGCGTGTGCTCGCCGGAGGAATGGGCTTCACGGGGTTCGTGTAATACGTGGAGTGGTGCGCAACCAGCCGTCCGATGGCGCCGCTCCGGACCTGCTGCACGGCGTCCTGGATCATGTTGCTGTAGCGCCAGCAGAACCCCGAGACCAGCGCCAGGTTCTTGGTCTGCGCCAGCTTCTGCGCCGCGATCACCTCGCGCACCCCGGGTGAATCGGTGGCGCAGGGCTTCTCGCAAAAAATGTGCTTGTTGGCGTTGACCGCGGCCGTCAGGTGTTGCGGACGGAAGGCCGGTGGGGTCGCCAGCAGCACGACGTCGACGCCGCTGTTGATCACCTTGTCATAGGCGTCCAGTCCGAAGACGGCGTGGTCGATCTTGACCCGTCCGCCAAACCGCGTGCTGCCCTTCAACCGCGCGGCCGACTGCTCGACGATCAGCTGGTCGATGTCGGCGATGGCCGTCAACTCGGTATTCGGATCGGCCATGAGCGCCTGGCCGGCGGCTCCGTTCCCGCGCCCACCGCAGCCAACGAGGCCGACTTTGAGAGCATTCGTGACCGTCTGGCCGGAGATGATACCGGGGAAGCCGACAGCCATGGCGCCGGCCGCCGCACTGCTTTTCTTGATGAAGTCGCGACGTTCCATCTTGTTGGGTCCTCGTCTGTTGTGGGATCGCTTCGTCCCGGATCATACCGCGCAAGGCATCGGCGCGGATACTCCCCTCCCGGGGCCGGATGTGCCCGTAGAATGAATGGATGGTCAGGCACCTGCCGCACGCTGGTTTCCTCCGGGCCTCGCTCGCCGTCGTCGCCGTGTCCCTCGTGCTCTCAGGCGACCCGACGCTGAAGGCGCAGCCGCAGGCTCCTCAGGGCAAAGACGCGTCGTGGCAGCCCTTGTTCGACGGAAAGACCCTGGCCAACTGGCAATCGACGAAGTTCATCGGCGAAGGGGCCGTCCAGGTGGAGGATGGGCAGATCATCATGGAGGCCGGTCGAAACCTCACCGGGATCACGTGGGCCGGTTCAACCCTGCCGACCACGAACTACGAACTCTCGCTGCAGGCCATGCGTGTCGAGGGGGGGGATTTCTTCGCGGGCGTGACGTTTCCCGTCGCCGGCTCATTCTGTTCGCTGATCCTCGGCGGGTGGGGCGGCACCGTGGTCGGGCTGTCCAGTATCAACGGCATGGATGCGTCTGAGAACGAGACCACGCAGTCCATGGATTTCGAGGGTGGGCGCTGGTATTCGGTCCGCGTGCGCGTGACGCCCGAGAAGATAGAAGCCTGGCTCGACGAGCGCCAGATCATCGCCCAGGGGATTAAGGGCAAGAAGATCGATACACGCATCGAGGTGGACGCGTCTCGACCGCTCGGCGTGGCGTCCTGGCGGACGAAAGCAGCCGTGCGCGACATTCGCCTGCGGCGTTTGGAGCAGCGCCGCTAGCTCGTCTGCGGGGCGCTGGTTGCGGGGTCTTCGGGGGCTGCGGGGGGCGCGAGGGGCGCGGCGGCCGCGGCAGCGTCAGTGCGGACGGGCGGCAGCGTCACGGTGAAGGTCGTCCCAATCCCTGGAGTCGACTCCACCTCGATGTTGCCGTGAAGCGCAATGACGCATTCCTGCGCGATGAACAGCCCCAGGCCGCTGCCGGTGGCGCCGAGTTCGTCGTCGCGATGCGCGTGAGCGCGGTAGGAGCGTTTGAAGATGGATCCCAGGTCCGCCGCGTCGATCCCCAGACCGTTGTCCCGAACCCGCAGCACGCATCCCCCATCGTCGTCCAGGCAGGCGCCCAGCTCGACCATCCGGTCCGCTTTGGAGGGGTCGGAGTATTTGATGGCGTTCGAGGCGAGGTTCACGAGGATCAGCTCGGCGCGCGCCACGTCAAGTGTGATGACCGGCGCGCCCGGCAAGACCCGCAGGTCCACGCCCCGAGCGTCCGCCATCTCGCGCAGCTGGCGCGCGACCTCGTCCATCACCGACCCGACGTCCGTTTCCTGCCGGTGTGCATCGTCTGTGGCATCGCCCAGCAGGCAGAGTGTCTCGAGCTTGCCCGTCAGGGCGATGAGATGCTTCACGTTGCGGCCGATCACCCCCACGCAGCGTTCCCGCTGCGCGTCGTCGGCCGACGATTCCAGCAATTGCGCCGCATACTGGAGAGCCCCGAGCGGCTGTCGGAGCTCGTGGCTGACCATGCGGCTGAAGCTTTCGAGGCGCGTCGTCTGACGCGCGATCGTGTCGGCATACGCCCCGACGAAGGTATCGACCGTCGTTTGGAGCAGGACGCCGACGCTCTCCTGCAATCGCGCGAGCACGTCGAGTGTGTCGGGCGCGCTCGGAGGCAACCGGAGGAGCACGACCTGGTCCCTGACGAACGCCGACAGAATGGCCCCGAGAATGCGGTACTCCTGCAACAGCTGGTGAACGGATGCCGTCTGGGCATAGCGAAGCCGCCCGAGCTCCTGGGCCTTCGCGAGAACGGCCGTGTTCGCCGCGACGCTCTCCGCCTCGGGCGCGCGGACGTATTCAGAGACGTCGCGGATCAACGCGGGAATGTGGTCGAGGAGCTCGCTGGTGGGAAAGATCTCGTTCGACCCGACGGGCAACAGTTCGCGCAGCCGGTCGAGCCACTGGCTCGCAATAACCGCATGACTCTCGCGTATGCGCTCGGCGATGAGATCGCCGTAGTTGCTGGCGACTGCGTCGTTCACGGGAGCCTCGTCGGTGACAGGTTATGTGCGGAGGTGAGCATTAACGTTACGGCACAGGTTAGATCATTTCAGCTGTGCCGTTCGATTTTTGGGGAGATTTGCGGGCCTCATTCCGGTGACCTAGGTCGCGTGGCCGGTCAACTCGACCCGCGCAGCGAACGCATGGGCTCCTGCTGGGCCACTTCGAGACGGTCTGGGATGGCGGACAGATCGAGCCGATGCCCACGTCCGCTCCAGCATGATCTCGACCAAGACTCCTATAATGTGCGGTCATCAGGAGGCATGCCATGACGACTCGCTTACAACCAGCGCTATTGCTGGTGTTGTGGGGTTCTCTCTCGTTGATGGAGCTTCAGGCTCAGAGAGATGTGGGCTCAGCGGCGCGGCCCGACTTTCTCCTTGTCGCCAGTTTCGACAACGGAGTTCAGAACGCAGTGGGCGGGTACCACAACAAGTTGGAACGCGCGCCTACGGTGTCGGTCACCGCCAGAGTCGCTGATGTTGTGAGGGGCCGGTCGGGACGGAGCCTGAAGGTGTCCGTCGATCGGAAGGCCGGTGGCTTTGGTGGCGTGTGGATCACCTTCTACAACTTGAAGCAGAAGGAGTCTCCGTATCTGGACGTCCGCGACTACGCCTATCTGTCGTTTTGGGTGCGGGGAGCAAGAGGGGGGGAGCAGCTCACGGTCAAGCTGGCTGACGCCTCGTGGGTGCCGCGCGACGATGCATTGCCGGTGGGACCGCTGTCGCTTTTTCTCCCAAAGGGCGTGACGACCGAGTGGCAGGAGGTGCTGGTTCCTCTCTCTGGTGTGAAGCTGAACCTTGAGGCCATGGCGGGCCTGACGCTGGACTTTGACGTCGTCGGCCGGCACACCGTCTACGTGGACGATGTGGGGTTCAAACAAACGGCCTCCGTGGTGACTCCTCTCACTCAACACATCGACGAGCCCGTGAGGAAACGCGAATATGACCGGGCAATGTGGGACTGGAACATCCTGTCACACATCAGCGACGCGTCACGCATGACGGACTTCCTCACCTTCTGCAAGACCGAAAACATCAAGACCCTGTGGATGCAGGTCTCGCTCGAGAACAGTGCGCTACTGCCGGAGGGCGTGCGTGGTGCCGTCAAGGAGGTCACAGGCGCACTGAGAAACAAGGCCGAGTGGAAATCGTTCATCGCGGCGGCGCATCGGGTGGGTGTGCGCGTGGAAGCGCTGGACGGCTTTCCGGAATACGCGGTCAAACAGAATCACAACATTCCGCTGGCCGTGGTCGACGCAGTCATCGATTACAACGGGGAGTCTCGGCCCGAGGAGCGTTTCGACGGTATCCACCTCGACAACGAGCCTTATCTGCTGATCGGCTGGCGCGATTGGACAATTCGTGAACAGATTCTGCGCGATTTTCTTGAACTGAATCAGGAAGCCCAGAGGCGAGTGCGCCAGCACTCACACATGGTGTACGGCGTCGATATTCCATTCTGGTGGCAGCATCGGGACCAGCAGACGGGCGAATTCAACGGCGTGGTTGACTACAACGGAAGCCGCCAGCCGGCCAGCTTTCACTTGATCGACATGCTGGACAACGTGGGCGTGATGAATTACCGGAATACCGTGGATGGGGCCGATGGAATGCTGGAGCACGGACAGGACCTGCTGCAGTATGCCGACAAGAGGAAAAGAGCCAAGCTGTTCATGGGCATGGAGACTTCTTCTTTTCCTCCTGCAACCGTCTGGTTTGTGGCCGGGCTGCCCCGTAAGGAATTCGAGGAACGACTGAAGGGGGAGGCGGCCGACCTGGCTTTTCGCAGCCGCGTGAACGGTTTCCGAACGCAGATCTTCGACGATGGAACCAATCTCCACGTGGGTATCGAGCTGCCCCCCACTCCCACACCCGAGGAGCAGACGAAGATCGGCGCGACGATGGCAGAGATAGCGGAAAAACTTGGAGCTTCGGGGCATCCGGCGGTGAAGTCGCGGGCGTGGGACGTGCTGAATTATGTGCTGCCCAGAATAGCCAGCGACCCGGAATGGAAATCGCCTCGGGCGCGTTCCATTACGAATCCTGCCGATCGTTCCCAACACGCGGGATTCGAGGCCGTCAGCATCATGCTTCCCAAGATCACGTTTGCCGGGACGTCGCACCCCGAGCTGAGGGCGGAAATGAAAATGGCCGAAGAAGAGTTCAGCCGCTATCAATCTTACGCAGGTCTCGCGATTCACTACTATGAGACCTACCGGGCCAAAGTCGAGGAAA
>DATLXP010000319.1:0-6492 GCA_035575695.1 Vicinamibacterales bacterium
CTGCCGATGATCGTGCATCCCGACGCGAAGGACGCGCTGGTGATTGGTCTGGGGGGAGGCGCGACCGCGGGCGCCGTCAGTCAGCACCCCGGCGTGAACGTCGATGTCGTCGAGCTCTCGCGCGAGGTGACGCGTGCGGCCAACCGGTTCTTCCGCCCCATCAACGACAACGTGCTCCAGAAGCCGAACGTGACGCTGCACGTGGATGACGGTCGCAACTTTCTGCTCTTCTCGCAGAAGAAGTACGACGTGGTGACCGCCGACGTGATCCTGCCGATCCACGCCGGGTCAGGCAACCTGTATTCGACCACCTACTTCGAGCTGGTGCGCAAGTCTCTCAAGCCCGGAGGCATGGCCCTGCAGTGGGTCGCCGGTACAGAGGCTGAATACAAGATGATCATGCGGACGTTCGTGCGCGTGTTTCCCGAAACGACGCTGTGGGCGGACGGGGGGCTCATGCTCGGATCGGTGACGCCGATCACCTTGCGTCAGACCGACCATGATCGGAAGATGCAGGATCCGGCGAGCCGCGCCTTGCTGACGTCGCTCCAGCTGGACACGTTCGACAAGCTCCTCGGCGAGTTTGTCGCGGGGCCCGATGAGCTGCGCGCGTTTGTCGGGAACGGCCCCGTCCTCACCGACGATCGGCCCCTGGTCGAGTATTTCCTCTCTCTGCCGCGAGACACGCAGCCGGACCTGTCCGGCCTCCGCAACGGTGGTCAGAAATTCCTCGAACGTTCCGTCATTCGCTGACGGTCTCTCGCCGCCCGCTCGCCTCCTTCACCGGCGCGTATCGTTCAACGCCCAGTTGTAGTCCAGGTAGCGGACCCTGGTCCCGGGCGCGCGTGCCAGCGCCGCCGCATCAGCGGGGCCGTACTTGACGATGACGTCGAGAATGGCGCGTGCCTTCGCGGACCCACCCTCGGCGCGTCCCCCCGCGTGCTGCGCGATGAAGTCGTCGCCGTACCACTTGAAGATGCTCGACACCCCGAGCACGCCGCCCGTCACCTGCACGCCTTCGCCGCTGGCCAGGTAGGTCCGCCCGGCAGCGTCCAGCTGTGCGTCCAGCGTGCGCGCGCGATAGGGCTCCAGGGCCAGCGGAGGGCAGCTCACCGATGCGCAGTTGACGGCGAAATGGATGCGCGCATCCTTAAACTCGGGTCGCAGGATACGATGCTCGATGTCATCGAGCGTGACACTCCGACCCGCCGCGCGCCACGTCAACGTCGTCCAGACGCCGTCGATCTGTCGAATGCTGTTGCGCGGGTGGCGTGTCAGCACGCCCGACCGGATCGGGTAGTGATCGACGATCGCCCGCAGGGTGAACGCGTTGTAGGCGTTGATCCAGAACGCCATGCGCTGTTCGCGGTTCCAGGCGCGTTCCCCGTGTGTGCCCACGGCGTCGAAATCCGCCACGGATCGGTCGAGACTCGCGCGGTTCGACTTGAGACGCGCGTAGTCGACACGCGGTGGCGTGACATGCGCGCGCAGCACCGCACCATACGCGGCGTATCCGTGATCGAACGGCTCGGCGGCGAGCGATGGAACCGCGAGGCACAGGCCGGCGAACACAGCGAGTTGGCGCAAGGGGGTGCTCATCCGACCGGCTCCTCGAGCTCCGCGTTCAGGGCGCGCCGCGCGGCGCGCGTGGCGATGACGACGACGGCGACAGTCGCGAGCAGTCCCGCGACGTAGAGCGCCGTTCGGGTACGGCCTCCGCTGGACGCCGCCGAACTGAGTTCCGCCGCCGCCGGCGCGAGCGAGCCGAGATATACGTACAGCGCGGTGGCAGGCAGCATGCCGATAAACGACGCCAGCACATACCGGCCGGTGGTGACCGGCGTGAGGCTGAGAATGTAGTTCAGCAGGTTGAACGGCACGAGCGGCGACAGGCGCAGGAGCAGGACCAGCTTGAAACCCTCGCGGCCCACGGCCGCGTCGATCGCGCGGGCGCGCCGGGACTCCCCCACCTTGCGCGCCGCCCACTCCCGGAGCGTCGTGCGACCGAGCAGGAACGCGCATGTCGCGCCGGCGACGCTCGCCGGGGACGCCACCGCAAGACCCCACACCGGGCCGTAGGCGAACCCTGCCGCCAGCGTCAGGATCGATCCCGGCAGGAGCGCGACCGTGCTGACGACGTACACCACGAAAAAGAGGGCGACGCCGGTGGCGCCAGTGCTGCGTGCGCGCTCGGCCAATCGAATCGTCCAGTCGGCGATCGGCAGGAAGTATGCGCCGGCCACAAGCGCCGCCACGACGGCCAGCACGAGGAGTCCACGGGTCCACGTCATCTCAACTCCCTGATGATCGAACAGTGCTCATCGAGTCCACCTGAAATACCGGCCGAACCACCGCTTCACTTGCGGCGTCAGCGATTGCCGCCTGAACGTGTCGCCGGCCTTGCGCAGGGCTTCCGCCTGTGTCGGATACGCGTGCACCGTCGCCGACAGGGAGCTCAGCGTGCCGCCATGGGTCATGGCGTACACCGCTTCGCCCATGATCTCGCCGGCGTGTGCGGCGACGATCGTACAGCCGCGGAGCCGCCCGCCTTCGTGGTGCACGCGGACGAAGCCATCCGTTTCGTCGTCCACAATCGCGCGATCCACGTCCGACAACGGGACCGTAATCGTTGCCAGCCGTCCGCCGGATTTCGCCACGTCAACCTCGGACACACCAACGTGCGCGACCTCGGGGTCGGTGTAGGTCACCCAGGGGATCACAAGCGCACTCGCCTTCTTCCGGCCGAAGAACAGCGCGTTCTGGATCACGATGCGCGACGTCGCGTCGGCCGCATGGGTGAACTTATAGACCGAGCAGACGTCTCCGGACGCGTAGACGCGCGGGTTCGAGGTCTGCATCCGATCGCTCACCACGACGCCGGACGTGCCCGATTGAATCCCGGCAGCAGCGAGGTCGAGGTCCTCGATGTTGGGCGCCCGGCCAGCCGCGACGAGGAGCGCCTCGCCGTCCACGCGCCCCTCTTCGGGATGCCCCTGTCGATCGCGCGAATAGTGGACCGTCACGCCGCTGTCTCGCCGCTCGACCCGGCTCAAACGGGCGTCCAGCTCGAAGTGCACGCCGTCGCGCTCCATGCTGCGTCTCACGATGGCGGCGGCGTCCGGATCCTCCCGCGGGAGCACGTTCTTCGACATGTCGAGCACCGTCACGGCAGACCCGAATCTCGCGAACGCCTGCGCGAGCTCGCATCCAATGGGCCCCGCGCCAATGACCAGCAGGCGCCGCGGCAACTCCGTCAGCGAGAAGACGGTCTCGTTCGTGAGATGAGGCACGGAGTCCAGCCCCGGGACCGGCGGCGCCACGGGCCTTCCACCCGTGGCAATGACCGCGCGCGCGAAGCGCAGGCGGCGATCGTCGACGAGAACCGATTGACGATCGGCGAATCTGGCGGATCCGAAGAAGACGTCGACCCCCGCCGCTCGCAGCCGCTCCGCGGAATCGTTCACCGCGATGCGTGCGCGTCGCTCGCGCATCCTCCGCATCACGGCGTCGAAATCGATCGTGACGTCCGCCACCGTCACACCGAGCCCAGCGGCGCGCCGAAGTTCGCCAACCGCCCGCGCCGACCGGATGATGGCCTTGGATGGCACACACCCGGTGTTCAGGCAGTCGCCGCCGAGCCGGTGCCGCTCAACGAGCGCGACCCGAGCGCCGAGTCCCACCGCGCCCATCGCGCAGACGAGCCCCGCGGTTCCGCCCCCGAGCACCACCAGGTCGTACTTGGCCGCCGGGGTCGGGTTCATCCAATTCGGTGGATGAACCAGCGCTCCAGTCGCATCCGGGGCCTCTTCCGCCGGCATCACGTTAACTGACCTTGGCGGCAGCAACGCCGACGACGCGGCGGGTGCGATCGTCCTGGAGGAAGACGACAGCTCGTAGATGTTTGACCGCCCATGCAGGGTCGAGCGCGATCTCTTTCGTGAACTCCCCAGCCTGGGCGTTCCTGGCCACGGTTCCGATCGTGTCCAGGACGCGCACGACCGCGTCGTGTCGAAGTCGCCGGCGGGCGTTCTCCTCCCTGACGACCTCCGTGACCAGATTGTCTTCGACGATGGCCACCATCACACGAATCCTGTCCGTTCGCGCCGCGTCAGGCAACTCGCTGACGGTCGCACGCACAGTCGTCGCGCGGCCGGATCCGAGCGTGGCGGATACGGTGAGTGTGGCGCGGGGCTCGCGGGCGGCCTCGACGATCGATCGGCGGACGGCCTGCCAGTCGCTGCCGACCATGCCGCGCCTGCCGTCGACGACAAGTTGCGGCGTGTACGACTGTCCTTCGCCCAGCACCGCCGCGTAGTCGCTCTGCCGCTGCGTGAAACGGGCCGACGAATAGGGATCGCGCCAACCCAGGCGGTTCCAGTAGTCGACGTGCTCGCTCAAGGCGATCACCTCCACCCCGTCGATCGGCTGTTCTGCGATGAGGCGGCGCAGAAGGTCGTCCGCCAGCGGGCAACTTGAGCACCCCTCCGACGTGAAGAGCTCCGCCAGAACGGGCACGCGGGCCCCGGCCTGGGCGCGGTCGTTCGAAGCCGCCAGCATCACGAATCCCGTGCACAAGGCGACGGCAAGGGCCGCGACAACGAGGCGTCCGCAGTCTGTAGTTCTCATATGTGCCTTTCCGGTTGCCTTTCCGGCCATCTGCCGTGCGACCGCATGTGCCCTGGTCCCCACGATCGTATCCGGGTGATACCCGCAGAACGTGCGTTTATTCCACCCTCCCTGCCCTGTGACACAAAAGTGATGTGCTCAGCCGGTTCAATGGGTCGGGAATATTTCGACCATGGCTGGGTATTTGCTCAATAGAGGGAAGTCGGCTCCCCTTCCGCCGTCGAAAACTGGATGCCAACCGAGACACGCGAGAAAAGCGAAGCCCTCCGGGCGGACTTTGCTGGTGCCATCCTGCCGCACTTGGACGGTGTGTTCCGTCTGACCATGTGGCTGGTTCGTGACCGGGCAGAGGCCGAAGACGTGGTCCAGGAGACGTTTTCGCAGGCGTGGCAGTCGTTTCACAGGTTTCAGCCTGGCACCAATGCGCGCGCGTGGCTACTGACCATCATGCGGCACGTGCGGGCCAACCGGAATCGGGCGCGGCGCCGGACGCCGCTGGACCTCGACACGGAAGACCAGCTGGAGCACGTCCACGCGGTCGAACAGACACCGCAGCACGTGACCGCAGACGAAGTGCTGGCGGCACTCGCCGAACTGCCGGTCGGGTACCAGGAAGTGGTGCTGCTCTGCGACGTCGAGGATTTGAGTTACCGGGAGATTTCGAACGTGATGGAGATTCCCATCGGAACAGTGATGTCACGGCTTCACCGGGCTCGTCGGCTGCTTCGCGTCGCGCTGGCGCCGTACGCGGCCGCTCAGGGTATCGGGCGAGGTCGGGCTGGCGACGCTGACCCGACCGAACAGTCACAGGGGGACCATCGATGACATGCGCTGAATTTCGGGACATGGCAGAGTCGTACCAGGCCGGCGAGTTGCCGATGGATACGAATCATGAGGTCCTGGCGCACCTGGAGCGATGCGCCGACTGCCGGCGCGAGCTCGACGCGAGGGTGACACTCAGGCAGACGCTGCGGCAGGCGTTCGAACACGCCCCGACGCTCGCGCCCGAACCGCGATTCGTGGCCAGCGTGCGCGCGACACTCGAGGATCACGGTGCCGCAGGGCGCGGGTTCGGCGTGTCGACGTCGTGGCTGGCGTTGGCTGCAGGCGTCGTGCTGGTTGTCGCCCTTGGCTGGCAGTACGGCCGGATCGACCGGCCCCCCGTCGCATCGGCGACGTTGAGTGCGCTGGGTGTACACGCGGCGGGCGACCATCGATATTGCGCGCTCGAACACGCGCTCGACGAACCTGTCATCACGCTCGATGAGGCGGCGCGGCGTTACAACCCCATCTACGCATCGTTGCGTGAGGTGGTGGCGCAGTCGGCGGCGGTGCGAGAGGGCGGGGTGGACATCCTGGGCGCCCATTGGTGCGTATTCAAAGGGAGGCAGTTCGGCCACGTCATCGCGAGGCATAGCGGCCGGGTGGTCTCGATTCTTGTGACACCAACCGGCCAGGCCTCTTCGGCCGGATCACCGGCGGCGACCTGTGAGGCGAGCGCTGGATTGCAGGTGGCGTGTTTCGATGCGCCAGGCCACGGGGTCTTCGTGGTCTCGGATCTCGGGGGGGGCGAGCTCATCGAGTTTGCCCGCAGCCTGGCGCCTTCGCTCCAGGCCTATTTCGCGCGGGCGTAGGGGCACAACTTCGGCAAAAGGAGGATTCTCTTGAATATACGAGCGTTTCTCGCGGTCACGGTCGCGGGCGCGAGCGCGGCTCTCATCAGCTGCTCCGCGGTCGCGGTCGAACAGCCAGCCAAAGCGGCTGGAGCCACGCAGTTCGAAGTGGTCAAGACAGAGGCAGAGTGGCGGAAGATCCTCAGCAAGGACCAGTTCCGTGTGCTCCGAAAGCACGACACCGAGTCGCCTG
>DATLXP010000320.1:0-23661 GCA_035575695.1 Vicinamibacterales bacterium
CCGAGGCCTCAGTCCACGCCGGCGTCGACCTGAACCAGGACTCGGCCGGCGTCGGTCGAGACCTGCAGCTGCTTCACATGCGCCAACAGGTCACCAAACCCGCGATGGGCGGCCATCGCGCGAATGTCGACCAGGATCCGCTCGCCGTCGAGGCGCACGCCGGGAGGCAGCATGCCGGCGATCGGCAGCGCCGCGCTCGCCATGCCGAACAGGCCACCCATCTTGGCCATCCGCAGGACGAGCACGGGGTTGCCGGGGAACTCCGGCTGGCGCTCGATCGCCAGTTTGAGTGTGAGGGAGGGCAGGAGCGCGGCCCGGGGTGCGACGCGCACCGAAAAACGATTGCCGGGTTCCGGATGCACCTGCGCGTCGCGCACGTGGCCTCCGCGCGGAATCGCAGCCGCGACGACCTCGTTGATCAAGCGTTCGGAAATCGGGAACGTCGCGGACAGTCGTGTGCCGGCGACGTCTCGGAAGCCCGTGGATTGAAGATGGTTGAAGATTTCGAGGAATGGATTGTTTGGCATACGGTCAGGCTTCAGGCTACAGCAAATCTGCAGCGCTGAAGCCCGGCCGTATCGAAGTGATCAGAGGGAGAGCGTCTTAGACGACCTTGACGTTCTCGCCGCGGGGGCCCTTGGGGCCCTGGCCCTTCTCAAACGTGACGGCCTGTCCCTCGCGAAGGTCGTCGAAGCGCGTGTCGGTGCACGCAGAATTGTGGAAGAAATACTCGTTTCCGTCATCTGCGAGGATGAACCCGAAACCCTTGTCACCGACGAGCCGTTTGATCGTGCCGTTCATGGGCGCCATTGTCGAAACTCCTAGAAATCCAATGTGAATAGGAACGCGCGTGGACGGGTCAGAAATTGCTGGGTCCAGCCC
This sequence comes from Vicinamibacterales bacterium, assembly GCA_035575695.1. GTDB lineage: Bacteria > Acidobacteriota > Vicinamibacteria > Vicinamibacterales > 2-12-FULL-66-21 > JACDCA01. The sequence goes on from DATLXP010000320.1 coordinate 883, forward strand.
CTGCGCGAACGCCGGTCGGCGCTGGATGAACGCTGGCAGGCTTACATAGAGAGTGATGATACACCGAACCCCCCAATCTGGAAGGGACATTGTCAAAAATTTGTGAAATAGACATTGTCGAGCTGGCACTACCGGTTTTCTTGAACATCGGCGCCACATCCCGCTTCCCCCGATCGAGGAACGAGACCCCCTTGTCCATCCACTCCGGACGCGCCTTCCCGAGCAGGTAGTGGTCGAAGAACTCGTCCATGTGCACGGTCCAGTGCTTCATATTGTCGCGGTTGCGGAGGCCGTGCAGTTCATTGTTGTAGTTGAACATGTAGCCCTCCTTCCCGAGCCGCCGCAGCGCGGTGATGAACTCGATCCCCTGATACCACGGCACCGCGTCGTCGGCGTCGTTATGGATCGTGAGATACGGCGTCTGGATTTTCTTCACCCAGAAGATCGGTGAGTTCTCGATGAACTGGAGCGGCGCTTCCCACGGTGGAGCGCCAATGCGGCTCTGCGTCTTCTCATACTGGAACGCCCGTGACATGCCGGTGCCCCAGCGGATCCCGCCGTACGCGCTGATCATGTTCGAGACCGACGCGCCGGCTTCCACGGCGGCAAACAGGTTGGTCCGCGTGATGAGGTGCGTGATCTGATATCCACCCCAGGAGTGCCCCTGGATCCCGATCCGCCTGGGATCGATGAAGCCCATGCTGACCACGGTGTTGACGGCGGGGATGACGCATTTCTCGGCCGCTTCGCCCGGGTAGCCGGTCGCATAGACGATGTCCGGACGGAGCATGACGTAGCCGTTGCTCACGTACCGCGGGATGTTGATGCTGGTCGAGACGTTCGGCGCGCTGTAGCTATGCAGCCCCTGCGTCAGCTCCTCGTAGATGTAGACCATCAGCGGATATTTTTTCTTCGGGTCGAAGTTGTCCGGCTTCGTGAGGATCGCGCGGAGCGTCTTGCCATCGGCGTTGATGTACTCGATCAGCTCGGACGTGCCCCACGTGAACGGTGACTGCTGCCCACCGACGCTGGACACTTTTTTCATGTCCTTGAACGTCAGGTCGCTGGTCCACAGATCGGGAAACTCTTCGAACCGCGAGAGCGTGAACACCACCGTGTCGGCGTACTTCGCCTTGCTCACCGCGCCGAACGCCTTGTCGAGCATGACGACCTTCTCGGGCGCCGCACTCGAGGCCAGGCTGGAGATGCGGTAGAAGCCGGTGGCGCGCGTCCGGTCATCGGTGGCGGACAACAACAGCGGCTTGCCGGCGGGCACGACTCGCTCCAGTGGATCCATCGAGCGATACCGGAGGGCGACCCGCTGTTTACGGCCCTCGCCGCCGGTCACGTTGCGCGGCGTGCTGCCATCCGGCTTCACTTCCCAGATGTCGAACTCGTCGTACAGGAGAACCGACTTGTCGTCGGCCGTCCAGCCCGCGACTCCGTAGGGGCCGGGAAGATCGGGGACGTCGTTGCTCTGCTGGAACTTCGCGCTGAGCTTGTCGGTGAGGGTTACCCGCGCGCCGTCACTCACGCGGTAGGTGTGCCAGTGCCCGGCGTTCTCGTCGAAATACAGAACGTACTTGCCTCCGGGAGACATCGACGTGACGTTACTGCCCCAGTGTTCCAGTACGCGGCTCGGCTTGCCGGTCTTCAGATCCAGCAGGAAGACGTCGCTGTAGGACTGGTCCCAGGACACGGACATGCGGTAGGGGAGGTCTGACGTGCCGAGGGCGCGGCCGACGTCGTCTCCAGGCGTCACGGTCGGCAAGTCGGGCGTGGCCAGCTGGACGAACTTCTTGTCCGCGAGGTGGTACACGGCGCGATACGAGCGGGTGCGTTCCTGGTCTGCGCGGACCTTCTGCATCGGTTGGAGCAGCGGATCTTTCGTCGACCAGAGGTCCACGGCGATTGGTGCGGGGGCTGGATCGTCTGGGTCCGCGGGTGGCATCAGTGGCGGGGCCGTTCCGAGGAACAGGCGCGCGCCATCGCGAGAGAACCGCGGGGCCGCGCTTTCGGTGATCCCCATGCCTTTCGCCATGCCGGCCGTCGAGGCGGAGACCAGCTCCGCCGCCCTGGTGTCTCCCGCTTTCCAGTAATACACGCGGTAGGGGGCAACCGGCTTGTCGAATTCTGCCTGGTCACTGATGAACGCGATCTGCTGGCCGGCTTCGTCGAATGAGAGGCCGCTGTAGCGGCCTTTACCGGAATGGAGCGTCGTCACGGCGCCATCGCTCGCGCGGCGTGCGAATGCGCCGTCCTTGAGGGCATCGTTGGATGAGACGGCATACGCCAGCCACGAACCTTTCTGATTCCAGGCGTACTCGGTAACCTCGGCGATCGTCGATTCCGCGCCGGTCGCCAGGTTCCTCAGAACGAGATCGGAACCTGGTTGTTTCGTTCGCGGACTTGCCGGCGCACCACCTGCCCCCTGGCCAGAGCCCTGCGCACCCCCTGCGCCACGTCCCCCGCGCCCACCGCCCCCCGCCGCGCCAGCCCCGCCGGCGGTGCCTTTGTAGTACGCCAGGTACGTGGCTGATTCTTCCGCAAGCCTGAAGCTGCCGACCTTGTCGATCGTCGTCACCTTGCCGTCAGCGAGGCTCATGATCCCGAGACCGGTCCGCGGCTGCGTGTCGCGAGCGGCGCGACCCTGGCGTCCGCCCCCCTGGCGGCCCCCGGTTGCCGCGGACGGGGGTTCGGCCGCTGGAGGGGTGACAGTGGGTGGGGGTGGAACCGCCGCAGGCTGCTCAGCGCCGGCCGCGGGCGGATTCTCGGTACCCGCTCCCTCTCCGCGCCCTGCCGCCCTGTTCTGCAGGCGCTCTTTTTCTTCATCCGCCTTCGACTGCGCAATCGTGAAGATCACGAACTTCCCGTCGAAGGTGAACTGCGCCCCGGTCCCGCGAGGATGCCTGAATTCCTGCGAACTCCGCAGGTTCCTGACCACCAGCTCGCCATCGGCCCCCTGTGCCGTGATCGCATACGCGAGCCACTGGCCATCGTCGGACAGCCGGGTGCCGCCGATCGACTGCCAGGAGTCGACGACGTCGTAGGGGAGGGGTCGTTTCGCGCCCGCGGGGGTTTGCGCGGAGAGGGACCACTGGAACGCCAGCGCACCGGCCAGCAGAACGATCGAGCACGCGCGCAGCCGCATTTTCATGGGAATCTCCTGACCGGGGGCTTGTTCTCGGCTGAATACGACGGCAGCGCCAGGAGTATTGCAGTGCTCATCGCCCGTACTTCTTGAGCAGTGCCTTGATATCCGCGACCGGCAGGGCGCGGATGCTGGCGCCGTTGCTCCGGGTGTCGGTCGCCTTGAGCATCGAGTTGTAGATCGCCTCTTCGGTGGCGTCCATCGTGGCTTCGAAGAGGCCTGAGACGGCATCCGTCGACAAGGAGACCTGGCCGACGCTGTTCGTCGAAAAGGCCACGGCGAAGTCACCACTGCCGTTCGAGTAGGTGGAGCCGGTGCGGGCCATCGCGTAAATCGCGCGAGCGGCCAGTCTCTTCAGGTCGCGCGCGCTGAGGGGGGCGTCGGTCGCGACGACGATCATGCACGAGCCATCGGCAGGCTCGGCCCCCTCGTTCCTCGCCGACACCTCCTTCCAGACCGGCACGCCGGAGATCGTCAGTTTTCCGCCGTAATTGGTCTGCACCAGCACGCCGAGCATGTACTCCTGGCTGCCCTGGCGCACGCGTCTGGAGGAGGTGCCGATCCCGCCCTTCCACCCGAACGCGACGGTCCCGGTGCCTGCGCCGACGGCCCCTTCCTCGACCGGACCTCCCTTCGCGCCGGCGATCGCCGCGATCACGTGCTCGCGAGTGACGTGCAGGCCGCGGATGTCGTTCAGTCCTCGATCATTGGTCTCGCCAACGAGGGCGTTGACGGAACGCACCTCTTCGTTGCCCGGTTGATCGAGCGTCCAGCGAACCGTGGCGTCGAGGGCGGTGCCCACGGCCAGCGTGTTGGTGAGGACAATAGGGGATTCGATCGTGCCGAGCTCATCGACCTGCGTCGAGCCTGCGAGCTTGCCGAAGGCGTTCCCGACGAACACGGCGCCGGCGACTTTCTGCTGGAACAGGTTGCCGCCGTGCGGCAGGATCGCGGTGACGCCGGTCCGGACGCGGTCCCCCCGCACGATCGTCACCTGGCCGACGCGGACCCCGGCAACGTCGGTGATCGCGTTGTTCGCGCCTGGCGCCAGCGTCCCAGGTGCGATGCCAACGTCGCGAGCGCGAGGACGGTCTTGCGCGCCGGTCGCCACGACGGCGGCCAGGAGCGCGAGGCAGGCGAGGGTCTTCACAGGGCCTTATAATACGCGGCGGATGAACATCTACCTGGCGTGCACGGTTCGGGGAGACCGCGGGGCGGTCGGCGTGGCGCGGACGCTTGCGGGTGCGCTGGAGTCCATGGGGCACACCATCCTCACCGGGCACCTGCTCGACGACAACGTCGACACGGCGGAGTCGGCACTGACCGAGCGAGACGTCTTCGAGCGCGACATGACGTGGCTCGATGCGGCCGATCTCCTGATCGCGGAAGCGTCAGGCTCCAGCTACGGCGTTGGCTTCGAAGTTGGCTACGTGCTCGGCCGCTCGGACGTTACCGACCAGCGTGTGCTGCTGCTCTACGACGAGGCACGTCGGCCCATGGTGTCGCGCCTGATTGCCGGGAACGTTCACGCGAACTGCACGACGTACGCCTATCGCGACGCGGACGACCTTCTGCGCTTCGTTCACGCATTTCTCACGCCGGCGCAGGGATGTTGATGATGTCGTCAGAGGATCGTCCACCGGCACGGCCGCTGACCGTGCAAATCACACGCATCCATCCCGCTGCGAAGCTACCGGCGTACGAAACAGATGGCGCCGCGGCATTCGACCTCGCGTCGGTCGCCACCGTGACCGTGGCACCGGGGGCGGTGGCACTCGTGCCCACGGGACTCGTCATCAAGGTGCCTGCCCGGATGTTTCTCGGCATCTTCGCGCGTAGCAGCATGCCCGTGAAGCGGGGACTGATGGTCGCCAACGGCGTCGGTGTTATCGACCCCGACTATTCGGGGGCGACCGACGAGATCAAGGTCGCGGTGATGAACTTCACCGATGAGGCCGTCACCATCACCGCGGGAGACCGCATCGCCCAGGGCATCTTTCTGGATGCGCCGCGCATCCAGTGGGTGGAAGGGAAGCCTGACGCCGAGTCCCGAGGGGGATTCGGCAGCAGCGGCCAATAGCAGCCCTATTTCACCTTTCGAACCTCGTTCAGCTTTGCCGGCTGGTTCGCGAAGCCCTCGACTCCGAGCACGTTTCCGACGAGCCGCAGGCGCGCCGCGAGGGAGATCGAGCCCTCTCCACGGCCCTCCGCGTCGAGCGTGATGTCAATCCACGTGAGCGGATAATCGCGGCTCTGCGAATTGCTCATCCGCTCCACCCCGCTCATCGGGCGATCCGACATGAGCACAAGGCGCCGCCCTCCGCCCTTGAGTGGATACTGGCGCGCGTAGCGCAGGTCGTACGGCAGCTCCTGCTGAGTACCGATGGAACCGACCGACTTCACGTCGCTCAGCTCCCGCACGAGCGCCTCCGTCCCTTTGGTGCTGAGCACGCTCATCAGCGTCTCGTGCTCCTCATCGCCCGTCCAGCGCGTGATCCTAATCTTCACCGGCGCGGCGCCAACAGCCCCGACATTGCTGATATTCGCGTAAATCGCGCTGAACTCTTCGGTAGGGCTCGCCGGCGCGGATGTGGGCGGGACGCGGTCCCCCGCGCACGAGGAAATCACTACAGAGGCGAGGAGAATGCGCAGAAGTTTCATGCGCATACATAATGCGCTCCATATGCCGACGATCATAGAGCTTCAGGATGAGCCGGACATCACCCGCGCATTCCCGCTCATGTCGCAGTTGCGCGACCGCATCCATGCCGAGACCTTCGTGGCCGAGGTGCGGAGGCAGCAGGCTGACGGCTACCACCTGATTGCCGCGATCGAGGCAGATCGTATTGTCGGGCTCGCTGGAATCCGTCGCTCGCACACGCTGTCGCGCGGGCCGCATCTCTTCGTCGATGATCTTGTGACCGACGACGCGCGCCGTGGTCGTGGCGTGGGGACGGCCTTGATGGCATGGCTGGAGGGGCTTGCCAGGGCGGAGGGCTTACCCAGGATCTACCTGGACAGCCGCGCCACCGCGCAGGGCTTTTACGAAAAGCTGGGCTTCACGTTTCTCACTGCTGTGCCGAGCTGGAAGGACGTAGCCGGTACAGCGTGAGACCGTTTCGGCCGACGGCCAGCTTCTCGAGGCGGCCATCTTCGTCGCTGATCCGAATGACGTCGGCCGCCAACTCGCCGAAACGATTCGGGTGCACCATGACGTGTGTGACGCCGGCACGCAGCATCGCGTCGATCGAGTGCGGTCTGGGGAAGAACCAGAAGGTCTCGGTAAACGTGCGATAGGTCGCCGGCGTGTACCCGCTGTAGCCGTTCACCAGCGGCCGCCAGTGCGCGGTGGCGTTGAGCACGTATTCCGCATTCTCGAAGACCGCCTGCGGTGGATAGAACGGCTGCTCGACGAGAACGACGTCGCCTGGCTCCTGCGCCAGGAGCGCGTACATCCCCGGGATGCCATCGAATCGACGGTACGCCATGGGCGCATCGACGGACTCGATCGTCACGAGCGCCAGCGCGACCCCAGACAACGCCGCCGCCGCGCGCGGAGGCAGGCGGGCGCGCACCTGCCAGACTCCGAACCCGGCGAGCGCCGCCATGCCGAAGAGAAACAGGTTGCCGAAGCGCGCCGCCACACGAATGCCGCTGAGCGGCGGGAAGATGCCGTAGATCCACCCGTAAATCGGTGTGCGCGTCCCGAGCGACATGACGATACCCAGGACGGCAATCGCGACGAACATCGTGACCCGGCTTCTCGTCTCGCGGCGTGTGGAGGCGAGTGCGAAGATCGTGAGTCCCAGGACGGTGACGCCCGGGAAGAACGGCTCGATCGGCTCCGCGAACATCGGCCCCGCCCAGAGCCACTCGTGGAGTCGGCTGCCCGACGCCAGGTAGCCCCGCAACGCCCCGGAGTAGTCGGTCACGTTCTCGAGCGTCCGCACCATGTGCTGCTCGAGCGCCACCCGGCGGTACGGCAGATACAACGGGGCGATCGCCAGCCCCGCGACGACGGACGCGATCGCGAACTGCGGCAGCACCCGGCGCGCGCGTCCCATCCACTCCACGGCCCGCACCAGGAGGGCGACCGCAATCATGAAGAACGCGAAGACCACCAGGTAGCCGGACGTATACGCCGTCACCGTCATCCAGGCTGCGAGCCAGAGTGCGTCCCGCACCCGTCCGCGGGTGATGACCCGGTCCGCGGCCAGCAGCGCCAGCGGTAAACCGTAGGCATGCATCGCCTGCAGGTGTGCGAGACGCATCAGCGTGTGCGCATTGAACGCAAAGGCGGCGCCCGCCACGAGCGCCGCCGCATCGTCGCCCGTCCATTCACGCACGAGCGCATACATGGCGAGCATGGACAGCGTCATGCCGAGCAGCAGCAGGACGTTATGGACGAGCACCGGCGACCCGCCCGCGAGACGGACCGGAGCGCCAAGGAGGGCCGGCACGATGAGGGGTTCCGAGAACGCCAGCGTGTCGCGCGCAGGGTAGAACATGTTGCCCTGAAAGAGGTCGAAGGGGCTGCGCGGCAGTTGATGCTGGACCCAGGAGACGATCCACTCGTTCAGCATCGTGTCGGCGTTGTCATGGCGCGAGTGCGTGCCGGGGGCCGTCGCCATCGGCCAGGTGTGCAGGACGGTGAGGAAGGCCGACACGGCGACCGCGCGCGTCCAGTGGGAACGCGTCCAGCCCGGAATCGCGCCGCCAGTCATCGAGCCGCGAGGCTTCGGATCAGCGTCAGCAGCATGTCGATCGCCACGGCATTGTGGCCGCCGAGGGGGATGATGACGTCGGCGTAGCGCTTGCTGGGTTCCACGAACTCGAGGTACATCGGTTTGACGGTGCCGAGGTATTGCTCGATCACCGAGTTGACCGTGCGCCCCCGCTCCGACATGTCGCGTTGCAGCCGCCTGATGAAGCGCGTGTCGTCATCGGCATCGACGAACACCTTCACGTCCATCAGCCGCCGCAGCGCGGGATCTGAGAAGATCAGGATGCCCTCGACGATGATCGCGCGCCGCGGCGCAATCGCGACCGTCGTGGGCTGACGCTGATGCCGCGCGAAGTCGTAGACGGGGACGTCGACCCCCCGCCGTTCCCGCAGTTCGGTCACGTGATGGACGAGGAGGTCCGTCTCGAGCGAGTCGGGATGGTCGTAATTGAGCGCGGCCCGCTCTTCGAGCCTCAGGTCGGCGCGATCGCGGTAGTACCGGTCGTGTTCGAGCACGCTGACGCGCTCGTCGCCGATGCTCTCGACGATCCGGCGGACGACGGTGGTCTTGCCGGAGCCTGACCCACCGGCCACGCCGATCACGAAGGGGGTGGCGGCTGGCTCCATGGTCAGTTGGTGCGCTCCTCCACGACTGCGGCCACCGTCGCGAAGGCCACGAGGACACGTCGCATAGAAAACTCCTTGATGCGCGCCATTCTATCAGCGTGACCCGCTGACACGCCGATGAGCGCCAGGCCGATGAACCGGGAAGCCGATATAAGATTTCGCCCATGACTCATTCCGCATCACGTCTCGTGACCCGGCTCGCGCTGGCGCCGGCGCTCGCGGCCGGCGTCCTGTGCGCCGTTCCGTCTGCCCAGGACCGGCTGCAGACGATGCCCGGCTACGGGCAATTTCAGAAGGTCAGCCAGGAGAGCCGTGATGCGGTGAAATCCGGGCAGATCGCGGTCACGTGGAAGGACGCCAGGACGTTCGAATACGCGCGGGACGGCAGACGCTTTCGGTACGACGTCGGCACGAAGACAGCCACCGACATCGGGGCCGTCCCCCCACCGGAGCCGCCGGGAGGCCGGGGCGGACGCGGTGGCGGAGCCCCCGAACGCGGGCGGCAGTTCGAGTCGGCCGAATCCCCGGACAAGAAGTTCAACGCGCTCTACCGCAACCGCAATATCTACCTCGCCGGCACGACCGGCGGCGTCGAGATCGCCGTGACGACGGACGGCAACGACAAGGACCAGACGAAGTACGGTACCGGCAGCTGGGTGTATGGCGAGGAGCTCGCGCAGCGCACGGCGATGTGGTGGTCGCCCGACAGCCGCAAGCTCGCCTTCTACCGTTTCAACGAGAAACCCGTGCCTCCATATTTTCTCCAGCTCGATCACACGAAGCTCCAGAGCCGTGTCGATGTCGAGGCGTATCCGAAGGCCGGCGTCGACAACCCGGTCGTTGACCTCTTCGTGTACGACCTGGCCACCAGGAAGACCACCCAGGTCGATGTGCGCGGAGGCGAGCCGTTCACCAACGCCGCCGTCGGCCATTACGTGTACCGCGTGTCGTGGTCGGTCGACGGCAGGGAGCTGCTCTTCAACCGCACCAATCGCCGGCAGAACATCCTCGAGTTCGCGGCCGCCAATCCCGATACGGGCGAGACCCGCGTCGTCATTCGCGAAGAATGGCCCACCGGCTGGGTCGAGAACAGCCCGTCGATCAGCTACTTGAGCGATGGCAGGCGCTTCATCTGGGAGTCGGAACGCAACGGCTGGAACAACCTGTACCTTTACGACCTGTCGGGCAAGTTGATTGCGCCCCTGACCCGACACACCGGATTCGAGGTGGGTGGCGTGATCAAGCTGGATGAGCAGGCGGGCGTGCTCTTCTACACCGCGCGGGACGGCGACCAATCATTTGAAGATGCAGCTGCACCGCGTGGGCCTCGACGGCAGGAACGATGTGCGGTTGACGGATCCTGCGTATCACCACACGATTGCCGGCTGCATGGGTGGCCCGGCCGGAGGCCCCCTGACGCCCGCCGCCGTCGCGAACAGCTGCGGGATCTCTCCCGACAACCGGCATTTCGTGGACGTGTACCAGACGCACAACACGCCGGCGGCGACGCGCCTCGTGGACGGCGTGCGGGGCAGGGTCGTGGCGGAGCTCGCGCAGAGCGATGTCACGAAGTTCGCCGCGCTGGGGCTGAAGAAAGCGGAGATGTTCACCTACAAGGCCGCCGATGGTCAGACGACGCTCCGGGGACTCATCCAGTTTCCGTCCACCTTCGATCCCGCGAAGAAATACCCGGCGCTCGTGAGCGCCTACGGGGGGCCCGCCTCGGCCAGCAACACCGCTCGCGAGACGTTCGTCACGCCCAGTCCGCTGACGGAGTACGGATTCCTGATCGTGAATCTCGACTCGCGCGCAGCGCCCGGGATGGGGAAGCGGACCCTCGACTCCATTTACTTGAAGCTCGGGCAGGTCGAGATGGACGACATGGCGGCGGGGGTCAGGTCGCTCTGGGTGCGCCCGTATTTCGACAAGGCGCGTGTGGGCATGTACGGCACGTCCTACGGCGGCTACTCGGCCGCGATGTCGATCCTGCGCCATCCCGACGTCTATGCCGCGGCCGTCGCCTCATCGCCGGTGACGGCGTGGCACCACTACGACACCATCTACACCGAGCGGTATATGTGGATCCCGCAGGAGAACAAGGCGGGCTATGACGCAGGGAGTGCGATGACGTATGCCCAGAATCTCAAGGGCCGGCTGCTCATTTATTTCGGGACGGCCGACAACAACGTGCACCCGTCCAATGCGATGCAGCTGATCGAGTCGTTACAGAAGGCGGGCAAGAGCTTCGAGGTGCAGGTGGGGCCGGACCTCGGACACACCGCCGTGAACCAGGGGCGGATGATGGAGTTCTTCATCGAGAACCTGGTCATGCGCCCGGCCATGGCCCCCTCGACCCACTGAGGGTTACGGTTTTTCTTTGCGCGCGCGCGCGCGCCGGAGCCTGTCGCGCGTGTCGGCGCTCGCCGTTCGCGTCCGGTTCTGCTGCTCCGTCTCGGTTTCACCCGAGCGGGAGCCACGCGATTTCAGCGCATGGCGGATTTCGCGCGACAACTCGTCAGGCAGGCACGGCTTCGGAATGAAGCCGTCGGCCCCGGCTTCCGCCGCCCGTTCCTGCGATTCCTTCAACACGTGCCCGGTGAGCATCAAGACGGGGATGTGCCGCGTGCGGTCGTCTCCCTTGAGCTCGATGATGGCGTCCCACCCGGTCATGCCCGGGAGGCCGGCGTCCATCAGGATGAGATCCGGAAGCTCGGTGATCGCGGTCTCGATGGCTTCGACTGCCGTCGCCGCCGTCAGGACTTCGAAACCTTCGAACTCGAGGTACGTCATGTACATCTCGCGCGCGTCCTCGAAGTCGTCCACGAGGAGAATTCTAGGGCCCTTCATTACTGAGGAGAGCATATCAACAGATCTGTCGCGGGAAAAAGGATTGCGAGGGTCTCACGCGGGGTGATCGTCAGACCGACGCCGTATATTCCTCGTAAGTCCCCTTGAAGTCACTGATGGACTGGCCATCGAAGTGCCAGATGCGCGTACCGACCTCTTCCATGAGGTCCTGGTCGTGGGTGACCAGGAGCACCGTCCCTTCGAACTTCTGGAGCGCGATGTTGAGCGCGTTGATCGACTCCAGGTCGAGGTGATTCGTCGGCTCATCCAGCACGAGCAGGTTCGGCTTCTGCAGCATGATCCGGCAGAAGAGGAGGCGCGCCGTCTCGCCGCCCGACAGCGCCTCGGTCGGCTTCAGGCCTTCTTCTCCGCTGAACAGCATCTGGCCCAGGAGCCCGTGGATCTCCTGCCGCGACGCATCGGGATCGAACTGGTGCAGCCATTCGACGGCGGTCATGCCCTTGTCGATCGCGCCGGTGTGATCCTGCGCGAAGTAGCCGACCGACACTTCATGGCCCCAGCGTACGCTCCCCGCGTCGGCGTCCGCCGGTGAGGGTGGAAGGTTGGGGGAATCCGCCAGCAACGCCTTCAACATGGTCGTCTTGCCGAGACCGTTGCGTCCCATCAGGATGATGCGCTCGCCACGACTCACGATCGTCGTGAAGTCCTTGACGATCGCGAGGTCCCCGTGCGATTTGTTGATCCCCTTCGCCTCGAGAACAGTCCTCCCTGACGGCCGCGCCTGGTTGAACTTGATGTACGGGCGCTGGATGTTCGAACGGGCCAGGTCGGTCGTCTGCAGCCGCTCGACTTCCTTGCGGCGTGACTGCACCTGGCTCGACCGCGTGCCCGCGGAGAAACGGGCGATGAAGTCGTTCAGCTGGTCGATCTTCTTTTCGCGCTGCGCGTTCTGGGACTCCACACGCGACCGGATCTGGGTCTTGGCCATGACCATGTCGTCGTAGCCGCCGGTGTAGCCGATGATCGTCTCGTAGTCGATGTCGGCGATGTGGGTGCACACGCCGTTGAGGAAGTGGCGATCGTGCGAGATCACGATCAGCGTCCCCTGGTAGCGGACCAGGAACTCGCGCAGCCAGTGAATGGAGTCCAGGTCGAGATGGTTGGTGGGCTCGTCGAGCAGCAGCGCCTGTGGCTGTCCGAAGAGCGCCTGCGCCAGCAGCACGCGCACCTTCTGGCCGCCCTGGAGCTCCGCCATCGTGCGCTCGTGCAACGCCTCGGGGATATCCAGCCCCTGCAGCAGGATGGCGGCATCGCTTTCGGCCGAGTACCCGTCCTCCTCACCGACGATGCCCTCGAGCTCGCCGAGGCGCATGCCGTCCTGATCGGTCATGTCGGGCTTGTCGTAGAGGGCGTCGCGTTCCTGCAGCGCGCTCCACAGCCGCTTGTTGCCCATGACGACCGTATCGACCACTCGAAACTGGTCGAAGGCGTACTGGTCCTGGCGCAACACGCCGACTTTCTCCGGGCGCACGACCGTGCCGCGCTGCGGCACGAGCTCGCCCGTCAGGAGCTTCATGAACGTGGATTTACCGGCGCCGTTGGGGCCGGTCAGGCCGTAGCGGCGGCCCGCCGAGAAGGTCGCATTGACGTCGTCAAAAAGGACCTTCGATCCGAACCGCATGGACACGCCGTTGACTGAGATCATTGGGCACACCGATAGCCGGCAGAAAGTGCTGCGCGGGAACCATCTAGTTTACCGCGAACCGGCGGACTCTGCGAACGGGGCAGGCACGCGGCTGGAACCCGGCGACGGCGCGGTGCAGGATGACGTGCAGGGTGAGCCGGGTGCGCGGCGGGGCCGGAACGCGATAGAGCGAAGCCCCCGGTGTCCGCCCTCCGATACCGGCGAACAGGATGAAATACGCCACGACGGGCACGGTCAGGATCACCGACAGCGCCGGTGCCGCCTCGGTCAGCATGACGGTGGCGGCGATGCCGCTGCACACGGAGACCAGGCCGATGAGGGCCGCGTTGAGGAGGAGAAGGATCGTGGCGTCGGTGGCCAGGGCGGCGCACCGCGCGGCGCCCCAAGGGTCCGACGAGGAGGCGGCGACCTCGCGGAGCATGGGAAACGGGTCGGGGGCAGCCGGAAGGAGATGGTCGAGTTCGCGAACGGCCACCGAAGGATCCACGCCCACCTCAGCCGCGAAGACCCGCACGGCCGCACGCGCATAAATGCCTGGCGGCAGCTCTGTAAACCGTCCTTCATCGATTTTTTCAATGACGGTCGGGCTGAGGGCGGTCCGCGCGGCCAGCTCGAGGAGATCGAGCTGCCGGTCCACGCGGGCCTGGTGCAGGTGTCTGTGTTCCATACGGCCTCCCGAAGACTGTATCGGCGCGCCGGGGGCGGGCGATTAGCTCAGCGTTGCCGCCGCAGCCGCAGAAGCGTATACTGCCGCGCTATAACGTTTTTCCAGGAGAAAAACCGATGGTACGTGCACGAACGCGAGGCCTCTGTCTTTTGCTGCTGGCACTGTCCGCCATGATTGCCGGAGCGTCTCCCGCCGCGGCGCAATCCACGACGGGGACGATCCAGGGCACCATCCGCGACAATCAGGGGGCCGTGGTTCCGGGCGCGACGGTGACGATCCGCAACGTCGAGACCAACGCCACACGGACGTTGCCCAGCGATGCCAATGGTTTTTACCGGTTTCTCAACATGCCGGGCGGCGCCTATGAAGTGACGGTGGAGCTGGCCGGCTTCAGCAGATTCGTCCGCTCGGGCATTACGTTGTCGCTCAATCAGGATGCCGTCGTGGACGTCAGCATTCAGCCCGCCGGCGTCACCGAGAGTGTGACCGTCACGGCCGATGCCCCGCTGCTGAACACGACGACGTCGGAAGTCGGCGTCCGTTTCGACACCACGCGGATCGCGGAGCTTCCGGTGTCGGGCGCCAGCTTCAGGGATGTCTTCTCCGTGGCCTTGTCGGCACCGGGCGTGAGCCAGCTTGGCAGCGGGCAGAGCAGCTTCGCGTCGGGCACCAACTTCTCCTCGAACGGCATGCGCGTCCGGTCGAACAATTTCATGATCGACGGGCAGGATAGCAACGACCCGAGCGTGACGGGGCGGCAGCAGCCGATCAACAACACCGACATCATCCAGGAAGTCCGGCTGATCACGAACCAGTTCGCGGCGGAGTTCGGCCGCGCGGCCGGGTCGGTCGTCATTGCGTCCACCAAGAGCGGCACCAACAGTTTTCGCGGGTCGGGATTCATTTTCCATAACGACGAGAGTCTCAATGCGCGCACCAATCTCGACAAGCGCGCCGGCCGCGACAAGGCCCCCTTCCGCGAGGAACGCCAAATCGGCGGCACGCTGGGCGGTCCGATCCTGCGGAACCGGACGTTCTTCTTCGGCTCGTACCAGCGCTGGACAGACCGCCAGCTCGGCTCGGGCTTTACGCTGAGCGGCGCGCCGACGGAAGCCGGTCGCGCCGTACTGCAGGGGATTGCCACCGGCCGCCCGCAGGTCACGGCGCTTCTCAAGCACGTCCCCGCAGGCGCCCCCAACGGAAAGAACGCGACCTTCACGCTGGGCGGGCAGGCGTTCACGGTCCCCCTTGGCGATCTCACGGGGTCCTCGTCGATCATCTTCGACAACGACCAGGCCATGGGGCGCGTCGACCACCATCTCTCGTCCAACCACACGATCGTGGCCCGCTACCTCCTCGGACGCACCCCTGAGAGCTCGGGCAGCGGGCAGGTCACCCCCCCGGGACTGACTACGGTCAACATGTCGAATCAGCATTCGGTCAACACCTGGCTCAACAGCGTGATCGGGCAAAATATCTCGAACGAGTTCCGGGTCGCATGGTCACACCTCGGCACGGACACGGGCGCACAGGACCCCACGTCGGAAGAGATTCCGTCGCTCGAGATCACCGAGCTCGGGATGACCGGTTTCAACGCCGCGGCGAACCGTACGGCCGCCGGCCTCGCCGTGAACCTGCCCCAGTTCCGGTTCAACGACCAGTACCAGTTCCAGAACAACCTCACGTACGTGCGGGGCAACCATCTGATGAAGGCGGGCTTCGACGTCCGCTATCAGTACGTGAAGAGCTTCTTCTTCCCGACGATCCGCGGGCTGCTGCGCTACTCGACGCTTCAGAATTTCGTGAATGATGTGGCCGAGGCCGCGAACATCAACAAGCCGCTGCCCGGCGGAGAGGAAGTGAATTACTACCGCTGGTGGGACCAGTACTACTTCGTGCAGGACGAATGGAGGGTCCGGCCCTCGCTGACGTTCAACCTCGGCCTCCGGTACGAGCTGCCCGGCAACAACATCCAGAGCCTCATCCAGCTGAACGAACGTATCCTCGCCGCCAACGGCGGCAATGGCGTCTTCCGGCTGAACCCGGTCCCGAAAAGCGACAAGAACAACTTTCAGCCGCGCCTGGGGTTCAACTGGTCTCCGAAGACCGGCACCGACGGGCTGACGGGCCTTGTGACGGGCGGCGACCGCTTCGTGCTGCGCGGCGGTTACGCGCGCACGCATGACTACGCCTTTCTCAACATCGCGCTCAACATCGTCAGCTCGTTCCCGTACGTGGCGTCGATCAACCGGAGCAACCTCGCGGGCGCATTCACCCAGCTGCAGGCGACTCCCGCGGGGGTGCCGGCGGGGACCAACCCCAACTTCCTGACGCGCACGGTTGTGGCGGAGGACTTCCGCGCGCCGTTTGCCGACCAGTTCAGCCTGGAGGTCCAGCGCCAGCTCGGGCAGAACCTCGTGGCGCGCGTCGGCTACGTGGGGACGTTCGGGAAGGACCTGTTCCAGACGCTGGATGGGAATCCTCGCGAGAAGTTCTGCGGGAGCCCGTGCACGACGGGCCCACGCCTGAATACCGGCGCAGGGGTGATCCGGCTGCGAGCCAACACGGCCGAGTCGTGGTACCACTCGCTGCAGACGGGCCTTGAAAAGCGGATGAGCGGCGGCTTGAGCGCGGCCGTGCACTACACGTGGAGCCGCTTCCTCGACACCGCGTCCGAGATCTTCAATCCGTCCTCGGGCGAGGTGGCAGTGCCCCAGGATTCGTTCGACATCAAGGCGGACAAAGGTCGGTCCGCGTATGACCGGCCTCACCGCGTGACGGGGAACTTCGTCTGGGAGCTGCCGTTCATGCGGAGTCAGGAGGGCTTCGCCGGCAAGCTGCTCGGAGGCTGGCAGGTCGGTTCCTTTTTCACGGCGCAGAGCGGTGCGCCGTTTACCCCGTTGAATGGATCGGACCCGACCGGCGCGCTTGCCGGCATCGACGGCCTGGTCGGCAGCTCCATCAGGCCGAATCTGAACACCGACAAGGACCTGTCGAAGATGACGGTCGAGGAACTCCTGGCGGCCGGCGGCGCCACGCTCTTCCGGCGCCTCTGCGGCATGCCCAGTGCCACCTGCCCGGGCGGGGAACGCGTGGGGAACGCCCCGCGGAATCTGCTGAGAGCCGACGGTATCGGCAACGTCGACCTGTCGCTGACCAAGAACACCCGGTTTGCGAACGGGCAGAACGTGCAGGTCCGGTTCGAGATGTTCAACGTGACCAACACGCGGAACTTCGGCATCCCGGACGGACGCGTGAGCTCGGCGAACTTCCTGAACCAGTGGGCGACCGACGGCGGCGCCCGCCGGATCTGGGCGGCGCTGCGCTACACGTTTTAGACGCTCTTGTCGTGCGGCAGTAAGTCGAGCGTCGGCTACCGGAGCGCCTGCCTGATGGCGGCCTCCGCGAGCGGAGCCATCACGGCGTATCCCTTCGCGTTCGGATGGAGGTCGTCGGCGCTCAGGTCCTCCCGCAACGCGCCGATGC
Organism: Vicinamibacterales bacterium; assembly: GCA_035575695.1. Taxonomy (GTDB): domain Bacteria; phylum Acidobacteriota; class Vicinamibacteria; order Vicinamibacterales; family 2-12-FULL-66-21; genus JACDCA01. Next base: position 18,050 of record DATLXP010000320.1, read on the forward strand.
TGTCGACCATCGCCGAGAAGTAATCCAGGTAGACGTGCCGGTTGGCGGCGGCGTACTCCTTCATCCACGTGTTGTTGGCCGCGATCCGCGCGAGCGGCCGCAACGTCGTCTGGGGCACCCCGTTTGCCGCCGTGTGGTAGGCGCTCGTCGGCGTGATGCTCGCTAGCACGACGCGGATGCCGTGGGCGACGGCCAGTTCCGCCATCGACGCGATGTTGCCCTGGATGTCCTGGTCCAGCATGGGCCCGGTGTTGCCCGCGATGTCGTTGGTGCCTGCCAGGAGCACGACCACCTTCGGCTTCAGCGCGATGACGTCCGGACGGAACCGGATCAGCATCTGTGAGGTTGTCTGCCCGCTGATCCCGCGGCTGACGTACGGCCTCCCCGGGAAAAACCCACCAAAGCGCGGCTGCGGCCAGACGTCGGTGATCGAGTCCCCCATGAAGACGACGCGCTGGTCGCCAGGGGCCAGCGGCGCCAGCGTGCGATTGGCCTCCCGGTAGCGGGCCAGATTCGGCCAGTCGCGGAGCCGCACGTCGTTCCGGCTCAGCGCCGTCAGGGCGGTGGCCAGTTTCGGGCAACTGGGAACGGCGGCGGCCGGAGGAGCCGGGGCCTGCTGTTGCGTGGTCAGGGCTACGAGAAAGAGAGCAGGGAAGATGCGCATGCTGCGAATCTAATCACCGGCCACGCTGAACGTCCAGTCGGGCCTGCGGCGGTCGTCCTAGACGGTCTTGGACGCGGCGAACTTCGACGTCGCGAGGATTGCCCGGACGGTGGCGACCAGCCGTGGTCCTTCAAAGGGCTTCCGCAGCACGGCGGTGGCGCCGGCAAGTCTCAGTTCTCCCTCGGAGCACATCGTGCCGGTGGTGACCAGCACGGGGACGCGCGCGAGGCGCGGATGCTGTCGAACTTCTTCGAGGACGCGTAGACCGTTGATGACGGGGAGCATGAGATCGAGGATGACGACTGCGGGGGCTCCGTCGGCCAGATACTCGAGTGCTTCCGCACCGTCCGCTACACCGTGGACGACGAAGTCGGCATCGGTGAGCGCGTAGGTCATGAACTCGCGGAGGTCCGACGAATCTTCGACGACCAGAATAGGCGGACGGGTCCCCTGAGGCATATGTCCCGGGTAGTATGCGACATCGGACCCCAAAAATCCTCGCGTGCGCTCAGCGTTTCTTGCGCGAGGCCCGAGCCGGCGGTTCGGGCGTCCGTGCCTCAAGTGCTTGGGCCAACTCGCTGGCCGTGTGCGCCATGTCGCGGAGGATGCGCCGCTGTTCTTCGGAGACGTCGAGCGCCTTCTGGAGAGACGAGCACAGTTCCTGGAGCCGCTCGATCTGCTGCTCGTGGGTCAACGCGGGCGTCGCTTTTAACTCCATCACAAAAGGATGGCCCGATCCAGCCGTGCATGGCAAGGTCAGCATTTCGGCGCCAGCTCAGGCAGTGCGCCCGCCGTCTCCTCAGGCATGTCCCACGTCGCGGAACTTGTAGCCAACCCCCCAGACCGTCAGCACGAATCTCGGCTCGCTCGCATCGCGCTCGATCTTTGCCCGCAACCTGTTGATGTGTGAGTTGACGGTGTGCCCGTAGCCCTCGTGCGAGTACCCCCACACCAGATCGAGGAGCTGTGCCCGTGTATACACGCGCCCGGGATGTTCCGCGAAGCACAGCAACAGGTCGACTCCTTGGCGGTCAGAGTCACGGACGCGCCAGCCAGGGTGACCGCGCGCCGATCCACGTCGATGGCGAGCTCGTCGAGCGTGAGCACGGCGCCCCGCGGGGCGGCGTCGCGCGGCGAGTAGGCCTCGGCGCGGCGAAAGAACGCTTTCACGCGCGCCAGCAGCTCAGGCACGCTGAAGGGTTTCGCGAGGTAATCGTCGGCACCGAGCTCGAGCCCCAGTACCCGATCCAGTTCCGTGGTCCGCGCGGTCAGCATGAGGATGGGTGTGAAAATGCGCTCCTGCCTGATCGCCCGGCAGACGGCGAGCCCGTCGAGGCGTGGCAGCATGATGTCGAGGACGATGGCGTCGTACGGGCGTGCGCGGGCGGCGTCGAGCGCCGCCAGGCCGTCGCGGGCCACGTCCACTTCACAGGGCAGATCGCGCAGGTGCAGTTCGAGCAGGTACGCAATGTCCGGGTTGTCCTCGACGACGAGCACACGGTGACTCATGAGGATGCGTCAATCCTCACGGCGTCGGTCCACTCTATCGTGGCAGCCAGAAGGCGAGCTCGCTGCCGCCTTCACTCCGGTGGGATGCCGTCAGCTCGCCGCCGTGCAGGGCGATAATGCGGCGAGCAATCGACAGTCCTAGGCCGGCAGTATTCGATGCTGCGCCGGCGGGCTGACGCCCCCGGTAAAAGCGGTCGAAGATCTTGTCGCCATCCTCCGGGGCGATGCCGGGCCCTGTATCGGTCACGCGTACACGCACGTGGTGATCGTCGCGTGCACACGTGATGCGCACCGTGCCGCCGTCCGGCGTGAATCGGATCGCGTTGTCCAGGAGATTGTCGAGCACGCGTTCGATCAGTCGTACCTCTCCGGTCACCATCGCCGAGCGGTCACTCACGTCCATGGCGAGCACGATCCGTCTCGCCTCGGCGGAGAGGGCAAACGTCTGCACCACATCGGAGACCAGTTCGGGCATCTCGAACGGCTCCGCTTTGAGCTGCACACGGCGATCGTCGAGCTGGGCGAGGTCGAACAAGTCGTCGATCAGGCGGGACAGCCGCCGCGATTGGGTAGTGCGTGCTGCACGTATCGCTGCTGACCCGCGGCGTCGAGCGAATCGGCCTTCATCAACACCGTGTCCAGATACCCCTGCAATGCCGTCAGGGGCGTACGCAGGTCGTGTGAAATATTCGCGACCAGTTCGCGGCGCTCGACGTCGATCTGCTGCAATGCCTGCTGGGAGGTACGCAGGGCGTGCTCGCTGTCGCGCAACCGGGCCTCGCTGAGCTGTCGTTCGCGGGCCTCCGTTGCAAGGGCGTCGTTGAGCTTCACCAGTCGACGGGTCTGGCGGCGAAGCTGGAGCTGCATGACGACCTGTCTCGCCAGGGCGGTCAGGCCAGCGGCGGAGGCAGCCGGCAGCTCACGGGGCGCGACATCCATCACACACAGCGTGCCGACGGCTGTGCCGTCCGCCAGGAGAGGTGCGCCGGCGTAGAACCGGACAAACGGATCGGCCCGCACCAGCGGGTTCACCGCGAATCGAGGGTCGCGCAACGCGTCGGGAACGACGAATACGCCGTGCTGCTGCACGGCGTGGGCGCAGAAGGTCTGCTCCCAGGGGCCGGCCGTGAGTCGCGCGCCGGTGACCGATGTGAACCACTGCCGGTCCTCATCCACCAGGGTCACGAGTGCGATGGGAGCCTTGGACACTTCACGCGCCAGCAGCGCGAGCTCCGTGAACTCGTCCGCATCGATGCTCTCGAACACTTCGGTCCATCGCACAGCGCCGAGGGCCCCGCTCTGGTCTGTGTCACCCATGGTGGTCCCAAGAGTACTGCACCCGCTGCAGCAACACCCGGGCCTGGCCGGCCGTGACACTTTTGTGACTATCTCGGTACCGCCGCGTGAGACCGGCTGGTACGCTCTGGAAGTCATGGCACGACAGCCCTGAACATGGCCGAGTAGACGAGGCCTCTGTGGCCGGGACTGGGAGCACACATGCGAGCTCAGAAACTGATGGTTCTTTGCGCCCTGTGCGTGGCGCTCGCGCCCATACGAGCAGACGCCGAGTGGTTTGTCAGCCCCTTCGTCGGTGCGGCATTCGGCGGCAGGGTGCCCGACGCGCCGAAGATCGATTACGGGGCGTCCGGAGGCTGGATGGGGCGGGTTGTGGGGTTCGAGGTAGACGTCAGCCATCGACCGGATTTCTTCAAGGCGGACGACGTCCCCGATTTTCTCTTGAGCGAGAGCAGCGTGACGACGGTGATGTTCAACGGACTGTACCGTGTGCCGCTCGGTTGGGAGCGCGTGCGCCCATACGCGGCAGCGGGCATCGGCTTGCTGCGGACTCGCATCGGCGGCGACGACGACTTTGTTCGAGGGAGCGGCAGTAACGTCGGGTTCAACCTCGGTGGCGGCGTTATGGGTGATCTGAGCGATCGCCTCGGCCTGCGCGGCGACGTTCGGTACTTCAGGGATCTGCAGGACCTCGAAGGCGAGAGCGAGTTCTTCAATCTCGGAAGCGACAAGCTGGACTTCTGGCGCGCGGCGGTCGGAGTCACCTTCCGGTTCTGATAATGCACATCACCAATCACGTCCCACGTTCTCGTAATCCCCGGAGAAGCATATGAGCCCCCGTCAAGAGCATGCCCGACGTCGTGTGTCGCGCTGGGTCGCAGGCCTGGCGATCACCTGGAGTCTTGGACTTGTCGGCTTTCTGATGGCGCAATCGGAGGTCCGCGGTTTCCGGTCAACCCGAACGTTCACCAGACAGGGAACGCGACCGCCGGGTGAGATGTGTTTCGGTTCGAGACTTTCGGCAACGAACGGTTCTGGACCGATGCGATCCGCTTGCCAGCCGGCATGATCGCGGCGAATTTCACGCCCGTGCGCGCGCTTCAGAACGGCCTGCACATCGACAGCGAGGCCATCCCCGCCGCCCTGCGCGACGCCATAGTCGCTGAGCTGCGCACGGACCTCTCTCCCGCGAGAGCTCCGCTGCTCAATAGCGTGAGCACGACGGTGGCGCTCATCAACGCCAACGCGATCATCGGTCTGCCACCGAAGGACTCCGACGGCAACGGCCGTATCGACATTCTCGCCGGAGACAAGGTCGGGGCGACCTGCGCGCTCTGTCACACCATTACGGACAACTCGGTCGCGAGCATGCCGAATGGCGGATCGATCGGGCGCCGGCAGGACGGGCGTGCCCCCCATACGCTGAACTTTGGCAACCTGGTCGCGACCGGCGCCAATTCGCTCGCGTACTATCCGGCGCTCCAGTTGTCGCTGGCGGCCAACGGCGGGAAAACGCTGGGCCGCGCGCCAACCGGCCTCACGGAAGAGTCGAGCGAGGCCGAAGCGGACGCCTACCTCAGCAATCCGAATTTCTATCCGCCGGGTATGTTCGACGACACCGTCGACGGCAACGGCGATCCGATGCACAACATGCCGCTCTTCCGCACGGACCTGGGCGCGCCGTGGGGCAGCGAAGGGGCCATTCAGTTCCTCGACAACTTCAGCAACCTGGTCTACACGGCCCTGCTCGACCCCACAACGCTGACGACACCCGGGGGACGCGCGTTCCTGCGCGCACTCGGCGGGCCGGTCGGCGGCGAAGAGATCGCCAACGATTACGTGCGGGTCCTCACGAGAACCGCCGTGACCGGCTATCCGTTTGTCCGGGCGGCGCCGCACCCGATGCCGGGGAGCGAAGCCGCGCCTCTCGGTATTCGGGTGGACAACACCAAGTTGCTCGACATGAACGCGTACCTGAACAGCCTGCCGGCACCGGAGGGGGGCAATGAGGACGGCGGAGCGGTCGCACGAGGACGCGAGCGGTTCCGCATCAATTGCACTTTCTGTCACAACCTCGACCAGAGCACCTTTGTCCCGCCCGCCATCGTGGCGATGCGGTTCATCTTTCCGGGCGATAACCCGG
>DATLXP010000321.1:0-3512 GCA_035575695.1 Vicinamibacterales bacterium
CGACGTTTGCCGGCAACATGCCGGAGACCGGCACGCCGCGACACGGCAGCGAAGTGAAGTGAAATGTTGTACAAATGACGCTTCACGGGGAACCATTCATGTCTTCAAAGAGCCGGATCCTGGTGCTGGCCTTCGCCCTTCTCGGGCTCGGCGCCTCGGCGATCTCGACCTACGTTCACTACAAGCTCGTCACACAACCGAGCTATGCGAGCTTCTGTGACGTCAACGCGACGGTCAGTTGCACCGAGGCGTACCTCAGCCGCTACGGCAGCTTCGTGGGCGTCCCCGTCGCACTCGCCGGGGTCACCTTCTTTGCGGCGATCGTCGTGCTGGCTGGGTTGGTCGGCGGACCCGTCTCATCGTCTCGCGAGAACGCCCCCGCCTACATCTTCGCCCTGTCGACGATCGGGCTGGCGTTCGCGCTGTATCTTGGCTGGGCGTCGTACGTCGTGCTCAAGGTCTTCTGCATCCTGTGCGCGATCACTTACGTGTCGGTGATCGCCATTTTCATCATCTCCGGTGGAGCGACGACATTTCCCATGATGACATTGCCTCGACGCGCTTCGCGCGACATCGGCCTCCTCGTGTCAACCCCCTCCGCGCTTCTCGTGCTGCTCCTGCTTCTCGGCGGGTCGGTCGGAGCGGTGGCGCTCTTCCCCCGCGAAGGGTCGGGCCCTCAGGCCGCGACGACCGCGATCCAGGAAGGGTACGCGCCACTCCCGCCGGACCAGCGACTGAAACTGGAGCAGTGGTGGGAGGTACAGACCCGGGTGGACCTCCCGATCGACATGAACGGCGCCAGGGTCCAGATCGTGAAGTTCAGCGACTACCAGTGCCCTGGCTGCGGCGCGGCCCACAACAGCTTCCGCCGCGTGCTGCCGCAGTACGAGGGGAAGGGGGTCCAGTTCCTCCTGAAGCATTACCCGCTCGAGCCCGAGTGCAATCCGAACGTGCCCCAGGGCAACCACTACGCCGCCTGCGAGGCGGCGGCCGCCTACGTCATGGCCCGGGGCAATCCCAACCAGCAGAAGCTCGATGACTGGCTGTTCGCCAACCAGGCGACGCTGACCGGCGATAGCGTCCGGCAGGCGGCACGCGAGCAGGCGGGGATCACCGACTTCGATGCCCGGTATCCCGCGGCGCTGCAGGAAGTGAAGACCGATGCCAGCCTGGGCGGCCTGCTCAAGGTCGCCTCCACGCCCACGGTGTACCTCAATGGCCGCCTGATCGCGGGCAAGGGGGCGGGCCTCCCGCCGCCGGCGTACATCGCCGCGCTCATTGACATTGAGTTGAAACGAGTGAAATGAAGGCGGGATGACGCCCGCGATACTGATTGAGCAGCTGACGAAGGACTACGCCGTCGGGTTCTGGCGGCGGCGGCCGTATCGTGCGCTGGACGGGCTGACGCTCCGCATCGAACCGGGCGAGGTGTTCGGCTTTCTCGGGCCGAACGGCGCGGGAAAGACCACGACGCTGAAGCTCCTGCTGCAGTTGATCTTTCCGACGGCCGGCCGGGCCGAGATCCTCGGACGTCCGGTGGGAGACGTAGCCACCCGCCGGCGCATCGGCTACCTGCCGGAAAACCCCTCGTTCTACGACCACCTCACGGCCGAGGAACTCCTGACCTATTTCGCGCAGCTCTTCGGCTACCCGGCCGCCGACCGCCGGCCGCGCGTCCAGGGGCTGCTCGACCGCGTCGGGATCGGCCGCGAGCGCCGGTTTCAGCTCCGCAAGTTCTCGAAGGGGATGATCCAGCGCGTCGGGATCGCGCAGGCCCTGCTGAACGACCCCGAGGTGGTCTTTCTCGACGAACCGATGTCGGGGCTCGATCCGCTGGGGCGCCGCGACGTACGCGCGCTCATCCTCGAGCTGCGCGATCAGGGGCGCACGGTCTTTTTCAGTTCCCACATCCTTGCCGACGCCGAAGCGCTCTGCAGCCGCGTGGCCGTCGTGGCCGGCGGCCGCCTCGCCGCGCAGGGGCGGCTCGCGGACCTCACGGAGTTCACCGTGCGGGGATGGGAGCTCGTCGTGGCGGACCTCTCCGACGCGGCGCTCGAGCGCGTGCGCCCCGCGGCGACCCGCGTCACGGCCATCAGTCAGGGGCGCTACAGCCTGGAGTTGTCGCTGACGCAGCCACCCGACCGGATCCTCTCGGACCTGGTGGCCACGGGCGCGTCGGTCGTCTCGCTGAACCCGCTGCGCGAGACGCTCGAGGATTTCTTCGTCCAGCGCGTGACGGAGGCGGGTCAGGGCGCCCGCACGGACGGAGAGGCGTGCGATGCGCGCCGTTAGGTACGTGGCCGTCAACGTGTTCCGCGAGTCGGTGCGCGACCGCGTGCCCTACAACCTTGTGCTCTTTGCCGTGCTCCTCATCGCGGCGTCCTACCTGCTCGGGCAGCTGACGGCGGGGCAGGACGTCAAGATCATCAAGGACCTCGGCCTGGCGGCGACATCCATCTTCGGCCTCTTCATTGCCGTCTTCATCGGCATCGGCCTCGTGTCCAAGGAGGTCGAGCGCCGGAGCATCTACGCGCTGCTCTCGAAGCCGGTCAGCCGGCCGCAGTTCATCGCTGGCAAGTACGCCGGGCTGGTGCTGACGCTGGCGACGAACATGACGGTCATGACCCTTGCGCTGTACGGCATCCTCGGCTACATCTCATGGACCGAGACCGAACAGCTCAAAGCCGGATGGGAGACGCCGGCCACCGACCCCGCGTTGCTCAAGGCGCTCCTCCTGATCCTCGTCGAGCTGATGCTCGTCACGGCCATCGCGTTGTTCTTCTCCACGTTCTCGAGTCCGATTCTCTCCGCAGCGCTCACATTCGGCCTGTACGTGGTCGGCCACTTCAACGCCGACCTGCGGAACTTCGACAGAGTGGTGGAGTCGCGGGCGGCGGCCTGGCTCGCGCGCGGTCTGTATCATGTCCTGCCGGACTTTGCCGCGTTCGACGTGAAGACGCAGGTCGTGCATGGCATCCACGTACCCGCGATGTATCTCGCGTCGACCGTGGGGTACGGCGCTGCCTACATCGCGGCGTTGCTGCTCGGGGCGACGTTTATTTTCTCGCGGCGGGACTTCAAGTGACGGTCGCCAGGGGTGCGCATCCCTGGCTGGCGCTCGCGGCCGGCGCGTCGCTTGCGCTCGCGATCGTCGTGCAGATCGCCCGCGACAGCGCGTTTCCAGACGACGTCGATGCGACCGAGCGTGTGCTCTACGCGAAGTCCCCGGCGGCGCTGGGTCGCCTCGTGCTCGGCTTCGACGCGCTCGCGGCAGATGTGTACTGGGTGCGCGCGATTCAGCATTATGGCGGCGATCGGCTGGATAGGTCCGGCCGCCGCCGCAAGTACCAGCTGCTCTATCCCCTGCTCGACATCACCACCTCGCTCGATCCCTACTTCAACATTGCGTACCGGTTCGGGGCGATCTTCCTTGGTGAACCGTATCCGGGCGGAGCCGGGCGGCCTGACCTGGCGGTCGCGCTGCTGCGCAAGGGGATCGCGGCACAGCCGGG
>DATLXP010000322.1:0-4530 GCA_035575695.1 Vicinamibacterales bacterium
CGCCTATCGCCAATTCATCGAGCCGGTCGTCGGCGCCGGTTCCGAGCTGGCCGACCCGGTCCATCGCGCGAGTGGCGGTCAACCAGCGCCCATCGAACTGTAGCAGGATGCTGAAAAACGCATCCTGCATGGCAAATGGTAAATGGAAGATGGTAAAACGCCAGTATTTAGCCGTTCTTTCCCATTTCCCATCTACCATTTTCCATTCAGGCTGGCATTTTTCAGCAGCCTGGTAGGCTGTTCGTCTCATGAAAATAGCGACGCAACTCGTCCAGCGCGCGCGTGGTCTGCATCACGCGGAGCCCCTCACCACGCCGATCTTCGAGACGACCACCTTCGTGTTCGAGTCCGCCCAGCAGGTGCGTGACTATAACGAAGGGAAGTCGGACAAGTTTCTCTACACACGCTACGGCAATCCGACGATCACGGCCGTCGAGGAGACGGTGGCGAAGCTCGAAGGGGCCGAGGCCGCGATGCTCCTGTCGAGCGGCCAGGCGGCCACGACCACCGCCTTGCTCGGGCTCCTGAAAGCCGGTGACGAGATCGTCTGCAGCTCCGCGATCTACGGGGGCACGCTGCATCTGATCGGGGACCTGTTGACACAGTTCGGCATCAGGGCGCGGTTCGTCTCGATCGAGGAGCTGAGCCGCCCGGACGAGGTGTTGTCGCCAGCCACGCGACTCGTGTGGTTCGAGTCACCGATCAATCCGACGTTGCGGTGTCTGGATATTGCCGCCATCGCCGGGGCGTGCCGCGCGCGGGGGGTGTTGGCGGCCATCGACAATACGTTCGCGAGCCCTGTGAACCAGCAGCCGCTCGCGCTCGGCGTGGACCTGGTCATGCACAGCGCGACCAAATACCTGAACGGGCACAGCGATGTGACCGCCGGGATCCTCGCGGGGTCTGCCGCGTTGCTCGAACCCGTGCAGAAGGCGCGCCGGATGGTAGGCACCGTGCTCGATCCGTATGCCGCCTACGCGCTGGGCCGCGGGCTCAAGACCCTGGCGGTGCGGATGGAGCGCCACAACAGCAGTGCCATGAAAGTGGCGACGTGGCTGGCGGCCGACAAGCGTGTCGCCGCTGTCTATTACCCGGGTTTGCCCCAGCACTCGGACCACGAGATCGCGCGGAAGCAGATGCGCGGGTTCGGGGGGATGGTGTGCGTGGATGTCGGGGGAGGCTACGAAGGGGCCGCGCGCTTCTTCGACAAGCTCGGGGTCTTCAACAGGGCGGCATCCCTCGGTGGCGTCGAAAGTCTCTGCAGCCTTCCGGTGCTCACGTCGCAATGGGGGCACACCGAGGAGGAACTGCGCCGCGCCGGCGTGACACCGAGTATGGCGCGTCTGTCAGTGGGGCTCGAGGATCCCGACGACCTGATCGCGGACCTGGATCAGGCGCTCTCGTAACGCCCGACCTGAAGGTCGGGCCTACGGGGCAACCGGGCCTACCGGGCGACCGGCTCTTTCTTCTTGTCCGGCGTCGTCTCGTGCAGGAACTGGTCGGCCATGTCGGCAATCCGTGCCGTGATGGCGGGGCCTTCAAGGTTGCCGAACTTCTCGCGGAAGCGGTGCATCGGGACGACCGCCTTGGCCATGGCGCGGTGGCCCCCGGCGCTCCCGATGTCGGCAAACCACCGCTTGACGAATTCGCCGGCATTCCTCGAATAGCCGAGGTTGCGGACGCTCACGATGAGCGAGTCGTTCACGACGCCCGCGACGATGGTCCACTTGGCGTCTTCGAGCTGAAGGAAGAAGTCCGCGGTGTACGGGATGAAGTCCTCGCGAGGCGCCTCGCCGACGAACGCGCTGAAGACCTGGTCGCGCATGATCCCGCCCTGGCTCGCCCGTGTCACGTAGTCGAGCCGCTCGAGCGTGATCTCGGCCCCTTCCATCTTCCGGATCAATGCCGCATCCGCCAGCGGATACAGGAACGTGAACGCCTCGAGGTCCACGCGATTGGTGTGACGCGCGAAGAACAGCGTGTCAGACTTGATGGCGTAGAGCATCGCCGTCGCCGTCCGCTCCGAGATGTTGACGTCGACCGCACGGAGATGTTCGGTGAGAATCGTGGCCGTGGACCCGTAATCGGCGCGGATGTCCTTGAAGCTCGCGCTATATCCGGTCTGTTCAGGATGATGATCGACGACAAGGTCCACGCGCGGCAGGAGGCCCCCGAAATAATGCGGTTGCACGTCCACGGTCGCGATCCGCTCGAACTCCTGGAAGGACGCCGGCGTGATCGGCTCGACGTGGATGTCGAGCATGTTCGCCATGCGCAGGTTCTCGGGGCGGGTCACCCCCTGCATCGCGCCGATGATCGCCGTGGTCTTGGTGCGGCGAAGGAGGTTCCGCAGGGCGAGACCACTCGCGAGCGCGTCGGGATCCGGATCGTTGTGCAGCAGGATGAGCACCCGGTCCGCATCGGCGAAGTAGCGCTGGTATTGCTGGACGCGAGCCCGCGTCATCGAACGGCTGAGTTCCGTGACCAGCGTCGGCCGGATCAATTCCGACAGGTCCATGTCGGCGACGTCCGGGAACTCGGCCTTCAGCGCGTCCGAATTATGCGCCCGGACCGCCTGGCCCGTATGCACGACATAGGTCAGCGTGCCCCCGGCATCCCGGATGGCGGTGAGCACCTTCCGGACGCTGCGTTTGCCGTTATCTTCGACGATGAACGAAGTGGTGGGGGAGATGTCCGCCTTGACGTAGGTGTCGATCCTGCGGGAGTCGCCGACGGTAATCGGGAGCCCCGCCTCATGCAGCCGTCGTGCGAGCGGACCTGCATCCAGCAGGAACTCCAGCTCGAAACTCGGCTGCAGCACATCGTTCAGTGTCCGAATGACGAGCTCGTCCTGGCAGATGGCGACGACGCGCACGTCAGACGATCCTCGGGTGGGCAGTGCCCACAAGCCGCCCGGTGGTCATGACCAAACGCTCATTATACGCCCAGCTCGTAGCGTTGGTGTTCTGGGGGTTTGCCGCCACTGCCGCGTCGGCACAACAGACCGAGGGGCCCGCCTGTCCGGCCTGCCTCGTCGTGACGATCCTCCCCGGCCAGGTCCTGCTGCTGCCGGAACAGTTGCATGGGCTCACCGTGCTCGTTCGGACGTCGCGAGCGGAGGTCGACGCCTCAGTGATGGAGGAGATCTCCCGGCGGGGCGGGCGGCCAGGGATTCTGGTGGTGCCAGCCGTCACGTCGTCGAGCCCGGACGACGCGGCGTTCAGGCTGAAGTCACTCCTCGCGGAGGTGCGCGCACGTGCGGGCAGGGACGGCATCCTCGCGCTGCAGGTCGAGCGCCCTGACTACAAGTCGTTTCTTGTCGAACGGCATCTCGCCTCCTACGCCGACGTCATCGTGGGTGTGCCCGACGCGGTTCCCCCCCCGCGCGTAAGATTCTGGCCCGCTCTGAAGGCAGACACCGCGCGCGCAGCGCTCGACGTCACCCGTCAGGGGAGCGCCGAGGGCTGGGTGGTGAGCGTGCCCGCGGATGCTCTCGATGCTGCCGCGTTCGTCGCTGCACTGGCGGAGGCCGCCGGGCGACCGCGGGAAGGATTTTCCGAGGACGTGGAGGTGCGCGGCGCGCGACGGCTATCGGTCGACGAGATCGTGGCGCGCCATCAGGCGGCCGTCCGGCGTCAGGCATCGCTCGTCACGCGGTCGATTTCGACAGGCGTCCTCACCTTGACGTTCGAGGCCCCAGGGTTCCCGGCGCCGGTCACGATCACGTCCGATACCGTCGTCTACACCGATCGCGACCGGACGGAGCTCGAGCAGCGGAGCATCCGCGTGAACGGCATCGAGTTCCGGGGGGGCGGTGTGCCGCGCCTTCCGATTCTCGAGCCGGAGCGCGTGGCGTCGCCGCCGCTCGCGATCGCCCTGACGGACCTCTACCGGTATTCCCTGGCCGGTGACGAGACGGTCAACGGTGTGCGGTGTTACGTCGTGGCGTTCGCCCCTTCCGACACCAGGCAGACGCTCTTTCGCGGCCGGGCCTGGATCGCGATGGACGGCTTCGCCATGGTCAAGGTTGCGGCGGTGCAGACAGGCCTCCGTGGAGCCATTGTGTCGTCCGAGCAGGTGGACGAATTCCGCGCCGTGCGCGACGGCGTGTGGATGCTGTCGCGTTCCGATGTGCGGCAGATCTACGAGGGGGCGGCGCACCGGACGCCGATTCACCGGCGTCTGAGCATCGCGACGCAGGAACTTGATCCTTCGGACTTCTCCGCGCGCCGGTCGGCGGCGTACGCGTCTCAGTCCGTCATGTTGCGCGATACGGCCGAGGGATACCGATACCTCACGAGAGAGCGGCGGCCTGCGCGGCCCGGCATCGAGGGTGCGGCTCCGGTACCCCCCGTTCCCGAGGTGGCGGAACGGGCCGATCGCGTGCGCACGCTCGCGGCGGGCGTCATCATCGATCCCAACATCAGCCGTCCGCTGCCGTTTGCCGGCCTCAGCTACGTGGACTTCAACCTGTTCGGGACCGGGTCCCAGTTGAATGCGTTCTTCGGCGGCGCGTACGGTCAACTGGCG
>DATLXP010000323.1:0-10780 GCA_035575695.1 Vicinamibacterales bacterium
GGCTCGGGTTCGACCGTGCGCGAAGGGTCGTTCAACGTCAATGGGCTCCGCAGCACGTTCAACAATTTCCTCCTGGACGGCATCGACAACAACGCCTACGGCACGAGCAACCAGGGCTTCTCCAACCAGGTCATGCAGCCCTCGCCCGACGCGGTCGCGGAGTTCCGGGTCGTGACCAACAACATGAGCGCCGAGTACGGACGTAGCGCCGGCGGCACGATCAACGTGTCGTACAGAAGCGGGACCAACCGCTTCACCGGCGCCGCCTGGGAGTTCTTCCGCGATACGGATCTCAACGCCACCGGCTTCTTCAAGCCCGCCGCCGGAAAGCCGACGCTCAGCCGCGACCAGTTCGGGGGCACGCTCGGCGGCCCGATCGTCAGGAACCGCGCGTTCTTCTTCGGCGACATCGAGGCCTTCCGGCAGACCCGTCAGAACGTGGCCTTCCAGACCATTCCCACGCTGGCGCAACGACAGGGCATCCTGACCGTCGCGGTCATCAACAAGCTCACTGGCGTGGACTACCCCGCCGGCACCCCGATCCCGATGACGCCGCTCGCGCAGAAAGTGCTCTCGGGCCTGCCCCAACCCACGTCGGCGGGCACGGCGAACAACTACTCGATCCTCCAGGAGTTCACCAACACCACCAACAAGTTCAACCTGAAGAGCGACCTTCAGTTCAGCCCCGCCTTGAGCGGCTTTGCGCGCTACGGCTATCGTGACGTCGACATCATCGACAACCCGCCGCTGCCCCTGCCCTCCGGAGGAGAAGGCAACGGGCTGACCTACGTCACCAACAAGCAGCTGGTCACGGGTTTCACCTGGGCCCGCAGTGGCACGTCGCTTCTCGAAGGACGCTTCGGCTGGTCCCGCACGGTGGCGGGCAAGAGTCCCCTTGCGCTCGGCACACCCGCCGCCCTCGAGGCGTACGGGATCCCGGGCCTGCCAACCGATGATCGGATCGCCGGCGGGCTGCCGACGCAGTTGATCACCGGCTTCTCCAACCTGGGGCGGCAGGCGACGAATCCTCAGTGGCAGTACCCGGAGGTGTTCAATCCCAAGCTGAATTACACGTGGGTCACGGGTCGGCATTCGCTCAAGACCGGCTACGAGTTCCAGCACATCAACACCGAGGTACAGGACGTCAACCCGCTCTATGGCCGCGACGCCTACGCCGGGCAGATCAGCCGCCCGGTCGGCGCCGCCGCGAACAACCTCTACAACCTCGCCGACTTCATGTTCGGCTTCCGCAGCCAGTACGCCCTGAGCAACATCCTCATCGCGAACCTCCGGCAGCAGATGCACTTCACCTACGTGCAGGACGACTTCCGGTTGAACGACAAGCTCACCCTGAACCTGGGGCTCCGCTACGAGTACGCGACGCCGCAGTGGGAGAAGGACAATATCCTCTCGAACTACGACCCCGCGACCAACACCCTCATCCCGGCGAAAGACGGGTCGCTCTTCGAGCGTTCGCGCATCAAGCCGGATCGCAACAACTTCGGCCCCCGCTTCGGCTTTGCCTGGACGGTGCTGCCCGAGACGGTCGTCCGCGGCGGGTACGGCATGAGCTTCGTGCACTTCCATCGCGCAGGCGGCGCGAACATCCTGCCGATCAACGGCCCGCAGGTCGTCAACGCGGTGGTCAACCAGTCCGATCCTCTCACCCCCGCGTTCCGGACCACCGAGCAGGGGTACGCGGCTGACCTCACCAATCCGTCGAAGTTCGATCCGCTCCGGGCCAACATTACCTACATGCCCGAGGACTACCGCTCGAGCGAGGTGAAGAGCTACTACATCTCGGTGCAGCGCGAGATCGCGCGCAACATGCTGCTGGACGTGGCGTACGTCGGGAACCGCGCGGATGCGCTGCTGCTGCTCGCCAACTTCAACCAGGCGGCGCCGAACAATGCCGCCGGCACGATTCCTCTCGCCAATCGCCGGCCCATTGCCGGCTTCGCCGACATCACCTATGCGTTCAACGGCGGAAAATCACGATACGACAGCATGCAGGTGAAGTACGACTATCGCCCGCGTCGCGGCCTCATGCTCCTCAACGCGTTCACGTGGTCGAAGGCGAAAGACAACGGTGCCGGCACCCTGGAATCTCCCAACGGAAACTTCCCGGCGCCCCAGGACTTCCGCAATCTCGACGCGGACTACGGCACGTCGGCGTACAACCAGCCGCTCAACAACACGACGAGCGTCGTGTGGGAACTGCCGTTCGGGAAGGGTCATCGCTGGTTGGACGACGCCGGACCTCTCGTCGATGCGCTCCTGGGTGGATGGACGTTCAGCGGCATCAACACCATGACCTCCGGTGAAGCGGTCAACCTCACCTACGTCCCCGCCACCGCGTTCATCGTGTCCGGGATCCAGCAGGACTTCCGCGGCGCGAACAACTATCGGCCGAACGTGACCGGCGATCCCTACGGAGACAGGAACTCCGTCACCAGCTACCTGAGTCGCGACACCGTCGCGGTGCCGACCGATCCGAGTCAGCCCTTCGGCAACGCGCCGCGCAACAGCGTGCGCGCCCCCTGGTTCTGGCAGATGGACGCTGTCGCGGCGAAGGACTTCCGGCTGCCCTTCGGCACCGACACGCGCGCGCAGTTCCGGCTCGAGGCGTTCAACCTCCTGAACCGCGCCAATTTCCGCGGTCCCAACGGCAATCGCAGCGCGAACGCCTTCGGCACGATCACGTCAACCTACGATGCCAGGCAGTTGCAGCTCGGCGTGAAGCTGAACTTCTAAGCCATGCACCACATGACCGGACGCGCCACCGTCGCGTTCGCCGCTGCCATCGTGCTGCTGTCGTGCGCCCATGGGGGCGCCCGGCAGCAGCCCGTGAAGACCAAACAGCTCGTCGCACACCGCGGTGCGTCCGCCTACGCACCCGAGCACACCCTCGCCGCGTACGCGCTCGCCATCGAGCAGAAGGCTGACTTCGTCGAACAGGACCTCGCCGTGACGAAGGACGGCGTGCTGGTCTGCATCCACGACCTGACGCTGGAACGCACGACGAACGTCGAAGAGGCCTTCCCCACCCGCTTCGTCGAGAACGCCCCCGGTGCTCCGATGGGAAAGCACTGGCTGGTCGCAGACTTCACGGTCGCTGAGCTCAAGCAGCTCGATGCAGGCTCGTGGTTCAACGCGAAGTTTGCGGGCACGCGGATTCCGACATTCCAGGAAGCGATCGACCTCGTGGGCAAGAAGGCGGGGCTCTATCCCGAGCTCAAGGATCCGGCGTTTTACCGAGGGCGCGGCGTGAGCCCGGAGAAGCTCCTGGCCGACATCCTCAAGACGAACAAACTGGTGGGCGGGAAGACGTCGCGCGTCATCATCCAGTCGTTCGACGAGACGACGGTCAAGCGGCTCGCGACCGAGCTGCCGGCGGTGCCGCGGATGTTTCTCGTGGGACCGGAGAACGCGACGAAGATCGATTCGGCCGAGAAGGTGCGCGCGATCGCCGGGTGGGCGACCGGCCTCGGTCCGAACAAGATGATCGTGGCGGCGCGTCCCGAGCTGGTGCAGTGGGCGCACGCCGCCGGCCTGACGGTGACGCCCTGGACGTTCCGCTCGTCCAACACCGGCGCCTTCGCGTCGGTGCGCGATGAAATGGCGAAGTTCCTCTACGAATACGGCGTCGACGCCGTCTTCACCGACAATCCCGACCAGTTTCCGCGGAAGTAGGACTCCGGCCTTCAGCCCTGCAGTCTAGTAGCGCAGGCCTTCAGGCCTGCAACAAGCCGCGGGCAGCCCTGAAGGGCTGCGCTACTAGATCACACCGGAGGCAGTTGCCCGGGCTGCGGCGGCGGTGTCGTGGACGCGGCGCTCGTGGGGGACGGATCGCCGGGAAAGCGGTGGCCGATGAAGCCGTCGTACACCCAGCCTGCGCACACGGCGCCGGCCACCGGCCCGATGACCGGGACCCACCACCAGCCATTGCCCTCGCGGAAGACCTGGCTCCCCCACCCGGCGATCGCGGTGAACAATCGCGGCCCCAGGTCGCGGGCCGGGTTGATCGCATAGCCGGCGTTGAAGCCGAACGACATCCCGATCGCGACGACGAGCAGGCCGACGATGAGCGGCGCCATGCCCGACACAGGGGGCGTGTTGCGCGCGTCAGACACCGCCAGGATCACGAGCATCAGGATCCCCGTGCCGACGAACTGATCGATGAACCCTCCGGGAAACACGCTGAGGAATGCCTGGGGATACGTGGCCCAGATACCGGCCGTGCCCTGCGCCCCGGCGACCTGCCGCAGCCCGCCGTCGAACTGATTCAAGGCCTCCATGTAGGTCACGTACACGACCGCCGAGGCCACGAAGGCGCCGGCCATCTGCGCCGCGATGTAGGGCCCGACTTTGCGCCAGGGAAACCCCCGGTGCACCGCCAGCGAGACGGTCACCGCCGGATTGAGGTGCGCCCCCGACACGCCTCCTGCCACATAGCAGGCCATCGTCACCGCGAGCCCCCACGTCAGGTTGATCGTCAGATACGACCCGGCGGTCTGCTGGCTGAGCACGACCTGCGCGACGACCCCGATGCCGATGAGTATCAGTACGAACGTCCCGAGAAATTCCGCGAGTGCTTCGCGCACGAGTCCCTCCGATTTTCATCCACGATACCGGGTTGGCGAAATGCTGCGGGAGTATACAGTAGTGGCCACCGGAGACTGAGATGCGATACATCCTCGCCCTCGACCAGGGCACGACCAGTTCACGCGCGATCCTCTTCGATCGCGACGGCGCCATCGTGGCGTTGGCCCAGAAAGAGTTTCGCCAGATCTTTCCCGAACCGGGATGGGTCGAGCACGACGCACAGGAGATCTGGGCGACCCAGAACGCCGTGGCGGTCGAGGCGCTCGGCCGCGCGCACGCCGGGCCGACGGACGTCGCGGCCATCGGGATCACCAATCAGCGCGAGACGACCATCGTCTGGGACCGCGACACCGGGCGTCCGGTGTACAACGCGATCGTCTGGCAGGACCGGCGCACCGCGGAGTTCTGCGATCGCCTGAAGTCTGACGGGCACGGTCCCTCGATCGCCGACAAGACAGGGCTGATCGTCGACGCCTACTTCTCCGGCAGCAAGGTCGCGTGGATCCTCGACAACGTCGCGGGTGCGCGTCAGCGTGCGCAACAGGGGCGGCTCGCCTTCGGCACGGTCGATTCGTGGCTGGTCTGGAACCTGACCGGCGGCAAGGTGCACATCACCGATGTCAGCAACGCGTCGCGCACGATGCTCTTCAACATCCACACGATGGCGTGGGATGACGAGCTGCTGAACATCCTCGGCGTGCCGGCCAGCATGCTGCCCGAGGTGCGATCCTCGAGCGAAGTGTACGGCCGGGTCTCGGCCGACGTCGGGCTGGCGGATGTGCCCATCGCCGGGATCGCCGGCGATCAGCAGGCTGCGCTGTTCGGACAGATGTGCGTGTCGCCAGGGTTGACGAAGAACACCTACGGCACGGGATGCTTCCTGCTCCAGAACACGGGCACGACGCCGGTCGCGTCGCGAAACAAGCTGATCACGACCGTCGCCTGGACGGTCAACGGGCGCACGGAGTACGCGCTCGAAGGCAGTGTCTTCATCGGCGGGGCTGTCGTGCAGTGGATGCGCGACGGGCTCGGGCTCATCCAGCGGTCCGCTGATGTCGAGCAGCTGGCGGCGAGCGTGGAGGACAACGGCGGCGTCTACCTGGTTCCGGCATTCGCCGGTCTCGGCGCACCCCATTGGGACCCCTACGCCCGGGGACTCATGATCGGCATGACGCGCGGCACGACCGCCGGACACATCGCTCGGGCGGCCGTCGAGAGCATTGCCTTCCAGGTCGGCGACCTGCTCGACGCCGTGCAGCGCGACTCGGGCATCCCGCTCGCGGAACTCCGCGTCGACGGCGGTGCGGCGACCAACGACTTCCTCATGCAGTTCCAGGCGGATCTGCTTGGCGTGCCCGTCGTCCGGCCCGCCGTCACGGAGACGACGGCGCTCGGTGCGGCCTATCTCGCCGGCCTCGCGGTGGGCTTCTGGGCGTCGCCGGCTGACATTTCCCAGCAATGGCGCGTCGACCGCCGCTTCGAGCCGTCCATTGACACCTCCAGGGCCGACGCCCTGCGCGGGCGGTGGCGCGAGGCGGTCGCGCGTGCGGGTCACTGGGTGCGCAGCGATCCCGCATGAACCGAGCGGACATGCTGGCGCGCGTCACGAAGCGCCACGAACCCTGGGATCTCGCGATCATCGGCGGCGGCGCGACCGGAGCAGGCATCGCGGTGGACGCGGCCTCGCGCGGGTACGCCGTCGTGCTGCTCGAACAGAGCGACTTCGGCAAGGGCACCTCCAGCCGGAGCACGAAGCTGGTCCACGGCGGCGTCCGCTATCTCGCACAGGGGAACATCTCCCTCGTGATGGAAGCGCTGAAGGAGCGCTCGATCCTTCGGGCCAATGCGCCGCACCTCGTGACCGACTTGCCGCTGATCGTGCCCGCCTATGCCCGATGGGAGCGGCCGTACTATGGCGCCGGCCTCAAGATGTACGACCTTCTTGCCGGGCGCTGCACGTTCGGTCCATCCCGCCTGCTGTCGAGAGCCGCAACGCTCGACCGTCTGCCGACGATCCGTGAGGCGGGCCTGCGCGGAGGCATCGAATACCACGACGGCCAGTTCGATGACGCGCGACTGCTGATCAACCTGATCCAGACCGCGGCGGAGCACGGTGGCACCGTGCTCAACTACATGCAGGTCGAAGGGGTGACGACGACCGTCAACGGAAAAGTCGACGGCGTGGTCGCGCGCGATGTCGAGTCAGGTTCGGAGCACCGCTTCGGCGCCCGCGTCGTCGTGAACGCCACGGGCGCGTTCGTCGACGGGGTCCGGCGCATGGCCGCGCCTGACGCGGACACGCTCATCGCGCCAAGCCAGGGCATCCACCTCGTCGTCGACCGATCGTTCCTGCCCGGCGATACCGCCATCATGGTGCCGCGCGTGGGGGACGGCCGCGTCATGTTCGCGATCCCGTGGCAGGGGCACACGCTCCTGGGGACGACCGATACGCCCGTCCGCGAGGCAGTGCTCGAGCCGGCGGCACTGGAACATGAAATCGACTTCGTGCTTGCCACCGCGGGGCGCTATCTCCGCGCGGCGCCCAGCCGACGTGATGTCCTGAGCGTGTTTGCCGGCATCCGCCCGCTGGTCCGGAAGGGAGGCACGCAGATCACCGCCGCGCTCGCGCGCGATCACACGCTCCACACTGATCCGTCGGGGCTCGTCACGACCACCGGTGGCAAGTGGACGACCTACCGCCGCATGGCAGAGGAAACCGTGGATCACGCGGCGGCCTCCGCGGGGCTGCCAGCTCGCCGGTGCGTCACGAAGAGGTTGAGGATCCAGGGCGGTGACGATGTCGCTCACATCCGGGCGCTCGCGCTCGAAACGACCGGGCTTGGCGAGCGACTCCACGCCGCGCTGCCGGCGACCGCGGCGGACGTCGTGTGGGCGGCACGAGAAGAAATGGCGCGGACCGTCGAGGACGTCCTCGCGCGCCGGAGCCGGGCGCTCTTCCTGAACGCCGCCGTCGCCCGCGACATGGCGCCGCGCGTGGCTTCCCTGCTCGCGAAAGAGCTCGGGTGGGATGACGCATGGCAGCGCCGCGAAGTGGAGTCCTTCGCGGCGCTGTCGAAACACTACCTGATCAATACCCCGTAGCTGCCGGGTCGCACGGTTTGAGCCGTGGCTCCTGTTGAACCGTGTGCCGTGTTGAGCCGTGGCCCGTATCTGCCCCGGCCGTGTTGCACCGTGTTGAACCGTGGCCCGTGTGTGGCCCGGTCCCGTGTTGCACCGTGGCCTAGAAAAGAAAGCGCGCCGCGAGCTGAATGTCCCGCCGCGAGTTGTCCTTCGTGATGATCCGTCCGAAATTCGGATTCGTGATGTCCGCGATCGGACCGTTCAGGTTCGGGTGGTTCGGAAAGTTGAAGATCTCGGCGCGCAACTGCACCTTGCGCCGCCCCCCCAGCGCGACATTCTTGAACACCGCGATGTCCCACTGCTGATCCGACGGGTTGCGAAGGATGTTGCGCGTGGAGTTCCCGAACCTGCCCTGCGCCGGTAAGGCAAACGCCGCAGGATTAAAGGAGAAGTTGTCGTCGGTGCCGCTCGAGAACCTCCCGTTCGTGTTCGCATCGGCGTCACCGATCAGATCCACCGGCTGGCCGAACCCGCCGTCACCGACGCCCGCGATGTCGTTGGGCCGGGTAATGGAGAACGGCGTGCCGGAGCGGTAGAAGGTCGCGCCGGAGATCTGCCACCCGCCCAGGATGTTCTGCAGCAGCGTCGACGGTTCACGCCAGAAGGGCAGGTCGTAGATGTAGTAGACGCTCAACACGTGACGGCGGTCGAAGCTGGACGCGCCCCAGAACGATCGATCGTCATAGGTGTTCCAGACGACGTTGCGCTTGTCGCTGCCGTTGTCTTCCGACTTGCCGAAGGTGTAGGCCGAGCCTACCTTCAGACCGTTCGTGTACCGGCGGTCCGCGCTGATCTGCAGGCTGTGATAGATCGAGCGTCCGGAATTCTCCGAGAGCCGGATAGTCCCGTAACCCTTGTAGGGGCGCAGGGCCGCAATGTTGACGCCAGGGTTCGCCTGGACGGTGCCGGGTACGGGCAGCTGGTTGAGGTTCCGTTCGCGCTGCAGGTACAGCCCCCGGCGCCCGACGTAGGTGACGTCCATGATGAAACCGAACGGCACCTCGCGCTGGATCCCCGTGGACCACATGTAGGCGGTTGGATGCTTGAAGACGACGTCCTGTGCCTGGATGCCGAACGGCAGGTTCGTGCCCCCGACGGCGCCGCCGCCGGGATTGTCCACGCTGCCGCCCGAGAGCGTCACCATCGGCTGGAACGGCGGGTTGCCGCCGAGCAGCGTGGAATCGTTCAGGGTCACGCGGTTATGGAACACCCCGCTGCTCGCGCGGACGACCGTCTTTTCGTTGAAGGAATACGAGACGCCGAGACGCGGCTCCAACACGTTCTTGTGAGTTTCCGAGAATCCGCGCGGCTCCCCGCGGAAGAGCGCCAGCACGGCCGGGTCGCGCGCCACGACGAGATTGGCGCCGTCACCCTGGAAACCGCTGCCCGGCAGGACGATGCCGTTGTAGCGGTCGCCGCCGGTCAACCGGCCGTTGGCCGGATTGATGGTCGCCGCCCTGGCGGGATCATAGAAGCGCGGGTCGAAATTCGCGATGTTGTTCGTCGTCGAGTACCACGGCGGCCAGAGCGCCCATCGCACGCCCCCTTCGATGGTCAGCTTGCTGCTCAGCTTCCAGGAGTCCTGGACGAAGACATCGGTCGCGAGCGCCCGCCATTTCGTGAAGGCGCGCTGGCCGAGTTCGGCGTAGTCGGTGAAGAGGCCGAGCGCCATGTCGGAGATGCCGAGGCCGGACCGCGCGGTCGAACTGTTTCTGAAGGCGAACTGGCCGTTCTGATTGTTCGTGCCGCCCGGAATCGCGTTCACGTTGATCTGGTCGAAGTCGTCCTGGCCAGAGTACTCGACCGCGACGCCCCCCTTGAACGTGTGCCGCCCTTTCACCCAGGTCGTGGCGTTCGACACGACGTGAATCGGTCCTTCAGAGGACGCCGGATACGGTCCGCCGTCGAAGCCCGAGAACGTATCGATGTTGACCGTCGGGATCTTGTCGTCAATTTCCTTGTTCTCGGGAAAAATGTAGGGATAGTTGATGCCGGTCCGGCTTCGCTTGTGCAGCCCGGGCGCCGTGAACACGTTGATGAACACCTGGTCGCGCGAGAACGCGTAGCTCATCTCGTTGATGAGATTGCTCTTCCACGTGCTCACCCAGTTGACGTTGGTCGTCAGATTGGGCCGGTCCCACTCGGTTCGGGCAAAAGGGAACGTGCCGCGGAAGGGATCGATGCCCGTCCAGACCTGCCCGGAGTAGCGGCCCGTCAACTGGTGGTTCGAGTTGATGCGGTAATCGAGCCGGATGTTGTCCTTCCGCTGATCCTGCGGATTTTCGCTGGTCAGGATCGCGTTGGCCGTGCCTTGACGGAAGCCCGGCGTGGGCAGCGGATAGAGCTTCAGCAGCGCCACGCCATTCGGCGACAGCCGGTTGGACGGGATGATGTTGCCGTCAAACGGCCGGCCGGTCAGCGGGTCCCGGATGATCTGCGCCCCTGCGAAATAGCCGTTGGCCGGGTTGAGCAGTTCGCTGAAGTCTCCGAGCCGCATGGCGGCGGTCGGCACCGTCGCGATGTTGGTGGCCACCTGGAAGAAATTGACCCGTTCCTGCGCGCCGAAGAAGAACAGGCGGTCCTTGAACATCGATCCGGGGACCGGTCCTCCCAACGCGAACCCGTACTGCTTGTATTCAAACGGCGCGGGCCCCTGGTTGTCGGCCTGGTTGGTGCTCCGGTTCCGCGTCCAGGTGTTGGCCTGGAGCGAATCATCTCGCCAGAAAAACGAGGCGTTCCCGGTGTACCGCTTGCTTCCGCTCTTGGTGATGAAGCGGATCTGTCCGCCGCTCGCGCGTCCGTACTCGGGCATGTAGTTGGCGGTCAGCACCTGCACTTCCTGCAACGCGTCGACGTTCTGTATCCCGATGATCGTGCCGGATGAACGCGTCCTGAGCGCCACGGCGCCGTCCACCGTGATGGTGTTCTCGTCGGGACGGCTGCCGTTGATGCTGAAGCCGCCGTTGGTGAACGTGGCGAAACCGGCGTTGTTGAAGTTACCGCCGACGACGCCCGCCTTGAGCGCCGGCACGCC
>DATLXP010000324.1:0-16767 GCA_035575695.1 Vicinamibacterales bacterium
CCGAACGCGCTGGTGCCGGACACGCTGACGGATCTCGGCGGCGGCGCGTGCTTCAACGACGCCCGCGTGCAAGTCGCGTCGCTCGGGAAGCACTAGCTTTCAGCTATCAGCTGATAGCGGGTTAGTAGCCCAGGCACAAGACTCCGCCGCTGACGGAGGGAGGGTCAGGCCGGCAGGTCGCGGGCTACTTCCGCTTGAACTTTGCGATCAGCGCCGTCTTGTCCATGTCGTCGAACCGGGCGGAGCCGGCTGACTGGAGCAGGTGCTTTACGCGTCCGTTCTCGACGGAAAACGCACCGTAGACTCCTTTGGCAAGCTCGTAGGACCGCGGATCAGCAGCCTTTCGCGACAGAATCAACAGTAGGTGCTGAGCAGGTGTGAACGGCGGCAGTTGGTCCAGTCTTGCGACAACCTTGATGCCGTTGATGGTCATCTGTCCTCCATAGGTGGTTATCGTGAGAGGAGATGCCAGACCCGGTTTCGCTTCGGGCGGCAACGTCCCGTACGCCACCTGCAACACGTGGACGGCATAATCGGTCAGCACTTGGCAGCCATCGTCCGACAAGTAGGTGCGAATAGGATGAACCGTGCCCTCGACGACGACCTCCCCCGCCGCGACGACTTCCTGGATCGGGATCGTCAGGAGTTCGTACGTAGGGTGCATCTCCAACGGCTCCGCACGATAAGCCGCTGGCCGGGCGGTGATGCGATCCGCAATTGTCTGACACTGCGAGGATAGGGGGACGTCGATATTCACCGCGAGAACAATCAAGGCTACGTACAGCACGACTTCCTCCTCCTAGAAATTGCAGGTCTTCCGGACTCCAGC
Organism: Vicinamibacterales bacterium; assembly: GCA_035575695.1. Classification (GTDB taxonomy): domain Bacteria; phylum Acidobacteriota; class Vicinamibacteria; order Vicinamibacterales; family 2-12-FULL-66-21; genus JACDCA01. The sequence goes on from DATLXP010000324.1 coordinate 830, forward strand.
GCCGTATACGCCGTCTCTGACAGCGAACACGTCGTTTAATGTTCGCTTGTCGAACGTCGTTCCCGCTCGCGGCTATCGTCTTCGGAGTTCTCGCATTGGCGGCGCCCGCCGCCGCCCAGATTACCACCGGCGCGGTGGCCGGCACCGTCAGAGACCCGCAGGGCGGCGTCATCCCCGGGGCCCCGGTCAGCCTCATCAGCGAAACGCGCGGCACGCAACTGTCCGACGTGTTCACGAACGCGAGCGGCGATTTCTCTTTCGTCAATGTCCCGCCGGACCGGTACACCGTTCAGGTCAGCATGGCCGGCTTCAAGGCGCTCAGGCGCACCGGGATCGCCGTCAGCGCGGGGGACCGTGCCCTGATTGGCGTGCTCACCATCGAAGTCGGCGGCGTCGCCGAGAGCGTCCAGGTGGTGGCCGAATCCGCTCTGGTAAACACGCAAAGCGGCGAACGCTCCTGTACGGTGACCACCGACGCGGTCGAGAACCTGCCGATCGCCAACCGCAGCTTCACGGCGCTGGCCTGGGGGGCGCCCGAAACCTTCAGTTGCGCGTCGACATGTTCAACGCGCCGAACTCGGCGATCATCACGGGACGGAACACGACGATCAACCTGTCCAGCCCCAATGATCCGGTGACGGCGACCAACCTGCCGTTCGACGCGAACGGCAACCTCATCGCCTCGCGGTCGCTGCCGCGCGGCGCGGGGTTCGGCGTGGCCAACGCGTATCAGAATCCGCGCACGATTCAGGCGCAGATTCGGTTTTCGTTCTAAAGTAACCGGTTCAAGGGGTTCACGAGGTTCAACGGGTTCAAGGGGTTCGGGTTCACGGGTTAGCGTTCCGAACCTCGAACCTCGAACCTCTTGAACCCGAACCCCGTGAACCCCGTCAACCCCTTGAACCCCGTGAACCTATGGAACCACTGTCATGACCGACTTTTCCCGACGGCACTTTCTGTTCGGCACGCTTCTCGCCGGCGTGATTCCGCGCGGCGGTTTCGGTTCGACGCCATCGCTGAAGTATCTCGGTTACCAGTCGCCGAACGAAAAGATGAACATCGCCGGTGTCGGGGCCGGCGGCCGGGCGGGCAGTGTCCTTGGCTCGCTGAGCTCAGAGAACATCGTCGCGCTCGCGGACGTGGACTGGGCCCGAGCGGCGGACGGGTTCACGCGCTGGGACAAGGCGACCAAGTACAAGGACTACCGGCAGATGCTCGACAAGGAGAAAAGCATCGACGCGGTGACCGTCGTCATCCCCGATCACATGCACACGCATGTCGCGCTCGCGGCGATGCAGTTGGGCAAGCACGTCTACGTCGAAAAGCCGCTGACGCGCACGCCGTGGGAGGCGCGGCTGCTGACCGACGCCGCCGCGAAATACAAAGTCGCGACGCAGATGGGCAACCAGGGCTACTCGCACGAGGCCACCCGCGTCGCCGCTGAAATCATCTGGTCCGGCGAGATCGGCGACGTCACGGAAGTCCGATCGTTCCGCGGGCGCGCGAGCTGGCCGCAGGGCATGCCGGCGCTCCCGGCGCAGGAGAAAGTCCCCGATACGCTCGACTGGGATCTATGGCTTGGCGGCGCGTCGATGCGTCCGTACACGTCTGGCGACGAGGCCTATCGCAAGGAGTACCCGAACAATCAGTTCGGATTCTTCCTGCCGTTCAACTGGCGCGGCTTCTACGATTTCGGCACCAGCCTGATCGGCGACTGGGGCATCCACCAGTTCGGGCCGGCGAATCTGGCGCTGCGGCTGGGAAGTCCGATCAGTGTCGAGTGCCTCAAGCTCGGCGAAGGCCAGAGTCCGTATACGTTCCCGCGCGGCGGGGTGTCGCTCAGGTGGGAATTCGCGGCGCGTGAGAACATGCCGCCCGTGACGGTCTACTGGTCCGACACCGGCGAGCTCTACACGCCGGAAGGCATGACCGTCGAACAGATGCGCGCGATCGCTGGCACCGGACCGCAGATCGATAACGGTCCGGCGGAAGGGCGAGGCGGCGGTGCCGGACGAGGACGAGGTGGTCAACCGCCGGCGGAGGCGGGCCGCGGCGCGGCGCCGGCCGCTGATCCGGCCGCGCAAGCGGCGGGACGTGGGGGACGGGGCGCCGGCGGGCAGCAGCAGGGGAGCGGCTACAATACCGTGTTCGTCGGTTCCAAGGGGTTCCTCGGTACCGGCGGCCGCGGGGAGAGCGTCGGGCTGCTGCCGGGCACGCGGTGGGCGGAATACAAACTGCCGCCGCGGATGTTGACGCGGTCCCCCGGTCACCAGCGCGACTGGGTCCGCGCGTGCAAGGGGGGAGAGCCCGCGTGCTCGCACTTCGGCATCGCCGGTCCCTATACTGAATGGATGGTCCTCGGCGCGATCGCGGCCCGTGTCCCGGGCAAGCTGTTGTGGGATCCGAAGAAGATGGAGTTCACGAACAATCGCGAGGCGAACAAGTACGTCCGGCCCTCGTTCCGCAAGGGCTGGGAGCTCAGGTCAGTCACCTAAACGCGAACGGAGCGGAGCGAGCAGCGAAGTGCGAGCGTAGCGAAGTGAGCGCCAATCAAGGAGCGCACGAAATGTCCTACAGCAGACGTGAATTCGGAAAGCTCGCCCTCGCGGGTCTGCCGGCGGCAGCCGTTCTGGGCCGCGCGGAGTCACTCTTCGGCGCTTTCGCGCAGACCAAGCCGAACTCGCTCATCAACGGCGTCCAGATCGGGGCCATCACCTACAGCTTTCGCCAGATGCCCGACCAGAGCGCCGAGGCGACGCTGAAGTACATCCTCGAGTCCGGCATCAGCGCGGTCGAGATCATGGGCGGACCAGTCGAGAGCTTTGCCGGCGCGCCGAGGCGGGAGGGGCGCGGCGGCGGCGCCGGCCGCGCCGGCGGCGGTGGCGGCGGCCGTGGACCGGCCGGACGGGGACGCGAGGGAGCGGCCGAGATTCCGCCGGGAGCGAAAACAGGCTCATGGAACGGCGTGACCTGCGTGATTCCGGAAGAAGGGGCCAGGGGCGGTGGCGGTGGCGGCGGACGAGGCCGTGGCAATGCCGCCAACATGACTCCCGAGGAGCAAGCCGCGCAGGCCGCCGAGCAGGCGGTGCAGCAGGAACAGGCGAAGAAGCTGAAGGAGTGGCGGACGACGGTCTCGATGGAGCCGTTCAAGAAGCTGCGCAAGATGTACAACGACGCGGGCGTGTCCATCTACGCCTGGAAGGCGCTCAATGCGAACATGTCGGACGAGGAGTTCGAATACATCTTCAACGTCGCCGAGGCCCTCGGCGCCACGCACACGACGCTCGAACTGCCGGCCGGTGAGAACGCGGCCGCGCAGCTGAAGCGGATCGGCGATTTTGCGATGAAGAAGAAGATCTACGCCGCGTATCACACGCATGCGCAGGGCAGCATGACCGCGTTCGACCAGGCGTTCGCCATCTCAAAGGGCAACATGGCCAACGTCGACCTCGGCCACTGGACCGCGGGAGGCAACAAGGGCGGCAGCCAGATGGACTTCTTGAACAAGTACCACGCCCGGACGTCGAGCTTCCATCTGAAGGATCGGACGACGCCGGAGCACTGCGAGCTGAACCTGCCGTGGGGCACCGGTGAGACGCCGATCAAGGACATCCTCCAGCTGGTTCGCAAGAACAAGTGGAAGATCCCCGCGTCGGTCGAGTTCGAGTACGCGATCCCTGAAGGCTCCGACGCCGTCCAGGAAGTGCGGAAATGCGTGGAGTACTGCAAGACTGCGCTGAACGCGCCCATGACCACGGCGTCGCGGTAGGTCTCCATGCGCGGTTCTTTCGAACGGCGATATGGTTGGCTGCCGGCGTCGGCAGTGATCATGGCATTCGCCGCGGGGCTCGTCCCAGTCGCGCAAACGGCCAGCCCGACTCAAACAGCCGCGCCGGGCGTCCCTCCTCAGGGGACGCCCGGCGCGCAACCGCCCGGACGAGGCGGTGGCCGCGGCGGCGGCGGCCCCGATGTGCTGGCCGGCGGTCCGCAGCTGGATGATCCGGCCTACGCCTCCGTCGATTTCACGAAGAGGACGCCCATCCCGGCGCTGACGCCGGAGCAGCAGCTCACGCGCTTCATCCTGCACCCGGGATATCGGCTCGAGCTGGTGCTGTCCGCGTTGCGTGCGTTGACGCATCCTGTCGGCGACAGCTCGATACTTCCTACGGTCGATTCAGGCCGCACGATAGCGTGGGCGTCTCCGGCATCTCTCATCGGGAGCCCGAACAGTTGCGCGGGGCGTGACCCCGCATCGCAAGGCTGGGCCAGACGATGACCGCACGAGAGGTGTCGATGCGTGAAAGCTTCGTGGGCGTGGACGTGGCGAAAGCGGAGTTGGTCGTCGCCTGCCGACCGGCGGGCCCGGCGTGGACGGCGCCCAATGACGCGGAGGGCATCGCGGGCACGGTCGCTCGGCTCCAGTCGCTGGGTCCGCGCCTCATCGTCCTGGAGGCGACGGGGGGTACGAGCGGGCGGTGGTGGCGGCGCTGGCGGCTGCGGGCCTGCCGATCGTGGTCGCGAACCCACGGCAGGTGCGCGACTTCGCGAAGGCCACCGGCCAACTCGCCAAGACCGATGCGTTGGATGCCGACGGCTTGGCGCTGTTCGCCGAGCGAGTCCGTCCCACGCCTCGTCCGCTCCCGGATGCGACCGCGCAAGCGTTGGATGCGTTGATCACCCGGCGTTGGCAGTTGCTGGACATGCTGACCGCCGAGCGGAATCGGCTGGAGCACGCGGTGGGCCCGATTCGGCGCGGGCTCACCGATCACATCCGGTGGCTCGAGCGACGGGTCGCCGACGTCGATCGTGACCTCGATCAGACGATCGCCACCAGCCCTGCCTGGCGCGCGAAAGACGACCTCTTGCAGAGTGTCCCGGGTATCGGGCCCGTGGTGAGCCGGACCTTGCTGGCCGATGTGCCCGAGCTCGGGCACCTGAATCGCAAGCAGATCGCGGCGTTAATCGGGGTCGCACCGCTGGCGCGCGACAGTGGGACGCTGCGGGGCAAGCGGACCGTCTGGGGCGGCCGGGCGCCGGTGCGGGCGGTGCTGTACATGGGGACCCTCGTGGCGCCCCGGCGCAACCCGGTCATTCGCGCGTTCTACGGGTCCTCGTGACGGCCGGCAAGCCGAAGAAAGTCGCGCTCATTGCCTGCATGCGCAAGCTGCTCACGATCCTCAACGCCATGATGCGGACGAACACCACGTGGCTGCAGAGCGCGGAGGTGCCCGCTTGACTTTCAAGACAGTTGCTATCGTCTTCTACGGATTGAGGTCGAACTCCCAGAGTCGCTTGCCGGTCTTGGCCTCGTAGCCGCGGACGTAGCCGTCCCCCTGGCCGACGGCCGCCTGCATGACGTCGCCGACCTTGCCGACAGCGACCGACGACCACCCGTGCCTTGCGGGCTCGGGTCTGAGAACGGACCCTCCGTTAACTTCGAGAGGCGCTAATGCTTCCTATCGTCTCGCCCAGACTGCGGCGCCGGCGCAGCCCACGGGGCCGGACGCGGTGGTGCGGAAAGATATCGAGCAGCTGATGGAGCTGACCGGCGCGCAGCAGATGAACAGGCAGCGAACCTGTCGGCCGGGCAGATCCTGGACACACTTCGCGCGAAGCCGTCCATTCCGCCGCGCGCGATCGACATCGCGAAGGAAGTCCTCGACGCTGAGTTCAGGAAGACCGTGACGGCCCCGGACGGGCTGATGGCGAACATTGTCAGTGTCTACGCCAAGCATTTCAGCGCGGAGGACGTGCGAGGACTCGTGGCCTTCTACAACACGGATGTCGGAAAGAAACTGATCGCGATGATGCCGAAACTGCTCCAGGAGTCGATGGAGGTTTCGCAGAAGTGGGCGGAGCGTGAAACGCCGCGGATCATCGGCGTGCTCGATGCCCGCCTGAAGAAGGAAGGCATCATCATCAAGTAGTGTTGCTACTTCGCCTGTCCGCGGCCGCGCGTCAGTGTTACGAGCCGGTCGGCGGCCGGTCCGGCGAAACGCTCGCGTGTGCCGTCGGGCCATTGGACGACGATGCCTGAGATCGCGGAGGACGCGCCCAGGCCGACGTGCACGCGGGAGTCGCTGGCGGACAGATAGCTCCCGTCCGTCTTCACGCGCCGCCACAACGTCGGCCTGTCCGGACGTTCGACGCCAATCCACGCGCCAAAGGCGAACCGGTTCCCCTGCGGCTGCTCCGCGCGTATCTGGATCCAGTGGCGGCCGGTGGCAGCCTGGTTCAATAGCAGGCTGACGGCCCCGCCGCTCCGGGTGACGAGCACATCGACGTCGCCGTCGTTGTCGATGTCGCCGAACGCCGCTCCCCGGGCGATGTTCGGCGTCGCGCCCGCCGGTCCAGCATCGGCGGTGGTCTCCACGAATGTGCCGCCGGCGTTGCGAAACAGCTGGTTCTTCATTCGAAACGGCTGCGGCTGGCCACGCTGTGATTCGATGACGTTGACCGCGCCGTTGGCGATGAAGAGATCGAGCAGGCCATCGTTGTCGTAGTCGAACCAATCCGTCCCGAACCCGGTGGACGCCGCCGTCGGTGCCGCCAAGCCCACCTTCACTCTCACATCGTCGAAATTCCCGCGGCCGTCGTTCGCGTAGAGGACGAACGTTTCACCGGCAATGTTGGTGATGAAGAGATCCTCGTCGCCGTCGACATCGAAGTCTCCCGAGGCAATGCCCATGCTGCCTTCGGGGTTGCCGGCGGCGTTGACCGCGGAGCCGGAGAGCAGGCCTTGGTCCGCGAACGTCCCGTCGCGCTGGTTGATCCAGAGCTGATTCGGGTTCGCGTCGTTTGCCACGTAGAGATCGAGCCAGCCGTCGGCGTTGTAATCCCCCGCGGTCACACCGAGGCCGGCGCCGTCCGCCTTGTCGATGCCCGCCGGGGCGCTGACATCGGTGAAACGGTCGTTGCCGTCGTTGCGATACAGGCGGTCTGGAACGGGCCGATAGGACCGCGGGCTGCAGTAATCGCGCGCGCCGACGGCGTCATGGCACACCGTATTTGCGGCGATGGTGAAATCGAGGTAGTTCGCCACGAACAGATCGAGATCTCCGTCGCGGTCGTAATCGAGGAACGCGGCGCTCGTGCTCCACAACGGGTCGCTGATACCGGCGCTGGCGGTGGCATCGGTGAAGGTGCCGTCGCCGTTGTTGCGGAACAGCGTCTCCGGTCCGAACGATGTAACCAGAAGATCGAGATCGCCATCGTTGTCGTAATCCGCGACCGCCGCTCCCATCCCGTAGGTCCGCAGGGCGAGGCCGGATCGCTCGGTCACGTCCGTGAACCGGAGGACGCGCTTGCCATTCGCGACGGTGAGGTCGTTCCGGAACAGCCGGCTCGCCGGCCCTGCGGCGCCGCCCGCCGCCCTGGTTTCGAGCGCGCCTCCCTGTACGAGGAACACGTCGAGATCGCCGTCGCCGTCGTAGTCGAACAGCGCCGCGCCGGAACCCATTTGCTCGGCCATGTAGTACTGGCCGGACGCGCCGTTCACGTGTGTGAAGTTCAGGCCGCTCGTCGCGGCGCCGTCGACGAACAGCGGCGTCTGCGCTGCGGCGGGTGGCTCGTAGGGCGGGGCTTCCGCCTTCGCGTAAAGCTCCGGCGGACCACCGTAGCCTTGGCGAAGCTGGTTAGCCCCGCCAATGGCCGCAACGAATAGGGCGATGGCAACCCTGTTCATCGGATCCGCGCCAGTTCCTTCTCGATCGCGGCCGCGAGCGGAGTGTCGCCGAACTTCACGGCAAGGTCACGCGCCTCGGCAGCCCACTTGATGCCGTCTTCGCGGCGTCCGGCCCGAACGTGCGCGGTGGCGAGCGCGAACAGATAGCGCGGGGTTTCGCTGTCGCGTGGCTCGGTCAGCAACGTCAGCTCTCGAACCGCCTCTTCGGCACGGCCCAGCGCGATCAACATTCGTCCGAGGTTGAACCGCGCGATCCGCAGCGTCGGCTGGCTCTCAATGGCCCGACGGTATGCCGCGGCCGCTTCGTCCAGCTTCCGCAGCTGTTCGAGAGTCTGTCCCAGGTTGTTGTGCGCCTCGGCGTGCAGCGGGTTCAACGCGAGAGCGCGGCGATACGCGTCCGCGGCCTCATCCCATTTCGCCTGCAGGCCGAGGAGGACGCCGTAGTCGTAGTGCGCTTCGGCGACATTGACGCCGAGCATGACGACGGCGCGGTAGTGGTCTTCGGCCTTCGTCCAGTTCCGCGCGCGGCCATGGAGGCCGATCAGGTTCGCACGCGCGTGCGCGAATGATGGATCGATCGCGACCGCCGCCTCATGATCCGCAATCGCCCCTTCCACGTCGCCGGCAGCGCCGCGCTTCACGCCTCGCTGCAACAGCGCGGACGGATCGTCGCGCACCATGTGCACGGCCGCCAGCACCGGATCTTCGAGCGCCGGCCACTGCGCACCGTACTCCTTGTGCCGCTGCAGCGCGGCCTGCGCGTCATCACGGCGGCCGGTCGCGCGATAGGCAAGCGCCAGCGCGTAGTGAGCGGCGCCGAACTGCGGGTAGAGGGCGATGGCGCGCTGGAAATGCTCAATCGCATCTGCCTGCCGCCCGCGCGCCGCGGCGATGCGCCCGAGACCGAACTGGACCGCGGGCGCGCACGACGGATCCGTGAGTGGCGCGAACAGCTGCGCGCTGCGATCGAGATCGCCGGCATCGAGAACGGCTTCGGCGAGCTTCAGCCGCGCCGGCAGGTAGTCCGGCTTCGTCGCGACAGCGACCTGTAGCTTCTCGGCGGCAGCGGCCGGCAGCGCGAGACGCTGCAGGACGACGGCCTCCAGGTAGGGCCATTCGAAGGCGCGCGGGGCTCGCGATGCCGCGCGGCCATAGGCGGCGCGTGCCGCCTCCCACTGTTCCCATGCATGGAGCACGCGCCCGAGCGCGCCCATCGCGTCGGCGTCGGTGGGCTTCGAGGACGCGGCTTGCCGGGCGCGGGCGATCGCGGCGCGCGCTGCCGGGGGATATGCATCGAGCGGCGGCGGGGGGAGGCTCTGCGCGCGCGAGTAGGCAGTAGGCAGTAGGCAGTAGACAGTGAGCAGGACTATCCGGATCAGCCAGGAAGAGTCATGTCTGGCACCCCTCCCAACTTGCTCCATCATCTGATCTTACTGCCTACCCCCTACTGTCTACTGCCTACTGACAGAGACACGGAGGCAACAAAAAAGGGGCGCGGACGTTGAACGCCCGCGCCCCTGCGTTTGCCGAACCGAGCCGCCGTCTAGAACGTGAACCGCAGGCCGAGACGGACCTGCCGCTCGATGTACGACCCGCCACCGACGATGCCGGAGACGCGGCCAAAGTTGACCGAGTTCACGTCGCCGTTCGGGTTGCCGAAGATCGGGTGGTTCAGGATGTTGCCACCCTCGAGGCGCAGTTCCAGGCGGCGCTCGCCGCCCATCGGGAACGTGCGGAAGATGGACGCGTCGAGCGTCCAGCCCCCCGGGCCGCGGAACTGATTGCGGCCCGTGTTGCCGATCGTGACGCCGGTCGGCTGCGAGAACGGCGCCGGATCGAACCACCGGGCCGTCACGCCGATATCGCCGATCACGTTGAAGTCGCCGTTCATGTTGGCGGTCTGCGAGATGCCCGGCGTGTTCAACGACGTGCCGCTCGCGCCGATCGTGAACGGCGTGCCGCTGAACGCGGCGACGACGCCGTTGAGCTGCCAGTCACCCAGGACTGCCTTCAGGATGCCGTCGTTGTACCCGGCGTCCGTACTCTGCCACGGCAGCTGATACACGAAGCCCATCTGCAGGTTGTGCGTCCGGTCGAACCCGGCGCGCGCCCAGTTACGATGCCGTTCGAGCGGGTGATCGTAGGACGCATATCCCGTGCGCCCGTCGGCGTCCGACTCGTTCATGGACTTGCTGAGGGTGTAGGCCCCCTTCAGCATGAAGCCTTGCTTGAACGGGCGGTTCACCGCGACCTGCAGCGAGTCGTACTTCGTCTTGAGCCGTGCACCCCACGAGTTGACCGCGAGCTGGCGTCCGTGGCTGATGAAGTAGGGTCGGCTGCCCGCGCCGCCGCCGTACGTCGTCGGCAGATTAAGGTCGATCCATGCGTACCCGCCATCCCCCTTCGCGCCGACGTAGGCCACGTCGACCGAGACGTCGAGCGGCAGGCGCCGCTCGAACGCGACGTTCCAGGTCTGCACCCTGCCGCGATCGACGTTTCCGACTTCCGGCGTCGTCATCCCGACGCTGTTCGGCAGCGCCACGCGGCCGGTGCTCTGATTCGGTCCCGCGACGATCGGGATGCCCTGCCCGAGCGTCCCATACCACTGGAACTGCAGCGGCTGCGTGAACGTCGTCGCGAGCGTGATCGGGTACTGCAGATCGCCTCGGACCGGCCGCGCCCATCCCATCGCGTTGTAGGTGACGCCGTAACCGGAGCGGAGGACCGTCTCCTGATTGAGCCGGTAGATCGCGCCGAGGCGCGGCGCGAAGTTGTCCTTGCTCGCTTCGAAGCCGACGCTCTTCGGGTTGCTGCCGCGTCCGCCCAGGATGACTTCGAGCGTGTTCAGGTCGAGGCGCTCGAGGCCGCGGCCGTCCGCGCGCGTCATGATCGGGTAGTACTCCCAGCGCAGGCCGAGGTCCACCGTCAGCTTCGAGGTGGGCGTCCACCGGTCGCGGACGTAGATCGCATGCTGCCACTCGCGGCCGGTCATGAGCTCATTCTGAACGCTCTTGCCGACCGACGACGTCAGGCCCATCATGAAGCTGGCGAACTGGTTGTAGAGGTTCGGGATCTGCCCTCCGCTGATCGCCGTGGTGTTGCCGGAGAAGTTGAACGACCCCCGCGGGTTGCCGCTCTCCGGCTGCCAGTGGTCGAGATAGAGAAAATTGACCGTGAAGCCGGTGCGCAGGTCGTGACGCCCCTTGTTCTTGGACAGGTTGGTCGCCAGCGAGTACGTGCGCTCGTCGCGGAAGATCGGGTTCCAGCCGTCGCGGTTGCCGACCGCGCTGAAGCCGGTGTTGAACACCGGGTAACCCGCATAGCGCTGATCGTTCAGCCCCGCGTCGTTGGTCCCCGGGATGCCGAGGACGTCGAGGCCGAAGTTGCCGGCGTTGAAGTCCGGACCAAGCACGTCCTGCTTCTGCCGCGCGAACCCGAAGGTGGTGTCGAGAAGCAGCGTCGGGCTGAGCGTCCACGTCTGGCCGGCCGTGATGGAGGTCACCTTCGTGAAACCGCCGTCGCCGCCCGCATTCGGGTCCGGTCCGAGGTAGTTCGTCAGGTCATCGACTACCGCGTCCATGTAGCTGACCTTGCCCCACAGCTGGTGGGCCGACGTCCGGTTGAAGTTCAGCTTGACGTCGTAGTTGTCCCGGTTGACGGTGCGCGTTTCCTTTCGCGAGTAGTTGCCGCCCAACCCGCCGAGGCCGGTCCCCTGCTCGTTGGGCAGCGGATACAGCGCCAGGACCTTCTGCGCGATCGGGTCGAGCCTGCTCGAGGGAATGATGTTGCCGGACAACGGCGTGCGGCCCACACCGTTGGTGCCGGTCGTCGGGTCGTAGATGATCTGCGGCGCCCCGTTGGCGTTGACGGCTTCGGTGAAATTGCCGGCGCGCATCGCCGCCGTCGGCACGCTGAAGAACGTCGTCAGGCTGTTCGTCCGCCGATAGCCGTCGAACGAGACGAAGAAGAACACTTTGTCCTTGCGGATCGGACCGCCGATGGTGCCGCCGAAGTTGTTCATCTCGAGCGGCAGCTTGTTCGGCTTTCCGCTCGGCGCGCAGTCGCGGCTGCACGAGGTGCCGAAGAAGTACGGCGACGCATTCATCTTGTCGTTCTGGAAGAACTCGAAGGCCGACCCTTTGAAGGCGTTGGTGCCGGACTTGGTCACGACCGTGATGGCCGCGCCGCCCGCCATGCCCTGCTCGGCGTCGAAGCTGCTCGTCGCCACGTTGACGGTGTCGACCGTCTCCGCCGGCGAGATGTACATGTTGTGGTTCGGCAGCCAGATGTTCAGGTTGGTCGCGCCGTCGGTGCGCGTCGAGTTGTTCGTGTTCGCCTGGCCGTTGACGTTGGTGGCCAGCGAACGGGCCGGGGTATCGGTTTCCGCGTTGCCGAACGCCATCGGCGTGGTTCCGGGCACGAGGTTCACGAGCGCCTGATAATTCCGGAAGCGGTTGAGCGGCATGGCCGTGATCGCTTCCGACTTGAACTCCGTGCTGACATCCGCCTTGTCGGTCTGCAGCAACGATGATTTGGAGGCGACGGTGACTGTCTCGGTCAGCGTGCCGACTTCAAGCGTGAAGTCCACGCGCGAAATCTGGCCGATGGTGACGGGAACGCTCGACCGAACGGCTTCGCGGAACCCGGAGAGCGACACCTTGATGTCGTAGGGGCCGGCGAGAACGTTGTTGAGCGTATAGCTGCCCTGCGCGTCCGAGGTCGTTTCGCGCGTGAGGCCGGTTTCCTTGTTCGTAATGGTGACCGTGACGCCGGGGATCAGCGCACCCTGCGAATCTTTCACCGCACCGACCACGCTTCCGTAGAGAATCTGGCCAATGGCCGGAGTGATGTTGAGGGCGACCACGCCGGCCGTCAACACCGTGAAGAGCACAGCACGACTTGCCCGCGGAAGCGAGAACACGTTCACGATGCCTCCTTGAAAATTGCAATGCGAGAGGGGCCACGGGCAGCCGGCCCGCGGGACATCGACCCATGGGATGTATACTCCCTTTGCATCAGCGGACCAAGTCCTTTCTTGCAGAGTCGGCTAAGCGATGTCCTCACCTGGGACACCCCCGCCGTCACTTACGGCAACTACCTCAGAGTCGACGAACTCCTCGCACTCCAGCAGCCGCGTTCCGACGGTCCGGAGCACGACGAGATGCTGTTCATCGTTATCCACCAGGTCTACGAGCTGTGGTTCAAGGAACTGTTGCACGAGTTCGATCGCGCGATGCACCTGCTGCGCGCAGACGACGCGCACCGCGCGCAGCACACGCTCAAGCGAATCCTCACGATCCTGAAAGTGCTCGTCGCGCAGCTGGACATCCGACGATGACCCCGCTGGAGTTTATGTCGTTTCGCGATCGCCTGGCGGCGGCAAGCGGATTTCAGTCGGACCAGTTCCGGCAGATCGAGTTCGTCCTCGGGAGGAAAACGGCAGGTGCCATCGAACGGCTTCCGGAGGGCTCGCGCGCTCGCACGGCGTTGCACGGCCGCTGGCACGCGCCGACGCTGTGGGATGCGTTCCTTCAATACTTGAAGCGGGAAGGGTATGACGTTCCCGCCGCGCAGCTCGCGCGTGATGTGACGGCGCCCATCGAGCCGTCGGAGGAGATTCAGCAGGTGCTCATTTCCGTCTACCGGCGCGATCCAAAGAACAGCGAGTTGTGCGAGCGGCTGGTCGATCTCGACGAAGGCATCCAGGAGTGGCGGTATCGCCACGTCAAGATGGTCGAGCGGACGATCGGCATGAAGCGCGGCACTGGCGGATCGTCGGGCGCGCCGTATCTGCGCAGCACGGTCGGTGCGGCGCTGTTCCCGGACCTGTGGGAGATTCGATCGGCCCTGTGATGGTCTCCGAACGCAGCCGGCTCGTCGAGCGATTCCATCGGCACCTCGAGCGTCACGGCTGGCCACGCGTGCAGTTTCACGAGTGCATTCAACGACCTGAATGGTGTGCCAACCTCGGGCAATCCGTTCACGCTGACGCAAGTGCTGCGGAAGGAGTGGGGCTTCGACGGCGTGGTCGTCAGCGATCACGAATCGGTGCGCGAGCTGATCCCTCACGGCTTCGCAGCCGATGCGGCCGACGCGGCGCGACAGGCCCTGCCCGCCGGCGTGGACATGGAGATGGTCAGCCGGACGTATGCCACGCGCGGCCCGCGACTGGTGAAGGATGGCAAGCTCGCGGTCTCAGCCGTGGACGAGGCCGTCCGTCGCGTCCTCCGGATCAAGCTCCGGGCTGGGATCTTCGAAACCCCGTACGCCGATCCGGCCCGCGAGCGCGCCACGCTCTTGAAGCCTGAGTTTCGGGCGGCCGCGCGCGACATCGCCGCGCGTTCGATGGTCCTGCTCAAGAACGATCGCGGCGTCCTGCCTCTTCGGTTTGCACGACATGGGTGAGGCGGTTGTCCCCTTGCGCGACAATGCGCAGTTCATGCGATGGATGACGGAGCTCGAGCGGCCCCTGCTCGGCCTCGCGGTCGGTGCGATCGCGACCGTGGTGATTCAGTCATCCTCGGCGATGCTCGGCATCGTGATTACTCTGGCCAGCCAGGGCCTGGTCACTCTCCCTGCCGGACTGCCCCTCATGCTGGGAGCGGAGATCGGGACGTGCGCTGATACGCTCGTCGCCTCCATCGGCCGCACGCGCGCGGCGCTCCGTGCTGGCATCTTCCACCTGGCGTTCAATATCAGCTCGGCGGCCATCGGCCTGCTGTTCATCGACCAGCTCGCCGCTCTGGCCACCTCACTGCCTGGCGGAGACTCACTGCCTCGACAGATCGCTAATGCGCACGTGGCATTCAACGTCCTGGGTGTGGCGGCGTTCATTGGCTTCACGCCGCTGATCGGCCGGATCCTGGAATGGCTCGTCCCCGACGCGCGTTACGAGGCCCCCGCCGTGTCGGGGAAAGGTGGCGACTGAGCGTGCGGTGAAGGTCCCGGAAGGAGACTTCAGATGTCTTGGCCGCAGATGTTGCGTTTTTCAGTGGTTATCTATTTCAGGCGCTAATCCGTTCGGCGTTGCCTTCGCCGCCGATCGTCACGCCGGTCACGTTCTGAGTTTCATTCACGCAAACGGCGGCGGCGATCGTGCCCGATTCGAAATCATCCGCCGACGTGGTGCCGCCAAACGGCATGTCCATGTGCGTGTGCACGTCGATGCCGCCGGGGATGACGTACTTCCTCCGCGCGTCGATCATACGGTCGGCCGCCATCGTCAGCGCCGTGCCGATGGTGGTGATCTTGTCGCCTTCGACAAAGACGTCGCCGACATACTCATCCGTAGCGGTGACGATCGTTCCGTTTCTGATTAGCAAACTCATGACAGCCACTCCGAGGCAGGCCGTAATATATTTTGAAATATGAGCATCATGAGTCAACGAATTGCTGTGCTGGTTGGTTCCCTTGTCGCTGTCGCTTCCCTCGCGAGTGCACAAACCCCTCCGTCGCCGCCGCCGGGATGGATTGGATCAGCCGGTGCCGGGCTTGCCCTCACCGAGGGCAACAGCGACACCTCGACGGTGAACATCGGCTACGAGGTCAAGCGCGACACCGGCTCGAACACCCTGCTCGGGAGCACGGGGTTGTTGATCCGCGGCAAGTCAGCGGGCGCGCTGACCACCGACCGCATGGCGTTCGACGGCCGGGTCGATCGCAAGCTGTCGGAGCGCACCTCCTTGTTCGGCCAGGCGCTGTACCTGCGCGACTCGTTCAAGCAGATCGATTACCTGATCTCGCCGACGGTCGGCGTCAGCCGCTTCCTGCTCAAGAACGACCGCACCGAGCTCGGCGTGGACGGCGGCGTGGGCGCGGTGTGGGAGAAGAACCTCGACCGCGACACCGACCTCGATGGCGCCCTCGTCGCCGGCCAGAAACTGGCCCACAAGCTGACCGCGACCACCATGCTGACCGAGCGCGTCGCCGCGTTGTGGAAGATGGACGACTTTGAGGACGTGCTCTACACCCTCGGCATCGGCCTCGCCGCCAGCATCACGTCGGCGACACAGCTCAAGGTGGAGCTGCTCGACACCTTCAAGAACAAGCCGCCGTCGGCCGCCGTGAAGAAGAACGACGTGGCGGTGCTGGTCTCGTTCGTTTACAAGATCGACTAGTCTCCTGCGGAAGCCTCGTTAGTACACGAATTCGCTGTACTTTGGGGGCGTGATTCGGTACGGTGGGGCGCATGTTTGCTCCCCGTCTGTGTGTCGTGTTGCCCGCCGCGGATCGCGCCCAGTTGCGTGATGTGGCG
>DATLXP010000325.1:0-3400 GCA_035575695.1 Vicinamibacterales bacterium
GAGCGGCGCTCGTGGCTTGCCACCGATGTAACCGGCGAGCTCCATTGCAGCTTTCAAACCAGGCACGCCGTGACCGGTCGTGACCGCCTGCGCGATCGGAATCAACCGGCGCTGCAGCGTGCGCGCCTGCGCCTGATCACCGGCGTGAAACGCGTCGAAGAGCTGGACACACATCCGGGGCACTACGCAGGCGGCCGCAAGGATGGCGCCCCGCGCTCCGAGGCAGAGCGCGGCGTAGAACCCAGGGGCGGACCCCGCGAGCACCGCAAACTCCTCGGCGGCCGAGACATCGACGAAGGCGGCGATCTGCGCGGCGTCGGTGCTCGTCTCCTTGATGCCGATGATATTGGCGTGACGGGCGAGACGGCCGATCGCGTCCTGCGTGAGCGTGAGACCCGTGAGGGCCGGGTAGTTGTAGAGAATCACCGGTACCGGCACCGCGTCGGCGACAGCCGTGTAATGCGCCACAAGCGCATCCGCCGTCATCCGCGGCTTGAAATATGACGGCGTCCGCACGAGGACGGCGTCCGCACCAAGCGACGCGGCGCGTCTCGATGCCTGGATGGTGGCGCGCGTGCTTTCGCGGCCCGTTCCGGCAATCAGCAGGCGCGCGTGATCCAGCGCCTCCCGAGCGGCGCCGATCACGATGTCGGACTCCTTCTCGTCAAGCAGGGGGGCCTCCCCGTTCGAGCCAAGCGCCACCACGCCACGCAGGCCGGTCTTCATCCAGCGCGAGATGTTCGAGGCGATTGCGGAGGGATCGACCTCGCCGTCGTCGTCAAACGGCGTGGACATCGGAGGGAAAACGCCGGCGAGGTTCACGCCGCGAGATTACCGGCGGCTGGTGGAGGTGTCAACAGAACGGGCCGTACAGACGAATGCCGGAAGCGTGTGGCCTCCGGCATTCGATCGTGCGTGGATTAGTGAACGAGCGGCTCGTACGCCTGTCGCACCCGCTGGCGATCGGTGTCGAGGATCGCCCAGAGCACCTGGTCGAGGTATTCGCCATTGCGCAGGAACGATCGCCGCAGGATGCCTTCCTGGAGCGCCCCGATCTTCCGCAGGGCACCGTTACCGCGTCCATTCTTGAGCGCCGCGCGGGCTTCAAGCCTGTGCGCCCCGAGGACGTCGAACGCGAAGTCGAGCACCAGGTCGGCCCCCTCGACGAACATGCCGCTGCCCCAGTAAGCGGAGCCGAGCGCGAAACCCCACTCCCCGGTCGCGAAGCCGGGCTCCATCTGACGGACCTGGAACAGCCCGACGACGGTGTTCATTCCGTGCGGCACAACACCGAAGCAGATGTAGTTGCCAGCCTGGCGCTCGCGGTGGGTCCATGCGATGAACCGCTCGAAGCCCTCGACGGTCGTCGGTGGCGGCGAGATGAAGCGGGCGACTTCCTCGGTCGAGAGCATGGCGAGGAGAGAGGGGGCGTCGCTCGCGCGCAGTTCGCGCAGCGTCATGGACCCTCCGGTCAGCACCGGAAGCGCCTGTCGCCAGTTGCTCTCTACCGCCTGAACTGTTTCGGTCGGATTCATAATGTCCGTCGTCTTCGTGACTGTGATCTCATCGCGGAAGGGCATTTTCTCCATTACCGCCCTCCCTCTTCCAAGTACTGCGACTCCGAACGATCTGCAGAGGGTGGAGACTCGAAGACCTCCGAGTCAGGCGGCGGACTCCCGTCCTCGACGAACAACTGCGCTTCCGCAGTGGACGTTCCCCAGACGATGTTGTCCCCTTCGTCGCTCGTGCCCCAGACCGTGCCGTCGATCACACCGCTGGTGCCCCAGACGATGTTGTCTCCTTCGTCGGCCGTGCCCCAAACGATGTTGTCTCCCTCGTCGGCGGTGCCCCAGACGATATTGAAGCAGTCAGCGCCGCCGCAGTCGGTGCCCCAGACGATGTTGTCTCCCTCGTCAGCGGTGCCCCAGACGATGTTGGTTCCCCAGACGATCTTGGCCCCTTCGTCGGCGGTGCCCCAGACAATGTTGTCTCCTTCGTCGCTCGCGGTGCCCCAGACGATATCGCGGCAGGCGGCCTGCTCGCAGACCGTGCCCCAGACGATGTTGTCCCCTTCGTCTGACGAGGCGCCCCAGACGGTGCCCAGCTTCCAGGCCGTTCCCATCGGGCTGATCGCCCCCTGGGTCAGTTTGTGGTTGCCCCAGTGAATCGTGTGGCTCCAGTCCGGCGCGAACGGATACCGCTCGCCGTTGCGAGCCGTCGCGAAATAGCGCGACAGTTCGACGGCTCCTTTCGCGTTGAGGAAGCCGGCGCCCTGAGTCAGCTCGTTGTAGCCCTCGTATATCTGGGCGGTGTATTGGAGAATGGCCTTGGCGAGATTCGGCGTGAGGTTCGGATTGGCCTGAATCATCAGGGCGACCGTCCCCGCAACCGCGGGAGCCGACATGCTGCTTCCGGTGAGCGAGAGATACGGCAGGTAGGCCGTGTCCACCGTCCCGGCTACCAGGTACGCCGATTTTGTCTGGTAGAAGGTGCTGGTCGGGTCGCTGAGCGACACGATCCCGGTGCCGGGGGCCATGATGTCGGGCTTGGCCGCATGGTCGATCGCGGAGGGACCGCGCGAACTGTAAGGAGCCACGATGTCGTCGTGGCGGTTCCTGGTGCCTTCGTGACTTGACGCACCGACGGTGACCACCCAGGGCGCATTGCCGGGTGCCGTGATCGCTCCGTATTGCGGCTGGCCGGCCTTGTTGCGGCCAAAGTTTCCTGCCGCCGCGACGACAACGATCCCCGCATCGACGGCCCGCTTCGCGGCGAGGGTCAGGGGATCCTCGTTATAGGACGAGGTGACGGCCGCGCCGACCGACACATTGACGACGCGAATGTTGTAGCGGGTGCGATTGGCGACCGCGTAATCGAAGGCGGCGATGACGTCGCTGATGACGCCGCGCCCCCGCGCGTCGAGGACCTTGAGACCGACAAGATGCGCGGCCGGCGCGATGCCGGCACGAGCGCCGCGCGAGTCGAAGCCGTTGCCCGCAATGATCCCGGCGACGTGCGTCCCGTGGCCGTTGTCATCGTAGGCGGCGGCCTGGTCGTTCACAAAGTCCACGAACCCGGCCACGCGTTGCGCGCCGGACGTCTGCACACTCGTGCCGGCGCCGACATCGGTGAGATCGTCGTGCCAGGAGGTGATCCCCGAGTCGATGACCGCGACCCCCACGCCGGCGCCGTCGAGACCGTACGCCTTCCGCGCCCCGGTCGCGCCAACCGTGGTGCTGACGGTGGCCATCAGGCCGTGGGTCGGCCGATCGAAATCGATGTGGTCCACGAGCGGATGGTCGGCCAGTTTCTTCAGCTGCCCGTTCGGGAGTTCGATCACCTGACCATTGATCAGCGTGAGCTTGCGGCCGAACCGGCCCCCGGCCTTGCGCAATTCAGC
>DATLXP010000326.1:0-17738 GCA_035575695.1 Vicinamibacterales bacterium
ATGAAGGGAGTGTCGGAGGCCGCAAGTTTCTCGGCGATGATCGCGTCCGCGTACCCCGACATGTACATGACCTTCAGGGCCGGACGCATCTCCTTGAGACGCGCCGCGAGGGTGGGCCCGGTCATCCCGGGCATGACGACATCAGTCAACACCATGTCCAGGTCCGTGTGCAGGTCGAAGATGTCGAGCGCCTGCGCGGGGCTGTCGGCGGAGACGACGTGATAACCCGCGCGTGTGAGCACCCTGCGGACGAGGTCACGCACGAAGGCATCGTCTTCGACCAGCAGGATGCGCTCGTGCCCCACGCCCGCGTCGGCGGAGCGTGGTACATGAACGGGCTGGGGCGTGTGTGCCCCCTCGACGGAGGGCAGGGTGATTCTGAACGTCGTGCCCTGCCCGGGGACGCTGGACACGCTGACGTGTCCGCCCGACTGGCTCACGATCCCGTATACCGTGGAGAGCCCGAGTCCGGTGCCCTTCCCGACCTCCTTCGTCGTGAAGAACGGCTCGAAGATGTGCGCGAGCGTCGCGTCGTCGATGCCGCACCCGGTGTCGGCGACCGTGAGGGCCACGTCTGGTCCGCGCTCGATGCCGATCGTCAGCGTGCCTCCCTGCGGCATGGCGTCGCGCGCGTTCACCACAAGATTCAAGATCACCTGTTCGACCTGGTTGCGGTCAGCCCGCACGAGCGCGGGCAGGGACGCGGGCACGGTCGTGAGGGTCACATCCTCGCCGATCAGGGGGTGGAGCATCCTCTTCATGTCGGCGACGACGACGTTGATGTCGATCACCTCGGGTCTGAACAACTGCTTGCGGCCGAACGCGAGCATCTGGCGCGTGAGGACCGCCGCGTGCTCGGCAGCGCGGTGGATCTCGTGCAGATCGCCGTTGAGCGGATCGTCGGGCGCCAATCGGCTCATCGCAAGGTCGCTGTAGCCGGTGATAGCCGTCAGCAGGTTGTTGAAGTCGTGAGCGATGCCCCCGGCCAGGCGCCCAACGGCCTCCATTTTCTGCACCTGCCGCAGGCGCTCTTCGCTGCCGCGGGCCTCCGCCTCTGCGCGCTTCCGCTCGGAGATGTCCCGGAAGACGCCCGTGAAGACACGCACGGCACTGTTAGTCGACACGCCGAACGAAAGTTCCAGTGCAAGGGCGCGCCCGGTCTTGTGCCGACCGGGGAGTTCCACCGCCTCCCAGTTGATCGTCCGCTGACCGGTCTGCAGGTAGCGCCCGAAGCCGGCCCGGTGGGCGGCGTGCACCTCCGGCGGCATCAGGAGGGTGATCGGCTGGCCGATCATTTCCTCGACACTGAAGCCGAAGACCCGCTCGGCCGATCGGTTCGCGAACAGCATGGCGCCCCGCTCGTTGATGGTGATGATGGCGTCGGTCGCCGTCTCGGCGAGGAGGCGATACCGCTCCTCGCTGTCAAGGAGAGCGCGGGTCGCCCGGCCCCGCTCGACGTGCTGGGCGATCACGGCGGCCAGGCGCATCGGGTCGTACGGCAGGTCGACGTAGTCGTCTGCCCCCGCGCGCCGCCCCTGGACGACACGCTGAGCGTCGAGGGGCCGCGCGGTCGTCAGGATGCACGGCGTGTGTTGAAGGTCTGGGTGCCCACGCAGGCGGCGGCACAGCTCGATCCCGTCCAGCCCGGGCAAGGCCTCATCAGAAAGAATGAGGTCGGGGTGCTGCAACTCGGCAACGAGCACGGCCTGCTCGCCCGTGCTGGCGGACACGACTCGGAACCCGGATGAGTCGAGGTCGGCCGTGATCCGTTCAAGTTCATCCGGGCGATCGTTGACCACCAGGATCGTGGCATCGGCAGTGAGAGGCACCGGCATTGCGGAGAGAGGTACCACGAACCTTGCCGCAGCACAAGAGGACTGAGGGGGCGGCAGGGCATTTGGGGGACTCGGACCGAATTGGAGCACAATCGGAGGATGGATCACCCTGTTCGGTCCGTTGCCGAAAACCGCCTGGCCGCCGGTATCTCGATTTCTGGCGATCTGTCGTCCGACGAAGACATCACCGTGGACGGCTCGTTCGACGGGCAGATCAGCGCCCCCGACCACCACGTGCGGATCAGCCCATCGGCGGTGATCCACGCCAAGGTGATCGCGCGCGCCGTGACGATTCAAGGCACGGTGGATGGCACCGTCGTGGCCGCGGAGCGGATCACCGTCGAGTGCAGCGCATCGGTCCGCGGCCACCTGACGGCCCCGTCGTTGAAGATGATCGAGGGCGCGGTGTTCACCGGCACCGTCCATCCCGCAGGAACCGAGGCGGCCGTGCACGTCGCAAAGTACCGCCAGAAGCACCTGGCACCTGGCACCTAGCCCCGGATTGTCCCATCGGCCAACCATCAGGTCTATAATGCGCGCATGACTTTCACACTTCGACAGGCGTTTGCAACGATGACCGGGATGGCGGCGCTGACGTGCGTTGCCGGCGGGGCGTTCGCTCAGACACCCGTGCCGGCAACGCCGGTGCAGGCGGCGCCGGTGGCCCCGCCCGCGGCGCCCCCGCAGCATCCCATGATCAAGGCGGCCCAGCAGCTCGTGACGGATGGCAAGGTCGCAGAGGCGCTGGCGCTCTACCGGAAGGCGCTCGCGGCTGACCCGAAGCTCGTCGACGCGCACCTCGGGGCCGGGCGGATGCTGGATGTCACCGGTCAGCACGCCGACGCCCGGCGCCACTTTCTGACCGCGATTGAACTGGCGCCGCCCACGGGCAAGGCCGCGGCGCAGACCGCCATGGCCGTGTCCTACGCCTACGAAAGCAAGGCCGCGGAGGCCGCGACGTTCTACGAGCAGGTCTTTGCGGCGCGCATGGCCGCGGGGAGCGCCAGCGGAGCGACCGGGACGGCAAATGCGATGGCGCGCGTCTACCTCGAATCCGGCGACCTGGCGAACGCCGAAAAATGGTACCGGACCGGCTACGAGACCTCGAAAGGGATCCCGAAGCTCACCCCTGCGCAGACCGACCTCTGGGAGATGCGGTGGCTCCATGCCCAGGCGCGTATCGCTGCGCGCCGGGGGAACGGCGCGGACGCCCGACGCCATGCCGCCGCGCTGAAGGCGCTGCTGGACAAGGGAGAGAACAACGGCGAGCGTCCCCAGCTTCAGTACCTGCTCGGATACATCGCGCTCGAAGCCGGGGAGTACGACACGGCGATCGCGGAGCTGGAGAAAGCCAACCTGACGGACAGCTTCGTGCTCGGGCTGATCGCCCGAGCCTATGAGAAGAAGGGCGACACCGCGAAGGCCACCGAGTACTACCGGAAGGTCATGGCAGCGCCCGGCCACAGCATCAATACCGCCTTCTCGCGGCAGTGGGCCTGGAAGTACCTCAACCGCAAGCCGTAGCCCCGAAGCCTGAATCCGCCTGTCAATCGAAACTGCTTAGCAGAGAATGCGCCTGCGTCAGGCCGTTAACTGTTTCCGCGGACGTCCGCCTTTCGCGCCGTTTGCTCTGGCGGCGGCCGCTTTCGCTTTCGAGGTCCGCCGTCCTCCACGTCCTCCACTCGAGGCGGCGAACATGCGTGAACCAAACACTCGCTCCACCAACCCCGGCACGTAAATGTCGACGTCGAGCGCGCGCCAGGAAATCGCGTCGCCCGCCGGCGAGATAGTGATGGCATTCAAAGTGGGGATCGGGGCGTGCGCGACTTCAGAAATCGCCTGGCGTGGGATGGTCATGATTCCGCCGCCCGCGAACTC
Source organism: Vicinamibacterales bacterium (assembly GCA_035575695.1). Lineage (GTDB taxonomy): Bacteria > Acidobacteriota > Vicinamibacteria > Vicinamibacterales > 2-12-FULL-66-21 > JACDCA01. The sequence continues at coordinate 3,714 of DATLXP010000326.1, forward strand.
GAGCTCGATCGCGTCGCGGCGCTGAACATACCGAGCGGCCGTAAGAGCTGACGGATTGTCGGCGTCGCGTTCACCGAGTGTTCGCGCCCGCGTATATCGTTCTCGATCCGCAGCGGTGATGCTATTTGTGACCATGTAATGTTCTCCACGCGTCCTGCAGCAATACCGCATGCTTTGCGACGATTCGTTCGGCACGCTTCACGTCGCGATCCGAAAGTGCGCCGACGATCCGTAGAACCTGTGCCGTCCGAAGGTTGATTTTCAGAACGGCGCCGGCCTTCTCGACGTGCACGTGTGGCGGCGGATGGTCGGAGGAATAAATCCGCACCTCGAACCCTGCCTCGCGAACCACGGTGGGCATGTCGATAATACCTAAGCCCTTGGGTTATTTCAAGCCGCCTTGCCGCGCCGCTCAGCGTCACTCCTGCTGATCGAAGGGGCGGCGTTCAATGGCACCGTCCACCCATCGGGCACCGAGCCGCCGTGCACGTGATCTCGCCGAATAGCAGAGGTGCGCGCGCCGAATGTCATTGATACTATCAGCCGGGGCTCCGCATTAGGTCTTCGCCGCGACTGCGCGTACCCACAATGCGGCCAGAACCACGCCAACAATCCACAGCACCACGATAACCGTGGCGCCCAGCTTCCCGAGCAGCCGCTCGCCGTCAGCGGCGGTGGCGCTCGCCCGGAACTCCCTCATGAGATCAGCCGGCACGAGCTTCGCCGCGAGGAAGATGCCCACCGGCACAATCACGAGGTCGTCAAGGTAGCCGAGCACCGGTATGAAGTCCGGGATGAGATCGATGGGACTGAGGGCGTACGCGGCCACGGCAATGGCCGCGACCTTCGCGTACCACGGCACCCGCGGGTCGCGCGCGGCCAGGAACAACGCGTGGACGTCGCGTTTGATCTGTCGCGCCCATCCCCGCAAACGCTCCGTTATGGTGATGTCGGCTCCCTTTCGAACCATTGGTACAGCGTCGGCAACAGCAGCAGGGTCAACAACGTGGACGTGATGAGTCCGCCGATGACGACCGTCGCGAGCGGACGTTGCACTTCCGCGCCAGCGGATGTCGCCAGCGCCATCGGCAGAAAGCCGAGACTGGCGACCAGGGCGGTCATGAGCACGGGACGTAAGCGGGTCTCGGCACCGATCGTCACGGCCTCCTCCAGGGGGCGCCCGCGCTGCCGAAGCTCATTGATGTAGCTGACCATGACCACGCCGTTGAGCACGGCGACCCCGAACAGCGCAATGAACCCGACGCCCGCCGAAATTGAAAACGGCAGGCCGCGAGCCGCCAGCGCCAGGACACCGCCAACGACCGCAAACGGAATCCCGGTATACACGATCACCGCGTGGCGCACGGACCCGAACGCGCCGAACAGGAAGATGAAAATCAGAAACAACGCGATCGGCACGACGATGAGCAGGCGATCGGACGCCCGCTGCAGGTTTTCAAACTGGCCGCCCCACGTGACGTAATAACCGGGCGGCAGCGTCACCTGCGACGCGAGCGCCCGTTGTGCGTCTGCGACGAAGCTGCCGATGTCACGGCCACGCACGTTCATCTCGACGGCAATCCGGCGTCGCGTGTCTTCGCGCGAGATCTGCGCGGGTCCTTCCACAAGCTCGATCGTGGCCAGTTCTGACAGGGGGACACGGGCGCCGCCTGGCGTGTCGAGCACGAGATTCCTGATCGCCTCTTCGCTCCGGCTCGGGGTGTCGTCGAATTTGACGGTGAGTCCGAACCGCTGTTCGCCCCTATACACAAGACCGGCATCCTTTCCGGCGGAGACCGCTTCGACCAGGTCGTTCACGTCCTCGATGTTGGCACCGTAGCGGGCAATCGCTTCACGGTTCGGCGTGATCTGCAATTGTGGGAGCCCGGCGACCTGCTCGACCTTTACGTCCTCGGCACCATCGACGCGCCCGATCACCTGGGCAATCCGCTCGGCCGTCCGTCGGAGGATCTCCAGGTCGTCACCAAAGAGCTTGATGGCAATGTCCGAGCGCACGCCGGAGATCAGCTCCGACATGCGCATCTCGATCGGCTGCGAGAAGCTGAAGGCTCCTTCCGGCGCGCCCCGTTCCAGCGCCTCCGACATCTTTTCGATCAGTTCCTCGCGGCTCGTCGCGCTCGTCCATTCGTCACGCGGTTTCAGTGCAATGAACACGTCGGCCGCGTCCACGCCCACAGGGTCCGTCGCCACTTCGGCGCGACCGATCTTGCTGACGATGTTCGTGACTTCCGGGAACTGTCGGAGCGTGCGTTCGGCCGCCGAGTAGACACGGATCGACTCCGTCAGCGAGGCGCTCGGCAGCAGACGTGCTTCAATCGCCAGGGCGCCCTCATCAAGGCGTGGAATGAACTCCGTGCCCAGCCGTGGAAAGATGACGAGGCTGGCGACGAGCAGCGCCACCGCCACGCCAACGGCCACGACGCGTCGTCCGCGCACGTAACCAAGTGCGGGCCGGTACCACCGTTTGGCGACCCGAATAATGGGACTCTCCACCTCCGACACCTGCCCGCGCAGCACGAAAGTCAATGCGGCCGGGATGTACGTCAACGACAGCATCAACGAGCCAAGCAGCGCGAAGACGACGGTCAACGCCATGGGCCGGAACATCTTCCCCTCGATGCCGGTGAGGGTCAGCAGCGGGAGATACACGATCGCGATGATGGCGACCGCGAAAACCACAGGCCGGCCCACTTCGAGACAGGCGGCGAGGATGGTGTCATTCGGGGCCTCGCCAGGAGACTCGTGGTGCGCCGTCGCGCGACGCCGGACCGCGTTTTCGACCATCACCACGGCGCCATCCACAATGAGTCCGAAGTCGAGCGCGCCGAGGCTCATGAGATTGCCGGAGACGTTGAACACCCGCATCAACGTCGCTGCGAAGAGCATCGACAGCGGAATGATCGTCGCGACGAGCAGGGCGCCGCGCCAATGACCGAGGAGCAGGATGAGGACCACGAGCACGAGCACCGCGCCCTCGATGAGATTCCGGCGCACGGTCGCAATCGTGCGATCGACGAGCTCCGTACGATCGTAGAAGGGCACGAGCTCGACACCCTTCGGCAAGGTGCCTTTGATCTCCTCGACGCGCTGTCGCACGCGCTGCACGACGGATCGCGAGTTCTCACCAACGAGCATGATCGCGATGCCGGCAACGATTTCGCCGTTGCCCTGGGCGGTGACCGCACCCTGACGAAGGGCGCCGCCCTCGACGACGTCTCCCAGGTCGCCGACGTACACCGGTGCGCCGTTCTTTCCGGTCTTCACGACGATGCGTCGGAGATCGTCCACAGACGCCGCGAGCCCGATCGACCGCAGGACGTATTGCTCGGGACCGTGCTCGATGTAACCCCCGCCGACGTTCGCGTTATTGCGGGTGACGGCGTCGTACACATCGCGGAGGCCCAGGTCGTACGCCTGCAAACGCTCCGGATTGACCCGAACCTGAAACTGCTGCTCGATACCGCCGAAGCTGTTGACTTCCGTGATGCCGGGAACGCCCAGCAGTTGTCGCCGGACGTCCCAATCCTGAATAGTGCGAAGGGCCGCAAGGTCGAAGCCGCTGCCAGGCGTGGCACGCAGCTCGTACTGGTAGATCTCCCCTAGGCCTGTCGCGATCGGACCCATTTCTGGAGTTCCGACCGATGCCGGAATATCGTCGCGCGCTTGCGACAAACGCTCCAGCACCAGTTGCCGCGCCGCGTAGATGTCGGTGCTTTCGCTGAATACCACGGTCACGGCCGAGAGACCAAACATCGACACCGATCGCAGCTCGGCGATGCCGGGCAATCCCGACATCGCGACTTCCACTGGAAAGGTGATCTGCCGTTCGACTTCCGTGGCGGCGAGCGCGGGTGCGGGCGTGAGCACCTGCACCTGCACGTTGGTGACGTCCGGAACCGCGTCGAGCGGTAGCTGCGTCAGGCTGTACACGCCTGCGCCCGCCATCATGACGACGAGAAGCATCACCAGCAGCCGCTGTGCGACCGCGAATCGAATGAGGGCGGCGACCATCAGCGCTCCGGGCCGCCCAGTTCCTCGTCCTCGCCGAATTGCCCCTTCAGGAGCTGCGACTTGAGCGTGAAGCCGCCTTTGGACACGACGCGTTCGCCCGCGCGGAGTCCCTTCACGACGACCCGCGAACCTTCGGACTCGTCGCCGAGCTCTACGTCGCGAATCCGGAACTTGCCGGCGTCGTCCGCCGGAACGAAAACCACGGTGCGTTCACCGATTCGCTGCACCGCTGATGAGGGAATCATCAACGCGTCGCCTCCCGTCCGTCGTCCCTCAATCGCGGCTTGCACGAACATACCGAAGCGTAGACGCTGGCCAGGATTGGACACCTCGACACGTACTGGCGCCGTGCGGGTCTCCGGGTCGAGTTGAGACTCGATGTAACCCACCTTCCCGGTGAGGACAGCGTTGTCGAGCGCGGCCACGCGAATCTCGACGGGGGCGCCCACGTGCACCGATGGCAGCCGCGCCTCAGGGAGATTCACCACGACCCAGACCGTCGACAGATTGGCTAGCTTGAGCACCACGGTGCCCGCGGCGATCCACTGACCGGGATTCACGAGACGCTCGACGACCGTGGCGCTCGACGCCGCGCGTACCGACGTCGTCGAGGCGACCGCTGCGTTGCCGCTGCCGGCGTTTCCACCGAGCACCGCGAGTCGTTGCCGAAATTGGGCCACCTCGGCTTGTGCCGCACCCTTTCCGGCTTCCGCGGCGATCAAGTCCTTGCCCGCGCCGGCGCCCAACTCCACGAGCCGCCGTGTGCGTGTGAGCGTGGCCTGGGCCTCGACGAGCCGTGCTTCGGCCGCGCGCAGACTACCCTGCAGCTCGGCCACTTCAGGGCTGGACATGGTGAGGAGGACGGCTCCCGCACGAACAGTTGTCCCTTCGACGACGGACAACCGTTCGATGCGACCGCTCACCAGAGGGGTCACGTCCTGGGCCTGGAGTTCGTTCGCTTCCACCGTCCCTGATGCGCGAACGAACTCGACGTGCGGCTTAACCGTCGCCGTCGCGGTTTCGATGCCAGCCGCTTTGAGGATATCGGCCCTGACGACGAGTTCGTCAGGCGACGCCTGTGCCGGTGCTGCCGCTTCCTCCACCTCCGTTGCCGCCGGCTCACGATCGCCGGTCATGAAGGTCCAGAGGCCAAACGCGACGAGCGCGACGAGCACGCCCGCCGCCATCATGGCCGCATCACGGCCGGACGTCCGCCGTGTCGTTACCTCCGTCTTCATGGTTGCCATCCCGCCAGGCCGACGGCGGCTCGCAAATCCACGATCGCGCGATACCGTTCCGTCAACGCCGCGGTGTACTCCTGCTGCGACTCGAGCAGACGCCGCTGTTCGGCGATCACGTCGGTGATCCGAAACTCCCCGAGTTCGTACGCGGCGCGCATGATCCGGATGTTGTCGTCAGAGCGCGTGAGGACGCCTTGCTCGTACAGCGTCAACGCGGTCTGCGCCGCTGCGGCCCGTCGAAACGCGCTGGTTACCTCCGCGCGCACGGTCTGTTCGACGAGTTCCCGGCGCACGCGGGCCTGTCGAACGATGACAGCTGATTCCGCACGAGCCCCCTGGTTCTTGTTGAAGAACGGGAGCCCGATGGACGCTCCGAACGCGACGACATGGTCGGTATCCGGCACCGCAATCAGAGGTCTGGGAAGGTCGCTGACACCATGGTTCGTTCTGTACGCGGCCGATACGGTCAGGTCGGGCCACGCGTCGGCACGCGCGAGCCGCACGCCGGCTTCGGCCGCCTGCTCGCTCAGCCTGGCGACTGTCACATCGGCGCGCTGCTCGAGCGCCGTGGCCACAGCCGCCTCCAGGACACGTGGAACGGACACGGCGTCGAGCGAACTCTGAGACGACTGGAGTGTCAGCGTCTCTTGCGGAGCGCCAATCAATTGGCCGACGGCGATCAGCGCGGCATCGACGCGTCCCCGGAGCAACGCGAGACGCGCCTCCAGGCGCGCGACCTCCGTGAGCAACAGGCTCAATTCCAGTGGCGGCGCATCCTGCTCTTCGACCCGTATGCGCACGACCCGCGCCATCTGTTCATCGAGTTGGCGCAGGCGCTCGGTGGTGTCGAGCTCGCGAATCGCCGCAACCGCGTCCACATATGCAGCCAGCACGTTGCGTGCGAGTTGCCGTTCGCGATCCGCGACCTCCGCCTCGATCACCGCCAGTTCCGCGGAAGCAACGTCGATGCGCCGCTGACGCCTGGCGCCGATGTCGACAGGCAGGGCCACGCCGACGCTGAGTTCGCGTTCGTCGGGCGAGCCCGTCAGCCGTCCCGTGGTGTGTTCGATATCAAGCGTCGGATTGGATCGAAGCCCCGCCTGTCGGAGGCGGGCGCGGCCGCGTTCGAGATCCAGCCGGGCCGCCGCCAGCTCGCGATTAGCGTCGAACGCGCGTCGGATCAACTCGTTTGGCGAGATCGCCGCGACAACACCAGGCGGGGATGGCGTTTGTGCCTGCGCGGAACCAAGCGCGACAGAGGTATTCACGAGTGCGCCGAGCGCACAGACCAGCAATGTCCGCACCCCACGACCATAGCGAAGCGCGCGTGACGCGAACATGACCGCCAGATGACGGAATCGTCATCTGAGCGAATCAGGCAGAGACGGCGACAGCGGGTGAGGCGTGGGCAGGCAGTTCCGGACGATCAGGAAAGATCAGCGCCACCGTCGTGCCCTCGCCTGGTGTGCTGCTGATCTCCATCCTTCCGCCGTGGACCTTCATGATGGACCCGGCGATGGCCAGCCCCAGTCCGAGCCCGCCGGCCGATGAGGATCGCGAGAGGTCGACGCGATAGAAGCGATCCGGGACGCGGCTGAGATGCTCGACGGGAATGCCGCGCCCGCTATCCGTTACGGTAATCGTGACGTCGCTGTGCGCGCGCGCCGCAGACAAACGGACGTGACCACCAGCGGGCGTGTGGGTCACGGCGTTCAGGATCAGATTCCCCAGCGCGCGCTGGACCAGCGTGCGATCGAACGCCGCGCGAACGGATTCCCCGTCGTTCATGACGCCAAGGCTGATGCCCGCCTCAGCGGCCGTTGGCTCATACAATTCACAGACGCCGCGCAACTCCCGGTGCACATCGACTGGCGTGCGTTCAATCTGCGTTTCGGGGTGCTCGGCGCGTGCCAGGAACATCAAGCCTTCGATCATCTGGGAGAGGCGGCCGGCTTCCTCCAGGACCGAGGCGAGGGTGTCCTGGTATTGGGCGGTCGTCCTGGGCTTGCCGAGTGCCACTTCGACTTCGCCGCGCAGGTTGTTGATGGGCGTGCGCAGTTCATGCGCCAGATCGGCCGAGAGACTGGAGAGGCGCGTGAACGCGTCTTCCAGGCGATCCAGCATGTCATTGAACGTAATCGCGAGACTGGAGAGCTCTCCGGGCAGGCCCCCGACAGTCATGCGCGCGTCGAGGGTGCTGGATCCGATCCGCCTCGCCGTGGCGGCGATCGCCGCCACCGGGGCCATGCCGCGTCTGGCAATCGTGTAACCGATCCAGGCGGACGCCACGAGCGCAAGTCCCAACACCCCCCACAGGCGGCTTCGGTACTCGCTGAGGAGCTGCCGCTCCGTCGTGCGGTCCAACGCGACCTGAATCAGCCGCCGCTCACGTCCCTGGGCGCCGAGCGGCGCCCACGCGGCCAGCATGCGGTACGGCGTTCCCGCGGGTGATGTGGTGTCGATCGCGGGCCCTGGCTCCGCCCCGGCCGCGGCCGGCGTGAGCACGTGACGGCCGATGATGTCTGCCGCGCCGGGCGTTTCAATGATGACGTGGCCCTGTTGATCGAGTACGCGTACAAACACCCGCGCATACCGGCGGGCCGTCCCTTCCCAGTCGACTTCCTGTCGCAGGACCTCCATATCGGTGGGTCGTTCCCGGATCAGCGCGCGCATGATCTGGGCCGTATCGACGAGAAACTGATCGTCTTCGCGGTCGACATTCGCGACCAACACCCAGTAGAGCAGGCCGGTGGCGGCGGCGACGAGCACGAACGTGGCCGCCGTGTACCACAGTGCCAGCCGCGCGGCGATCGACCATGGCGTGCGCGTATGCGCGGCGCGAGCGTCAGTCGAGGACATAACCCAGGCCGCGCACCGTGCGAATCAACTTGCGCTCGAACGGGTCATCCACCTTCGAACGCAAACGGCGGACATGCACATCGACGACGTTCGTCCCTGGATCGAAGTTCATGTCCCACACCTGTTCCGCAATGAACGTGCGGGAGAGGACTTCGCCGGCGCGCCTGGCAAACAGCGACAGCAGCAGGAACTCCTTCGGCGTCAGGTCCAGGTTGCGGCCGTCTCGAAAGGCGTGGTGTCGTGTGGCGTCGATCTCGAGGTCCGCCACCCGCAGCACGTCCGATTGTCGACTCGGGCCACGGCGCAGGACGGATCGGACGCGAGCGAGCAGTTCCGAAAAGGCGAAGGGCTTGACGAGATAATCGTCCGCCCCGAGCTCCAGTCCCTCCACGCGATCCTGCACGGCGTCCCGCGCCGTGAGAAACACCACCGGGGTGCCACGGCCGGCGGCGCGCAACTGCGACAGAACGCTCCAGCCATCGCGCTCGGGCAACATCACGTCGAGAATGATGAGGTCGTACTCGCCCGTCATCGCCGCATGAAGACCATCGTCTCCACGGCCGCTGACATCCGCCACGAAGCCGTTCTCGGTGAGACCGTTTCGCAGGTACGCGGCCGTTTTGGACTCATCCTCGACGATCAGAATCTTCATCGTCCTCTTAGAGATACTTCTTCAGCCAGTCGAACACCGCGGTATGCCATACGCGGCTGTTGGCGGCCTTCAGCACCCAGTGCCCCTCGTCAGGGAACACGAGCGCTTCGCTCGGCACGCCGTTGCGCCTGAGCACGGTGAACATCTGGAGACCCTGGTCGACCGGCACGCGATAGTCGAGCTCGTTGGTGATGATGAGCGTCGGCGTCTTGATCTTGTGCGCGTGCAGGTGGGGTGACCATTTCGCGAACTGCGCGCGCACCTTCGGGTCCCATGGTGTTCCCCCGAACTCCCACTCGGTGAACCACAGCTCTTCGGTCACGGTGCTCATCGATTCCAGGTTGAACACCCCGTCATGGGTGACGGCCGCCTTGAACCTCGTCGGCTGCTGGCCGAGGATCCAGTTCACCGCGTACCCGCCGTAGCTCGCGCCGGCGATGCCCATGCGACCGCTGTCGGCGAATGGCATCTTCGAGACCGCCCCCACGACCGCGTCGATCTCCGTCATCACGCGGCCACCCCAGTCGCCGGAAATGCGATCCACCGTAGCCTGGCCGAACCCGGTCGACCCGCTCGGGTTGGGCGCGGCCACGATCCACCCCTGTGCGGCCCAGAGCGACGGGTTCCAGCGCGTGGACCACGAGTCCTGCCACGCTCCCTGCGGCCCGCCGTGAATCAGGAACACGACGGGATACTTCTTCGCCGGATCGAAGTTCGGAGGCTTGACCAGCCAGTACTGGACCGTGCCGCCTGCGGCATCGACCGTCATGCTCTCGGGCGTCGTGAACGCCACATCCTTCATCCACGCGTCGTGGGCGCGCGTCAGCGGCTTCACGCCGGTGCCGTCAGCAGCGGCCCGGAACACCTCCGGTGGCATGGTGAGCGACGATTTCATGAAGACGACGAAGTTGGCACCTGGCTGGACCCCGGAGATCGCGCCACCGGTCAGCACGCGCGACGGCGTGCCGCCAGAGACGGGCAGCGTGAAGAGCGCATCCCGCCCGTTCAGGCCGGCCGTGAACCAGATCGACATGCCATCTGCCGACAGGGTGAAGTCGCCGACCGGGATATCAGGGGTCGTGAAGAGCGTCCGCTTCGCTCCGCCCGCGACGTCGTACGCGTCCAGGTACCAGCGATCGGACTCGAACCCGGCCCGCCGCTGGGCAAGGACGAAGACGGTTTTACCGTCGCGTGAGAAGAGGGGATGGGTGTCGGCCGCGGGGTTCGGCGTCAGTTTGCGCGCGTCCCCTCCGTCCACTGGCACGAGCCAGACATCGTTGTTGGTCGTCCACGCTTCCTTGTCGTTTCCCTCGCGGTTGGAGACGAATGCGAGGGTGCGTCCGTCGGGCGAAAAGGCGAGCGCGGCGTCTTCCTGCTGGGTGGGCGGCGAGTCGAAATCGCCAGGCGTGAGATCGCGCGTCCGCCCGTCGGCGACACTGGCCACGAACACGTGATGGCGCATGCGCTCCCGCCATTCGTCCCAGTGGCGATAGAGGAGCCGTGTCAGCCGATGCACCTTGACGGGATTCTGCTCCGCCTCGTCGAGCGTCTTCTTGTTGCAGGCCTCGTCCGCGCACTCTGGATACACGTCCGAGACGAACGCGACGCGTGAGCTGTCGGGGGACCAGACGAGCGGCGGCTGGGCGCCGGCGGCCAGGTTCGTAACCTTCTTTACGTTCCCGCCGTCGGCGTCCGCCACGTACACCTGCATGGCACCGTCGCGGTTGGCGAGAAACGCGATCCGCCGGCCGTCGGGCGACCAGCGCGGCGTGTTCTCGCTCTTGTCGCCGGCGATCAACGATGTGGCGGCGCCGGAGCCGTCGGCCGGCACCCGGTAGATGTCGGCATTGCGTCGCCCGGTCTTCCCGTCGGTCAGTGTGCGCACGAACACCACCGTGCGGCCGTCGGGCGAGAGCTGGGGGTCAGCCACGCGCGGCGCGACGATGAGGTCTTCGATCGTCATGGCACGGCCGACCTTCGCCACCTGGGCGCTCATCGAACTGGTGAGAATCCCCATCCCTGCGAGGGCGAGTCCACTACGGAGAAGAAAGCTGTGTCGCATAGGTCCTTTCGGAGACGTTATGGCTGGCCGGTGGAGACCGGTTTGGCGTACTTCAGAAATTCTACGTGCATGCCCTCGCGCTCGTAGAATCGTCGCGCTCGAGCGTTCGTGGCGAACACGTTCAGGGTCAGGAGCGACAAGCGTCTCGATCGGGCCCAGTCTTCGGCATGCGCCATGAGCGCGTGCCCGACGCCAGAACCCTCGGCGGCGGCGCTCGTCGCGATGACGGAGATGTGGGCATGACGCTGGTCGAAGAAATCCGTCGTGGCCAGGATGTGCAGGCAGCCTGCCTCTTGGCCGCCGCGTTCCGCAAGGAAGACCTCTTCATCATCAGCCTGGCTGGCAGCGCGAACGGCCTTCAGCATGTCGCGACCGTCCGCGTCCGTGATCTGCCGCGCCGTACGCCATGCCGGCAGCTCGAACGTGCAGAGTCGCTCGGCCAGCCGCAGCAGGGCCGCCTCGTCGCGATCCGTCGCCCGGCGGATGACCAACTCGCTCATCGGTGGATGATAGCGGATGCAGACCATTACAATGATGGATGCTGATTCTGGCGCTGAGTCTCCTGGCGATGGCGCTGCCGGCGCCGGCCGAGTCCTTCCGGCCCGACTTCTCCGGCCGATGGACCTTCGATCAGCCGAAGAGCATGGAGAAACCTGGACCGGACGGCCGGATCGTTCTTGCCGCGATGCTTGGGGATGAGTTCGTGGCGAAGCAGGACTCCACGACCCTCACGCTGTCGATCACCGTCGGGGGCCAGCTGGTCACGGCCGTTTACAGTCTCGCCGGCAAAGAGACACGAAACATCTCTCCAGGAGACATAGCGGTGACGTCGCGGGCGGCCTGGGAGGCACGCAGGCTCGTGATCCGATCGACGAGCGCTGGAACCGAGAAAGGGCGTCCGATTACCATCCGGAGCAGGCGTGTGATCTGGCTCGACACGGATGGATCCCTGGTCATCGAGCGAACCGGCACGCCCGCCAGCGTCGTCACCCCGTCCCGAAGCGTCTATCGAAAGCGTTCGTGATCCGATAATGCACCACCCCCTCTGGAGAGCCTCCATGCACATGCGTACCAAGAGCTTTGTGACAGCGCTGGCCGTCACACTGGCGTCCGTCGCCGTGTTCGGGCAGCAGTATCCAAAAACCAGGGCGACCGATCACGTCGATACCTACCACGGTGTCGCGGTTCCCGATCCGTATCGCTGGCTGGAAGATGACACGTCGGCCGAGACTGCCGCCTGGGTCGAGGCACAGAACAGGATCACCTTCGGCTACCTCTCGAAGATCCCGTTTCGCCGTTCGCTGACCCGCCGCGTCATTGCGCTCAACAATTACGAAAAAATTTCGGCGCCCTCCCGCAAGGGTGCCTACGTGTTCTTCAGCAGGAACGCCGGGCTCCAGAACCAGAGCGTCCTCTATGTGCAGAGGGGGATGACCGGCAAGCCCGAAGTCCTGATCGATCCCAACACGTGGTCGAAAGAAGGCACGACACGTCTCGTCGGCTTCACGCCGTCTAACGACGCGAGATATGCCGCCTACGGCGTGTCACAGAGCGGGTCCGACTGGCAGGAGTTCAAGGTCATGGAGCTGGCCACCAGGAAGATCCTCGACGACCGGGTTGAATGGGTGAAGGTCTCCGGCGTCGCGTGGCAGAAGGACGGCTTCTACTACAGCCGCTATCCCGCCCCTGAGAAGGGGCAGGAGAAGGCGTCCATCAACGAGAACCACCAGGTCTATTTCCACCAGGTCGGCACACCGCAGTCGCAGGACGCGCTGGTCTACGAAGACAAGGACCACGCGCAACGCTTCCACAACGTCTCGACCACCGACGACGAGCGGTTTGCGATCCTGACGATCTCAGAGCGTGGGCAGGGGAAGAACGGCAATGCCGTGTTCGTGCGGGACCTCGAGAAGGGGGATCGCGACTTCAAGCCGCTGATGCCGGAGATCGGCAACGACAGCTACGGTGTGGTCGACAACGTCGGCGGGATGCTGCTGGTCGAGACGGACTACAAGGCGCCGAACGGTCGCGTGATCCTGGTGGATCCCGCGCGACCCGAGGAGGCGAACTGGAAGACGATCCTTGCCGAGAAGCCGGAGCCGCTGCAGGGCAGCAGTACGGCGGGCGGGAAGCTGTTTGCGACCTATCTCAAGGATGTGACGACGCGGGCCTATGTCCACGCGCTCGACGGCACGCTCGAGCACGAGATCGTGCTGCCGGGCCCGGGGAACGCGGGAGGTTTTGGCGGGGAGCGCGACACGAAAGACGTCTTCTACACGTTCAACTCGCTGAACGTGCCACCGACCATTTACCGCTACGACATCGCCACGAAGAGGAGCCGGGTATTCCGTGCTCCGAAGGTGCCCGGTTACGATCCGGCGCGGTACGAGACCAAGTCCGTGTTCTATTCCAGCAAGGACGGCACGAAGGTCCCGATGTTCCTCGTGCACAGGAAGGGGCTGAAGCTCGACGGCACCAATCCGACGCTGCTCTATGGGTACGGCGGGTTCAACGTCGTGCAGTCCCCCTCGTTCAGCGCGGCGCGCCTGGCGCTGCTGGAGCAGGGTTTCGTCTACGCGAATGCGAACATGCGTGGCGGCGGCGAGTACGGCGAAACGTGGCACCAGGCCGGCACGAAACTGCAGAAGCAGAACGTGTTCGACGATTTCATCGCGGCGGCGGAATGGCTCATCGCCAACAAGTACACGTCGACGCCAAAGCTGGCGATCCAGGGTGGGTCGAACGGCGGGCTGCTCGTCGGCGCCGTGGTCAACCAGCGGCCGGACCTGTTTGGCGTGGCCATCCCGCAGGTCGGGGTCATGGACATGCTCCGCTTCCACAAGTTCACCATCGGGTGGAACTGGGTCGCCGACTACGGATCGAGCGACAACAAGAATGAGTTCGCCGCGCTCCACAAGTATTCGCCCCTGCACAACATCGCCAAGGGCGTGAAGTACCCGCCGACGCTCATCACGACCGCCGATCACGACGACCGCGTCGTGCCTGCCCATTCGTTCAAGTACGCGGCGACGCTGCAGGAGCGCGCGAGCCATGACACGCCGCTGCTGATCCGGATCGACACGAAATCCGGCCATGGCGCGAGCAGCCTCACGAAGGCGCTCGAGACGACCGCGGACATCTACGCCTTCATCATGCACAACATGGGCGTGACCCCGCGC
>DATLXP010000327.1:0-1892 GCA_035575695.1 Vicinamibacterales bacterium
CACTGCGACGGGTGCTCAGGGCCATGCTCACGTACCATCCGAATGGCCCGCTCGCGGACTTCGGGGGAATACTTTCTCGGTCTTGCCATAGGCTCCATCCTCTCAAGGAATGAGCCCTCCGATGATCCCGGTACGATTCACAATGCCGAGTGGAGCAGCTTCTGAGCGTCGTCGCGCTCCTGCATGGCTGTGCGCGTTCGCACTCGTCAACCGCCGGCACGCGCGTCCTCAAAGCCTGTCGCCCCCTGGACGCCGCAAGATCGAGTTGTTGGCAGGCACAGGCGGCACGAAAGAGACCTGCGGACGCAGGCCGAAACCGGCGAGCCGGAGCCACGAGGGGCGAGTCAGAAAGTTTATTTTGATGTCCTCAATCTGAATTTTTGATAACTCAAAATAGTATATGCTATATTTCAAAGTCAAATCATGCTGCCGTCCTACACCGTCGAAAACTACTTGAAGGCCATTTTCCAGGCCCAGATCGGCCTCGGGCGCAGCGAGCTCGTCCCGATGGGCCACTTGGCCTCCGCCCTCGCGGTCGTGCCCGGTACGGCCACCACGATGGTCAAGACGCTGGCCGAATCCGGTCTCGTCAAGTACGAGCCGTATGCGGGCGTCCGGCTGACGGCGGCTGGAGAAAAACTGGCCGCGATGGTCCTTCGGCGGCACCGATTGATCGAACTTTTTCTCGTGCAGGTGATGGGGATGAGCTGGACCGAAGTCCATGAAGAAGCCGAACACCTCGAACACGCGGTGTCGGAACGCCTGATCGTCCGGATCGACGAAATGCTGGGCCGCCCGGTGGTCGATCCCCACGGGGACCCGATCCCCGACTCGAAGGGGGCATTCGACCGGCGAGAATACGACACGCTGCTCACATGCCCTGTCGGGTCACGCGTGACGGTGAGCCGGGTCACCGAGCAAGACACCAGCTTCCTCCGCTTCGTCGAACGTCACGACCTCAAACCGGGCAGCGTCGTCGCCGTCGAAGAGCGTGACGAGGCGGCTGACAGCGTTCGCCTGCGCGGGCCCGGCAATCGCGAGATTACGATCGGCACACGCGCGGCGTCCAAGGTCCTCGTCGTAGCGTTGCACGTGGTCCTGCTCTGTCTGCTGCTGCCGTTGACGGCACTGGCGCAGGCGACGCAATCCGCACCGACGCCGGAACGGAGCTCAGCGCCGTTCGCGATCCTCGACAATTCGTTTCTCGTCGAGGAAGCGTTTAACCAGCCAGCCGGGGTCTTTCGGCCGACCGACAGCCGTGGAGATGATTCGGCTGGCGTGCAGATCAATCTGCCGGTCAGCAAACAGCGCGGGGATGTGTACTTCAACGTCAACACGGGGTTCACGTGGCTCTCGCGTGCGCAGGGTGTGGGCGATCGCGTCTCCCTTCTCACTTCGCACCTCTCGGGGAGCGCGATCGTCCGGGGGAGCGCGATCGTCCGGGTGCGCCCGATGGTTCATCTGATGTTCGAGAACGTGCTGGAGTTCGAAGAGTCGGTCGGCGCGGACGGCAGCAGAACGTCGCGCGAGACGATCTACACGCTCTCGCCTGGCGTGCGGGGCGGATGGAATCTCGGGGACAGGCAATTGATACTCCCGCCGCGATCCCGATCAGTTTCGCGAGCGACACCGTTACCGGACTGCTGCTCTATCTGTCGTACGAGTTGCCGTCAGGAAGCAGCCCTGAAGGGCTGCACTACGACAGTCACGTCCGTAGTGCAATGCTTCAGCCCTGCTTATTCTTGTAGTGCAATCCAAAGTCTGTAGAGCCGCGTATACACATCGGAGGATCTCTAATGTATAGGTTGAAAGTCTTGTTACCCGCAGCCCTTGGAATCGCCGGCCTGATGATGATGCCCGGCCACGCGTCGAGCCATCGGGAGGCGCCGCTC
>DATLXP010000328.1:0-3565 GCA_035575695.1 Vicinamibacterales bacterium
GATGAGGATGGCGTCGGAATTCTGAAGGTCCTGCTGCGCGGTGGTGGCGCCGCCCCTTCCGAAGGTCGTGCCCAGACCGGGCACGGTGGAGCTATGTCATATGCGGGCCTGGTTGCTCAGCGCCACCATTCCGAGGCCGCCCGTGAACAGCTTTTTGATCAGATAGTTCTCTTCGTTGTCGAGCGTGGCGCCGCCGAGATGGGCGATCGAGGCGCACTGCATGAGCGGCAGCGACTCGCCGTCGAGGTCGCGCCGTTCTTCGAAATGCCGCTCGCGTGATGTCCACACGCGCTCGGCGACCATATCCATCGCGGTCTCGAGGTCGAGCTCTGTCCAGGCCGCCGCGCCAGGCGCGCGGTACTTCACCCGGTGTGCCCGGCCCGCATGCGTGAGAAGTTCCTGGGTCGCGGCCCCCTTCGGGCACAGGTGGCCTTCGGATATCGGCGAGGCGGGATCTCCCTCGACCGACACGACTTTGCCGTCGCGGTGAAAGATCAGCTGCCCGCAGCCGACGGCGCAGAAGGGGCAGATCGAGCGCGCGACGTTCGTGCCGGTATTGCGCGGCTGAAGGGCCCGTGTGGCCTCCGACATCGCCTCAGGGCCGGTGCCGTTGGATCCGGTGCGAAGCTGTTCGATGAGCGGCCAGCGCGAGAGGCGATCCATCAGGCTCATGCTGCGTATGATGGACGACGAGGCGGTGGCCGGCAAGTGGTGCCACGGATCAACGGCGGGAGGAGACGGAGGGAGCGGAGGCAAGGGGCCACTGAAAACACCGATAACACGGATTGGCCGAGCCACGGACAACACGGAGGCTGAGCCACTGACAACACGGATAACACTGACACACGGAGGATAAACGAGGCCCGTAGCGCAGCCCTTCAGGGTTGCCTTCCTGTGTCGCCGGATGAAGTCGTCAGTCGCAGTCGTCAGTTTAGCGGACGTGGCGTTTAAGGCATCCGAATTGCTCGGGCGAAGAGCTCGTGGGGGGCAGGGCAATCCATGCAGATCAATCGATTCCTGACCGGCGTGACTCTCTGTGGTCTGGCGCTTCTGTCGAGCGGCTGCTCGAACAGCCCGACGTCCCCGTCGGGTCCGCTTCCGGTCGTGGCGGGTCGATGGGAGGGGCGGTTCAAGGTAATTGAGTGCACGCGCGTGAGCGGCGAAGGTCCGAGCACGTGCAGGTCACTGCTCAATCTTGTCGGCCCCATTCAACTGCGTCTGGAGCAGAATTCCGCCAGCCTGACCGGCGACTTGTCGCTGTACGGCAGCACTAGCACCAAGCCCGTTTCCGGCCCGATTCATGGAAAAGTAGTCAGCGAGGGGGTGCCCGTCGTCCGTATCGGAGGAACGCTGAGACAGCCGGAACACGCGATCGAGATCCGGTGGTCGAGTGGCAGACACCTCTAGCTGAATCCGATTCCGACACCATCGCTGGCCGTTATCGTATTCGGCGCACGTTTGACAACGCCTTCGGGCGGCAGGCATACGATGAGATGGCACGAGATTCAGACGCTGAAGCGCATCGCGGCCCAGTGATCGCCCGTGAAGGCAGCTGGTGACCGTCATGGCCCTCAATATCAAGAATCCTCGCGTGGAACGGCTGGCGGCCGAAGTGGCGACACTCGCAAGGAAGAGCAAGACCGAAGCGATCGGCAAGGCGCACCGGCGGGGATTTTTCGAAGACCGATCTCGCGCTCGCGTGAACTTCGACTCACGCCAGACATCCACCAACCGCACAGAACTCCCGGCTGTCAGCGGGAGAAGATCACGCCAGGCGCCAGCTTCCACGACGGGTCGAGCGCGCGCTTCACGGCGCGCATCTGGTCGATGCCATCGTCGCCATACAACTGTCGAAGCAGCGCCTGCTTGATCGGACTTCGGCCGACCCCGTGCTCGGCGAGCGGGCACCCCCCGAGACGCGCAGCCTCGCGTCCGAACTCGAGGATCGCCTCCCTGCCCAGCCGGACATCTTCGTAACTCCGAGGGATGACGTTCGGATGGACGTTTCCATCCGAAAGATGTCCCCAGATGGCGTAGTCCAGGCCGCGCGATTCGAAGCCTCGGCGGTAGATCGCGTTCATCTCCTCGACGTGCTCGAAGGGCACGACCATGTCGGCGGCCGTCTTCGCGATCCGCCCGTCGAACGTGTGTTTCGCCACCCCCACGCGATGGTTGACTCCCGCGGGCACGGCTTCGCGCAGGGCGATGAACTGTTCGAATCGGCGGCGATCCCCGGGCATGGCGATTTCGGTCACGTCCAGTACGCCGTGGGCCAGCAGCATCCGGCAGAAGCGGACCAGCGGCGAGTCCGAGGCGTTCGCATCAGCACTGGCCGCGATCTCATCGTACGCGCGTGGGGCGTCCGTGCCCGCGGGCAGTTCCAGCTGGACCAGAAGCGCCATCTTCGTGTCAGCCGGGAGATCCACGTGATGACGCGCAGTCGCGCCGTCCTCGACGAGAATCTCGATGCACCGCCGGTCCATGTTCTCGATGGCCGCGGCATCGATACCGTGCGCATCTCCGGTGCGCCACGTCTCGATCGAGGCGGCGCGGAGCGCGGACGTCAGGCCGATGGCCTGCGCTTCGGACCCGCATGGGACGAGCGCCAGGGCCGTGAGCGGCGCGGGTGAGAGGACTCGGAAGGTGACCTCGGTGACAACGCCGAGTGTGCCTTCCGAACCGATGAACAGATCGACGGCATCGAGATCAGGCGCCGTGAAATAGCCGGCCGACCTTTTCTGCACGCGGGGCACTGCGTAGGTGGGTAGCGCGACGTTCTGCCCTCCCACACGGAGGAGACCGTTGCGGGCCCGGTGCTCGCCGCGTCGTACGTGGAGGATCGTGCCATCAGCAAGCACAACCGTGATCCTCTCCACCCACTCGCGCGTACTGCCGTACTTGAACGTAGCGGCGCCCGCCGCATTGGTGGAGACGATCCCGCCGGCGAACGCGCCCGTGAACGTGGGCGCAGGCGGGAACCACGCGCCGTCTGCCGCAAGATGCGTCTGCATCGCCGCGATCGTCACCCCTGCCTGGACCGTGATCGTCGAGCCGGTCCGGTCGAGGATCGCCGCCATCCTCGACGTCGACAGGATCAGCTCTCCCATCGGGGTTGCGCCGCCGGTCAGTGACGACTGCGCGCCGATGGGCAACACCCGGGGCGCCGCAGCGACGGCGGCCGACACATCGTCGGTGCTGCGAGGAAACACGATCCCCGCCGCGTGACCGCCTGGAAAGTGCGCCGCATCCTCCAGATACGCAGACAGATCGAGGTCGTCAGACGACAGTCGGCAGTCCCCGGTCGAAGTCGCAAGGCACAGTCGCCAGTCTAATCGACTGAAGAGTCGAAGTATCATCACCCCCATGTTCCGCTTCACGGTCGGCGTCGAAGAGGAGTTCCAGATCGTCGATCCGCAGACGTGCGAGCTCAAGTCGCACGTCTCGGAGCTGCTCGCGTCGAGCGCAGCCTCCCTTGGCGATCAGATCAAGCGCGAGATGCACCAGTCGATCGTCGAGGTGGGCACGAAGGTCTGCAACGACGTCGGCGAGTTGCGCGAAGAGATCT
>DATLXP010000329.1:0-2580 GCA_035575695.1 Vicinamibacterales bacterium
CCACTCCCCGCCGGCCAGGGCCGTCAGACCTACCATCGATCCCACGATGGCCCCGGCGTAGGGCCCGGCAATCAGTCCGGCCAGGAACGCTCCCGGCAGGGTGAGGTCGGATGGCTGGAACTTGAGCAGCAGGCGGACCGCGACGCCGGCCGCGAGCGGAATGCCGATGCTCGCGGCGAACACGAGGCGCTCGGGCCAGTCGCGGCGTTCGGTCAGGAGGATGCGGCGGAACCAGGGGAACCGCACGAGCATCGTCGAGAGCACCGCCGCCACCGCCACCTGCACGATCAACGTCGTCAGCAGGAAATATTCGGCCGACAGCGCCTTGGTCGTCTGGGGCATTCTGATGTGCTTGACGCGCCCGTAGCGGTTACCGCGAAGGCGGGCAGCGTAAGTATAGCAACGGGGAGAGTCGCGTCGCCCACGGATGCACCGCAGAGCACGCGGAGGGCGCTGAGACATTAACTCTATGCCTCTCCGCGTCCTTCGCGCGCCCTCGGCGGTTGTCTGGTTTGAGCTCCTTGGATCTCTGTGGCGACGTGAGAGCCGAGCGGATTTCACAAAACCGGTGTCTAAGTCTCCATGTCGAAGCGCAACCTTCTGGCGTTCATTGTTGTGGGAACTGTTGTCGCCGAAATGCTCTCCGTGCCCGCAGCTATGGCACAGGTCCAGTCGCCGCCACGCCCTACGCAGACCGTGAATGTCAAAGGCCGCGCCATGCGCGTGTGGCTTGCGGGCATCGACCAGCGGAAGCCCGGGCAGCCGGTCGTGATCCTCGAAGCCGGAGCTGGTGCCGGACTCGATCGGTGGACGCCTGAGGTGGTGGCTGGAATCGCTCAACTTGCGCCCGTCGTGGCCTACGACCGGCGGGGAGTAGGGCAGTCGGAACCTGATACTGTCCGCCCGACCATCAGGCGTGTCGGTCAGTCTCTGCACGACCTGCTGGAGACATTGCGAATCCCGCCGCCGTATGTTCTCGTGGGTGCTTCGTGGGGCGGGGCCTTGATCCGGGGCTTCTCGCACGCGTATCCCGGCGAAGTAGCGGGCTTCGTCTATCTGGACGCTCTCGATCTGGCTACACGTGAGGAACGGGCTGCGGTATTGCCGGAGGCCGATCGGAAGCGCGCGTTGGAGCCGCCAACGCTACCGCCGATACCGCCGGACACGCCCCCGGGCCTCCGGGCAGAGTACGAACAGGTCTCAGCCAACATGCTGAACGACTACGCTGAGGCGCGGTCGCTGCACCCGGATTCAGGCGTGCCAGTCGCGGTCATAGTAGCGAGTCCGCCAGGACGACTGAAGAGCGACGGCGCGCTGGTTCGTCTCCAGATCGCGCATCAGGGTGACTGGGCACTGTCATCATCGAATGGCCTGCTCATCGTGTCTGGATCGGTCGGCCACAATATTCAACGTGACGACCCTGCTCTGGTCTTCCAGGCGGTGAAACACGTGCTGAAGAATGCGCCGGCGGGTCGCACCGCTTCCCCGGATGCCTCCATGCCTGTCTGCGTCCTCCGCGCCCTCGGCGGTTGTCTGATTTGGACGCGAGGAGAGTCGCGTTGTCCCACGAATGCACCGCAGAGCACGCCGAGGACGCTGAGACATTAAATCTATGCCTCTCCGCGCCCTCTGCGGTTGCCGGCTTCTCGACGCCAGCTCAACGAAGAAGAGCTCCGTGGATCTCTGTGCCTCCGTGGTGAGATCGGCATTTGGTATGCTTGACCCATGATTCGACCCTTTATTGTCGGCTTCGCGACGACGTTCAAGCACATTTTCAAGAAGCCGATCACGGTCAATTATCCCGACGAGAAGATTCCGGTCTTTCCGAAGATGCGCGGCAAGCAGGTGCTGATGCGCGACGAGAACGGGCTGGAAAAGTGCGTGGCGTGCGGCCTGTGCTCGGTCGCGTGTCCGGCGGACGCGATTTATCTCGAGGCGGCGGAGAACGACGGCACGGTGCAGGCGGGCCCGCGGTACGCGAGCGTCTACCAGATCCACAAGACGCGCTGCATCTTCTGCGGCATGTGCGAAGAAGCCTGTCCGGTGTCGGCGATCTTCATGGGCAAGGACTACGAGCTGGCCGTCTACAGCAACAAGGACTTCATCTGGGACAAGACGGATCTGCTCGTCCCGGCCGAGATCGCCAAAGCCGAGTGAAGACGAGCTGAGTGAGATTCGGCGTCCTCGGCGACATCCACGGCGACTTCGAGACCGCGCGGCGGATCATGGAACGGCATGGCGACGACGTGCCCTTCTGGCTGTGTGTCGGGGATCTCGCTACCGCTGACGGGGGCTACGAAGCGCTGCCCTCACCCCTCCACTGGATCAAGGGCAACAACGAGAACTTCGACGCGATTGCTGAATGGGACGCGCCCGGCCTCAAAGGCCGGGCCTACGAAAAATGGGACGCGCCTGGCCTCAAAGGCCGGGCCTACGATAACCTGCACTACACCCCCAACGGACAACGGACCCTGATCCATGGCTTGGCCGTGGCCGGCCTCGGCGGGACATATGCGCCGACGATGTATGACGTGGCCGCGGCCGACCTGCCGCATCCCACGAAAAGCTCCGCGAAGGCCA
>DATLXP010000330.1:0-11452 GCA_035575695.1 Vicinamibacterales bacterium
TCCTCGACGAGGATCAGGAGCGCGTCGGCCCCGAGGTCGGTGGCCAGACGCTGGGCGGAGGCCCACCTCTCGGACGCGTCCCCGAGGGCCGCCACGAGCCGAACGGTTGCTTCGTCAATCATGTGTGGAGCGGCACGCCCGGATCCGTCACTCGGGGAAGACCATCACGACGGCCGTGCAGTTGTGGAACCCGCCGAATTGACCTTCGGCCCGTGCGATCTGACCGTACGTGTTGCATCCGACCAGGTTGACACCGCCGAGCGCGTTCGCCACCGATTCCAGTTCGAAGCCGAACAAGTCGCCCGTCCGCAGACGCGTCGCGACGCAGTCGAAAAACAGCGCCGCGCCGGGTTTCCCCCCCTGCAGCCCCTGGACGGCGGATGCCGTCGCCCGCGTGGCCGCCGCCACCGCCGACTCGGCGGTGGCCTTCATGATGTGGACTCGCGCGCCCGACGGCACTTCGGCCGCGCAGTTCACGGACCCGTCCGCGTTCACTGAGAGCGGCACGCGCAATCGATGCACGCTCCCGGTATCGATGCCGAGAATGTTATGGAGAAAGAACGGCAGCGGCGCGCTTCGATCGAACGGCTGTCCTGTCGACTGCGCGTGATCCTCGAACGCCTCGACGGCCGGCACCCCGTTGAGGCTGACAAGACGCATTCCGTCGGCGTCCGTGACGCGCAGGCCCGCGCCCGCCGGGACCCATCCATGCCCGACCCCGATCCCGAGCGGTTCCTTCGACAGGAGTTCCAGGGCGACCACCGCGTCGCTAACGGCCTCTGTTCCGAAGAAGACGTGAGTCTGCGCGAAACGCGCGTCATCACCGGCGCCCCCTCCGGCGAACTGGTACTTCCCGGACGTCAGGACGGTGAGCTCCTCCACGAGGCTGTCGGCGTGACCGGCCAGCGCGTCGGTCATGATGAGCGCGGACCGGTGCGGGAACTCGCGCGTCTCCAGGCCTTTGAAGCTCGCGACGACGTCGCGGGCGGCCCTGGCGCTGTCGGCACTCACGCCGCGGCCGAGGCCTGCGGACACCTGGATGGCGGTGGATCGAAAGGCCAGTGCGGAGGCGGTCCCTTCGCCGCGGCGCTGCCCCGTGAATTCACCGGCGGACGACGATCCCACCATGATGCGAGGATGACAGGTGTCCGCGATGGCGGCCAGCAGAACGGCGTGATCGAATCGGGAAGACGCAAAGACGATCAGGGCATCGGGCGCGTCGGCACCGAGCGCCTCCCGGATCTGTTCGCCGAGGTGACGTCCAGCGTCAGCGCTGTCGGTCCGGTCGGTGTAGACAGCAGCGGTGTGGGTCACGAGAGCTCCTCATCATGCTCGGCGTCTGGCGGCGAACACCCGAGTATGGCACCGTGAGCGCGGGGCTGCCAATGAGCTGGCTCCAGGCGCAGCCCGCCGCAGGGTTCTCAGGGCGCTCCCCGTGCCTGACGGACGGCCTCGACGTACTGGCGTGCGGCCTCGGTGACGCGGCCCGCGTCCCCCGCGGCGATGGCCTTTGTATCCACGAGATTCGATCCCACGCCGACAGCGGCGGCGCCCGCCCGGATGTAGTCGGCGACAGTCACCAGCGTCACGCCGCCTGTAGGGATGAGCGGGATCTGCGGGAAGGGCCCCTTCAACGCCTTGATGTGCGCCGCGCCCCCCGCGCTGTCGCACGGAAACACTTTCACGAAGTCCGCGCCGGCCTGCCACGCCGTGAGCACTTCGGTCGGGGTGAGCGCGCCGGGCATCACGGGCACGTCCGCTCCCCGGCACCATTCGATCGTGCGCACGTTGACCGCCGGGCTGACGATGAACCGGGCTCCCGCCGCCACGCAGTCGCGCGCGGTCTCAGGATCGAGCACGGTGCCTGCGCCGACCAGCACCGTGTCACCGTACCGGGCCGTGACCGCCTCGATGACCCCGATGGCGCCCGGGACGGTCATCGTGATCTCGAGGACCGGCAGGCCGCCGGCTTCGATGGCAGCCACGGCCGCGAGCGCCTCATCGGCTGATGCGGCGCGCACGACGGGAATCACGCCGATCCCCGTGAGACGTGCAAGGACCGCGCTCCTGGAGTCGTTCATCGCCTCACCTCTGGATCCTCGCACCAGCGCCCGCCATGAGCGCTTCGACTTCCTTCAGGCTCGCCATGCTCGTATCCCCCGGTGTCGTGACCGCCAGCGCGCCGTGGGCGGCGCCATACTCGACGGCCCGACCCGCCCCCTGCTCCGTGAGAAATCCGTAGATCAGTCCGGAGGCGAACGAGTCGCCGCCGCCGACGCGATCGAGCACGTCGAGCCCCTCGCGCAGGGTGGCCTCGTGGAAATCTCCGGCGTGGTAGCAGATGGCACCCCAGTCATTCACCGACGCGGACTTCACGACGCGCAGGCTCGTCGCCACGACCTGCAGGTTGGGAAACGCCTGCAGGGCGCGTTCGATCATCCGGCGGAAATGACGCGGATCGAGCGCCGACGCATTCGCGTCAAGGCCGTCGAGCTCCACGCCGAGGGCGTCCCGGAAGTCTTCTTCGTTCCCAAGCATGACGTCGATCTGCGGCGCCAGGCCGCGATTGACCTCCTGCGCCTTCGCGCGCCCGCCGATGGCGCGCCACAGCGAGGGACGGTAATTGAGGTCGTAGGAGACGATCGTTCCGTGCCTGCGTGCCGCGGCGATCGCCTCCGCCGCCACGAGCGGGGTCGACCCCGACAGTGCGGCAAAAATCCCGCCCAGATGGAACCACCGCGCCCCTTCGCGCCCGAAGATCTGCTCCCAGTCGATGTCTCCAGGCTGCAGCAGGGAGACGGCGGTGTGTCCGCGGTCGGAACAGCCCGCTGCGCCGCGCACGCCGAATCCCCGTTCGGTGAAGTTCAGTCCGTTCCGCGCCGTACGCCCGACGCCATCGTCAGCGACCCACCGCACGTGCGAGTGATCGACACCCCCCTGGTAGATGAGGTCCTCCACGAGCCGCCCTGCGGCGTTATCGACCAGCGCGCTCACGATCGCCGTGTTCATCCCGAAGCACCGCTTCAGCCCGCGCGCGACGTTGTACTCGCCGCCTCCTTCGCTCACCCTGAAGGTGCGCGTGGTCGAGACGCGCCCTTCGCCGGGATCCAGCCGCAACATGACTTCACCGAGGGCCACGAGGTCCCATCGACAGTCGGTTCGAGCTTTCAACGTCAGGCCGTTCATGAGGGAGAGGCTCCGGACGATTCGACGGGCGTGAACCTGGGGATCAACAGATGGATCAGGCCGAGGGCCAGCAGGTACATCGTTCCGAACATCAGGAACACCGGCCCGTAGGCGCTGCCGGACCAGTCGAGCCAGTACCCGATCATCGGGGCCGTCACCATGCCGCCGACCGCACCCGCCATGCCGCCGATGCCGACGACCGATCCGACAGCACGGCTCGGCACCAGGTCCGAGACGACGGTGAACAGGTTCGTGGACCACCCCTGGTGCGCCGCAGTCGCCAGGCTGATGAGCGCCACCGTGCCCCAGAGGTTATCGCCCATGCGGCTCACGAGCATCACCGGCACCACCGCCACCGCGCAGATCAACATGGTGGTCTTGCGGGCCGCGTTGAGCGACCACCCGCGCTTGAGAAGGGTCGACGACAGCCAGCCGCCCGCAATGGATCCGGCGTCGGCTGACAGGTAGATCGTGACCAGCGGTATCCCCATCTGCAGAATGTTGAGCCCGTGGGTCCGGTTGAGAAATCCCGGCAACCAGAACAGGTAGAACCACCAGACCGGATCGGTGAGAAACTTGCCGATCACGAACGCCCACGTCGATCGGACTGCGAACAGGTGGCCCCACGGAATCGGCGGAAGCGCGACCGCCGGTGTCTCCCGGCCTTCACGAATGAACGCCAGTTCCGTCGCGGCAAGGCGCGGATGTTCCTCAGGTTTTCGGTACAGCACGAGCCACAGTGCCAGCCAGAGAAACCCGATCGCGCCCGTGATGACAAAGGCGGCCTGCCATCCCCAGCGGACCGCGATGAGTGGCACGACGAGCGGCGCGACGATGGCGCCGACATTGGACCCGCTGTTCAGGATGCCGACCGCGAGGGCGCGCTCGCGAGCGGGGAACCACTCGGTGACCGTCTTGATGCAGGCGGGGAAGTTGGCGGCCTCGCCGAGACCCAGCGCGAACCGCGCGACCTGAAACCCCCCGGCGCTCCGTGCCAGCGCGTGTCCCATGGCCGCGATGCTCCACACCGTGATGGCGATCGCGAAGCCCGAGCGCGTACCGATCAGGTCCAGCGCCCGGCCCGACAGCAGCAGGCCCAGCGCGTACGCGGTCTGAAAGGCAAAGGTGATCCAGCCGTAGTCGGCCTCGCTCCATCCCAGCTCGCCGGCGAGCATCGGCTTGAGCAGCCCGAGTACCTGCCGGTCGATGTAGTTGATGGTCGTGGCCAGAAACAACAGGCCGCAGATGTACCAGCGCAGATTCTGGATGGGTTTCATGAGTTCACTCCAGAGGCCAGGAAACCACCGTCGACGACGATCGTCTGGCCCGTGATGAAGCTGGCAGCGTCGGACGCGAGGAAGGCGGCGGCCCCGACGAGCTCCTCGCCGCGGCCGAAGCGGCCCATCGGCGTCCGCATGAGCAGCTCACGTCCGCGGTCGGTGCCGTCGAGCAGCGCCGCGTTCAGGTCCGTCCGGAACACCCCCGGCGCGATGGCGTTCACGTTGATGCCCTTCGGCGCCCACTCGGTCCCGAGGCTCCGCGTCAGCGCGAGCACGCCGGCCTTCGAGACGCCGTAGGCGGTGACCTCATGGAGCGCGACGAACGATGTCAGGGAGGCGATGTTCACGATACGGCCGCGGCCGTGCCGTGCCAGTGTCGAGAAAAAAGACTGGCAGGCGTACAACGTGCCGCTCAGGTTCGTGTCGAGGATGTCGCGCCACTCGTCTTCGCTCACATCCAGGGTAGGCCGTCGCATCGTCCTCCCGGCCGCATTCACGAGGATGTCGACGTCCCCGAGTGCGGCGCACACCGTCTCCCGCAGCTCATCGAGCGATGCGCGCGACAGGACATCGACGGTCTGCACGACCGTGCGGCGGCCGAGACGCTCGATCTCCGCGCATGTGTCGCTGACGAGGGGGCCGCGCCTCCCGCTGGGCACGACGTCGGCGCCGCATTCGGCCAGGCCGAGCGCGATCGCCCGTCCCAGCCCTGAGGTGCCGCCGATGACGACGGCGACACGGCCGGAAAGGTCGGTGAAGTTCCTGGGGCCGCCGGCGCTGGTCTGGTTCATCGAGTCTGTGCTCCGCCCTGAACGGCGTGTGTGGTTGGGTGGACCGCGCCGGCCGAATCGCCGAGCGTCGTCCATTGCTGAAAGTTGTCGACGAACAGGCGGCGGGCATCACGGGCGATCTCGCGGGTCGTCACCGGTCGTCCACTGTCGATCAACCGCGTATATTGCCCGGCCATCGCATCCGCGACGTCGCGTCTCGAGTGTGCCCATTTGTAGAGCAACTGCTCGAGCACCCGTGCATCCGAATGCTGTGGGATGAACGTGGTGCCGAGCAGTTCCAGGCGCTCGCGCGTGATCTCGGCAATGATCGACGGGTTGTTCAGGAACCACCAGCATCCGAACGGCATGAGGTTCGAGAACTTCCGCGCCGCGACGCACAGTTCGTGCTGGTTCTCGCGCGACAGCATCGTCACGAGGAACCGGTTGTCGGGGTGTTCCCGGCAGAGCCGATGTACCCCCGACACGTCGGCTCGCCCGAGCGCGTCGCCGGCGTCGTTGAGCGCGGGGTTGACGCGGCGCCGTACGCCGATCATCATCGCGAACGGCAGCCGGTGGTCGCGGCACGCCGGCAATACCACCTCCCGAATCAGCCGCGTGCGGGCATCGTCGGCCGGCCACGCAAAATCATCGGGCAGCGACACCGCGACGTAGAGCGGGTCCATGCGGCTGATCCACGTGTCGACAAAACGTCGAGCGGAGAGGACGGCCTGGTCATCGACGGCGCTGCCAACCGTCTGTCCGGCATCGTCGAGCACACGCCGTGCCGTGTCCCAGTCGTTCAGGAGCGTGTCGATTCGCAGCGCCGCGCGGAAGCGCGCATCGATCGCCGGGTTCTCGTTCCAGAGGCGCGCCTCACGGGGGTTGAACGGGTCGTTCGTCATCACCACGAGATCGACACGCGCCCGATCGAGCACCCAACCGAGATGCGTCGCGGGCTCGGCATCGCCGAAGAACTCGCGCGCCTCGCGCAGATCGGCTTGCATGGGATCGAGCCCGAGGGCCGACAGTACCGTGATGACACCACGGGTCGCTTCGGAGAGCGGCGTGTTCCGGACGAACAGCGTCTGCCAGACCAGGTCGGCCTGGGCGGTCTTCGGCATCGCCTGAAATTCGTCGGGCCGGAAGCGGCCCGACCGGATGGCTTCGGCGACGAGATAGTGGTACGTCAGCAGGTCGTCGATGCCCCAGCTGTTGAACTCCTCGAACTGCGGGGGAAAGAGATGCGTGTGCATGTCGGTCACCCGCATCTCGCCTACGATTCGTCTCGTGTGCGCACGGACGTCTTCGGCACTCAGCGCGGAATCGGATAGCGGCAGGTCGACTGTTTCAGTCATCGGACGAATGGCTCCCGGTCATCGTGCGCATCCGCCCACCGGTCGTTCGGGACGAGCGGCGCCCACCCCGGGCGGCCGGGATCCTGATCGTACGGGTAAGGGCCGAGCTCCTGGTACAGCGCGGCATATTGCGCGAGCTTGTCCCGATTGAGTTTCACGCCAAGCCCGGGGCCGTCGGGGACCCGGATCGCGCCGTCCTGATAGGCAAACTTGCCCCCCTCGATGATGTCGTCGGCGAGATGATGATAATGCGCGTCGGCCGCAAACGAGAGATTCGGCACGACCGCGCCCAGGTGGAGCATCGTCGCGAGCTGGATCCCGAGCTCGCCGGACGAGTGAACGGCCACGCCGAGCTGAAAGGTCTCGCAGACGCCCGCCGCCTTCACACACGCGCGGATGCCGCCCCAGAACGTCGTGTCGAGCAGGACGACGTCCACCGCCCGGTTCAGCACGTTGGCGGCGAGCTGCTCGAAATTCACGACGACCGTGTTGGTGGCGAGGGGGATCCGCAGCCTCTCGCGGGCGTGCCGCATGCCGGTGAGGCCGAAGACCGGATCCTCGAGGTAATCGTTGTCCAGGTCTTCGATCGCGCGTCCGAACCGAATCGCCTGCTCGGTCGTCCAGACCGCATTCGGATCGAACCGGAACGTGTCGCCCGGCAGCGCCGCGGCGACCGCGCGGTAGCACTCGAGCTCGTAGTCAGGCGGGAAGACTCCGCCCTTCAGTTTGTGCGAGCGGAAGCCGTACTGCGCCTTGAGCGCCACGGCGTGTTCGACGAGCTGATCGATCGTGCGGACCGCGCCGCGGCCGTTCGCCGATGCGTAGCGAAAGAACAGGTACGACGCAAAGCGCACGCGGTCGCGCACGCGGCCGCCGAGGATGTCACAGACCGGGACCCCCCAGTCTTGTCCCATCAGATCGAGACAGGCGAACTCGAGGGCGGCGACGACCTGCGTGCGGTTGTTGTAGAGCGAGGCCGTGGGGTTGGCGAGCAGAAAGCGCATCTCCTCCAGACGGGCGGGGTCACGCCCGACGAGCGACGCCTTCAGCGACTGCACGACCGCGACGGCCGATTCCCCGCCGCCGCCCATTTCGCCGAGGCCGACGAGGCCCGTGTCGGTCTCGATCTCGACGATCGTGCGGACGAAGCGTCCCCAGTGGCAGCCGTTGGCGTGGCGGAGCGGTGCTTCAAGCGGAACGGTCACCGTGGTCGCGCGCAGATCGGTAATTTTCATGGAAGCCTGTCCGGGAGTTTTGCCGGATCCACCGTCCGCGGCAAGTCCTTCTCGACGAGACCGATCCGCCGTGCGGCCGAATCCCGGGCTGAGCGCCAGTAGCGCAGCACGTAATCGAGGGCGGATTCTTCCACGCTCCTGCTGTCGGCGCCGCCCACGACGATCCATGCCGCCGCACCTCGCGTCGGCGGATCGACCGGTTGCACGAAGCTTCCGGTGGAAGGAAGTCTGCCTGCCACCTGCCCGACCAGCGCATGCGACGTGGCGGTGCCGACGAGGATGAGAGTCCCGGCCGCGGCTGCGTCCTCGAGATCGTTCAGCTGGTAGATGCCCACGGGCCGGCCGCTGGCGCTCTCGAGCGTGCTGGCGATCACGTACGCGGATTCCATCTCCAACACCGGCGCGTTCTGGCCGTAGACGACGCGGATCGGTTTCGTGTAATCCAGGGAGATCGCGTCGTCCGATCCCAGGGGATAGTTCACGACCGAGCGTGTCTTCGCATCGAACGCCGGCCTCGCGGTGTACCGTGCTTCGTTCCAGACGTAGCGCAGCGAGCCGTCCGTGGAGCGCAGGCGAAGAAACCAGTGGTAGAAGCCCGGGATGCGCCCGCGCGTGGCCAGCCGGACGGTGAACTGTGCGGTGCCGCCAGGGGCAAGGCGGACGTCTGCGGCCGATGTCAGCGCCGCGCGCAGGTCCGACGGCCCTTCGACGGTCGCGCGCATGCGCTCGGGTCGCGCGCCGTGGTTCGTCACGGTCACGGTCGTGGTTGCGCGCCCCTGCGCATCGAGTGCCGTCACGGCATGCGGCGACTCCAGCCGCCGAATGGGATCGTCGGCTCCCACGAAGCGGTGCATCA
This sequence comes from Vicinamibacterales bacterium, assembly GCA_035575695.1. Taxonomy (GTDB): domain Bacteria; phylum Acidobacteriota; class Vicinamibacteria; order Vicinamibacterales; family 2-12-FULL-66-21; genus JACDCA01. Next base: position 8,683 of record DATLXP010000330.1, read on the forward strand.
GCTTCATCAGCTCGAACGCTTCGGGCTTCGGCCGGCGGCTGAGCCGCAGCGGCTCGTAGTGGCGGATCCCGGTGCGCCCCAGCCGGGGGTTCACCGTCATCGTTTCCTGAAACTGGAACTGGTGGAACTCGCCGATCGCGCGACTCTCGAGCGCGCCGCCGATGATGTCGGGGTAGACCCTGGCGCGCGCTTCCGGCGTCATGCGCGTCAACCCGCGCCAGTTCCACTCGGTGATCACGGCCGGTTTGCCCACCTTGGCCGCGTAGTTGCCGACCGCCAGCCCGAAGCCGCGTCCGCTCGGGATCGAGTCGAGGCTGTCGATGTAGGCGTGCCCGCCGACGCGATCGAATCGCACACCGAGAGTCGTGAGTCGCGTGAAGATGCCGGTGTTGGTGTGGGCCGTGAGGTGGACCGGCACGTTGGGCGCGACCGCTTTCACGGCGTCGTAGACCGCGTTCCAGTAACGGGGCCGGTCCTGCGGAATGCCCCAGATGAGGATCTCGTTCTCCAGTTCGACCGATTCGACGACGTCGCGGTAGCGCGAGACCATCGCGGCGATCTGCGCTGGCGTGAAACGCGCGTCAGAAGGGCTCAGCATCGCGCCGAGTTTCAGATGACGCAGCTCGGCGAACAGGAAGTCCAGGTATTCGCGCTGGACGCGGGGCTCGAGTTTCGCGATCACGTCCAGGTAATGGAGGCGGATCACGTGAAAGCCCATTGCTTTTGCGATCCGAAGATCTCTCCTGATGGCGTCGGCAAACAGCGGCCAGCGCTGCACCGTGTCGGCCGCCAGCGGCCAGTACCCTTCGCTGTCCATGCCGGGCAGCTTCAGCCGGTCGAAGTTCTCGCCGAGCGTGGAGTACGGGAAGTAACTGGTGCCGAACCGCACGCTCGCGACCCCGAAAGACAGTTCGACATCCTCTCCGCGGCGCTCCTGCCGGCGATAGCCGGTGTATGCGAGGTACTGCTCGGTCGCGCGCTGGTCGGAGATAGGCACAGGCTCGAAGGCGAGCCTGGAGGCGAAGCTGACGCTTTCTCCTGGCGGCGGCAGGATGTTGTCGATCAGTCGATCACGGTACGACTGGATATTGGTCCGCGCGATCTCGGTGATCCAGTAGAGCGCCCCTGGTGCCGCCTGGGCCTCGGAGCCGAGCTGCGGAAGGTTGGCTCCTGTGTAGCGCGGTTGCCGGAAGCGGTTTTCGGACGAATCCTGAAAGATCGTGAACGACTCTGCGAAGTCGTTCATCCACGCGAACGTCGCTCCCGCCGTTGTGCGCACCGTGGCCCAGTCCACGCCGCGTTGTACGAACAGATGGCGTCCCTGGCCGGCTCGACCAGGCGTGGCACCGCTGGTCCCGAGAGCCGAGATGCGATTGTCGTAGGCGATGCGGCGCTCGGCGGGTTCGGCCGCATGGGTCAAACGGCTCACGACGGCGGCGTACACACCCGACGTGCGCGCTCCTGGTTCGGTCGTCACCCGTGTGGCGACGTCCAGGAAGCCGTCGTGGTACGCGCGCAGCGTCAGCGCGACTGACAGGCCATCCCTCGACGCGCGCGCCGTCCAGGTGTCGAAGACGAGTCCCTCGAGGGTGCGATTGAACACAAGGCGAAGGGCATCGAATCGACGGGCGAAATCGGGCGGTTCGGCGGTCGGGGCAGCCCTGAAGGGCTGCGCTGCGACTGAACGCGGCGCTACGGCTGATACATGGACCCCCCACACGAGATGCCCGATCGGGCGTCCGTCGAACGACACTTGAACACCGTCGCCGACAGCCTCAACACCGAGGCGTCGTGCCGGCGCGTGGGCGCCGCGATCCGCCACGAGCGCCAGCCTCCGCGACGTGGACGGTCCGACGCTGCCGATCAGGACGAGGTTGCCGTCCGACCTCTGGACGACGGTTCCGTCAGTCCCCCGTACGTCGGTCGCGCCTCCCGCAACGCCGGCGATCTCGACCGGCATGCGGATGGGGAACGGCTGGTTGTTGACGAGAACGATCGCGGCCGCTCCCTGCCGCCCTCCAGCCGCATCCGTAGCTGTCATCCAGAGGCACGCGGCAGCGAGCGCGACCCCGCAACGGCCGACACGGCGGGCCGTGCAGCTCCACCGCCGTAATGAGGCGCGACCTGCCATCGCGCTCAGAAGGTGAAACGCCCGCCGAAGCGAATTTGCCGTTCGCCGAAGGAGCTGGTGATTCGGCCGAACGTGCTGGCCGTGGTGAAGCTTCCGCTCGGGTTGCGGTAGTGCGTCGTGTTCGTGACGTTGAACGCGGAGGCGTTGACGAGCAGGCGCCTGCTTCCGGTGAGCCGGAACGTCCTCGACACCGTCATGTTGTAGTTCACATAGCCGGGGCCACGCACATTGCTGTTGCGTCTCGCGTTCCCGAAGGTGCCAGGGGCCGGCTCGGCAAACGCGCTCGTGTCGAACCACAGCTCGCCTCGACCCGTGCCCCCGAGTATCGTCGGGTCGCCCACGACGTCGGGCCGGTTCGTCACGCCCTGTGTCGCGTTGGCCGGCAGCCGGACGCCGATGATGTCGACCGGCGTCCCGGACCGCGCGGCGAACACACCGCTCACGCTCCAGCCGCCCAGGACGCTCCCGGCAATTCCCTCGCGCAGATAGCGGCCCCTGCGACCGAACGGGAACGGCGTCACGTGACTGATCACGAGATTGTGTTTGCGGTCGAAATTCGACGGCCCGCGATTCACCGACAGATCGATCGGGTTCTGAACGGTGAAGGCGCCCGAGTCGTCTTCTGATCGACTCAGGGTG
>DATLXP010000331.1:0-6478 GCA_035575695.1 Vicinamibacterales bacterium
AAGGCGATAGACCTCAAACAGCTGACCGACGACCTCATGCTGCGGGGCATCCAGCTCCCCGTCCTGATCCGCTTCAAGGACATCCTGAAACACCGCGTGGGGGACATCCACAACGCCTTCAAGGTGGCGATCGCACAGCACCAGTACGAAGGCAAGTACGTCTGCGTGTACCCGATCAAGGTGAACCAGCAGCGGCAGGTCGTCGAGGAGGTGCTCGATTTCGGACGTGAGTACGGCTTCGGTCTCGAGGCGGGTTCCAAACCCGAGCTGCTCGCGGTCGCCGCGCAGGCCTATAACGACACCCCGATCATCTGCAACGGCTTCAAAGACGCCGAGTTCATCGAGATGGCGATGCTAGCCCAGAAGATCGGCCGCACGGTGATCCCGGTCGTCGAGAAATACACCGAGCTGGGACTGATTCTCAAGTACGCCGAGAAAGTCGGCGTCCGTCCCCAGATTGGCATGCGCGTGAAGCTGGCCGCGCGCGGCGGAGGACGCTGGCAGGGATCGGGCGGCTATCGTTCGAAATTCGGGCTGACCGTCACGGAAGTGATCCGCGGACTCGAAGAGTTACGGTCGCGCGGGATGGAAGACTGCTTCAAGCTGCTGCACTTTCACCTGGGCAGTCAGATCCCGAACATCCGGATCGTGAAGGGGGCGCTGAACGAAGCCGCCCGCGTCTACACGGAACTGGTCAAGGCGGGAGCGGGGCTCGAGTACCTGGACGTGGGCGGGGGCCTCGGGGTCGACTACGACGGGTCGCAGACCAACTTCGAGTCGAGCGTCAACTACACGCTCGAGGAATACGCCAACGACGTCGTGTATCACATCCAGACCGTGTGTAATGACGAAGGCGTTACGCATCCCACGATCATTTCGGAAAGTGGCCGCGCCATCGTGGCGTATCACAGCGTGCTGATCTTCAACGTGCTCGGTGTGTCGGCGTTCGGAGAAGAGAAGATCCCCGAGTCGATCAAGCCCGAGGATGTGGAGCAGCCGGTCATCGACCTCCTCGTGACCTATCAGAACCTGACCGCGCGCAACGCGCTCGAGAGCTACCACGACGCGCAGCAGGCGCTCGACATGGCGCTGAACCTGTTCACGGGCGGCTACCTGCCGCTCGACCAGCGGAGCCAGGCCGAGAACCTCTATTGGGCGATCCTCGTGAACCTGAAGAAGCTCGTGGCGCAGATGGACGACGTGCCCGAGGACCTTCAGGGCCTCGACGACGCGATGGCGGACACGTACTTCTGCAATTTCTCGCTGTTCCAGTCGTGCCCCGACAGCTGGGCGATCAAGCAGTTGTTCCCCGTGATGCCGATCCATCGCCTCGATGTCAAGCCGACGCAACACGGGATTCTCGGCGACATCACCTGTGATTCCGACGGAAAGATCGACCAGTTCATCGACCGCCGCGACGTGAAGCGTACGCTGCCGCTGCACACCGTCAACGGCGAGCCGTATTACCTCGGCGTCTTCCTCCTCGGCGCCTACCAGGAGATCCTCGGGGACCTCCACAATCTCCTCGGAGACACGCACGCGGTCCACGTGAGCCTGGACGACCACGGCAACGTCGTCCTCGACGCCGTGATCAAGGGAGATACGGTCAAGGAAGTCCTCGATTACGTGGAGTTCGATTCCGAGGTCCTGATGCGGAAGCTGCGGCACGACGTCGAGCACGCCGTGCGCGCGGGGAAGATCAGCTACGAAGAGTCCGGCCGGATGCTGGAGTTCTACGAAGACGGCCTCCAGGGCTATACGTACCTCGAAGAGCCGCGCGAGCGCTGACGGCGGCGTTGCCTACTTCAGCATCGCATCGCGTTTGGCCTTGAACTCATTGCCCGGCTTCCATTGCGGGAACTTGTCGGCGTTGGCCACGCGGTAACCCACCATGAACATCAGCTGCGCGTCTTCGACGGCGCCACTGAGGTCCCAGTCAGCTTTGATCTGATCGGACGGCGCGTGGTAGTCGCGACTGGTGTACTCGTCGCGCTTCGTCTTGCTGTAGGTCTCGTCCTTGCCGACGAAGTGCTCGCCGGAATCGGTGTACAGCGCCGGCACCCCCTGCTTGGCGAAGTTGAAGTGGTCCGACCGGTAATAGAACCCCTTCTCCGGCTCTGGGTCTGGCGTCAGCGTGCGGTTCTGCGTCGCGGCGGCGTCGCGGAGATAGTCGTCGAGGTCCGATGCGCCCATGCCGACCACGGTGACGTCCTTGGTCCGTCCCCACTGGTTCACGCCGTCCATGTTGATGTTCGCAACGGTCTTCGCGAGCGGGTAGATGGGATTGACGCCGTAGTATAGCGATCCGAGCAATCCCTGTTCTTCGGCTGTCACGAAGAGGAAGGCCACCGATCGTTTCGGTTTCGGCGACACCTGCGTGAAGGCTCTGGCAATCTCGAGGAGCGCCGATACGCCGGAAGCGTTGTCGAGCGCGCCGTTGTAGATCGTGTCGCCATTGACGGGCGCGCCGACCCCGAGGTGGTCCCAGTGTGACGAGTAGACGACGTATTCCTCGCGCATGCGGGGGTCGCTGCCCTCGAGCTTCGCGACGACGTTCTGTGAATCGATGGTGCGCAGTGTGTTCTTCACGCCAAGCGACGCCTTGAGCCCGAGCGGCACAGGCTGGAAGTCGCGCGACAGCGCCTGCTTCTTCAAGGTGTCGAAGTCCTGGCCCGCCATGGCGAAGATCTTCCTGGCGGCCTCGAGCGACACCCAGCCCTCGATCGCGGCGCGGTCCATGTTCTTGCCGGGCACGACGATGTCGAATTTCTCGCGGAGGTTGCCCTGCACGACCGGGAATGGGTAGCCCGCTGGCGCCGTTTCATGAACGATCAGCACGCCGGCCGCCCCTTTGCGCGCACCTTCTTCGAATTTGTAGGTCCAGCGGCCGTAGTAGGTCATGGCCTTGCCGTTGAACAGCTTCGCGTCGAGCCTGGAGGCGTCCGCCCCGTCCGGCACCTGCGGATCGTTGATGAGGACGACGATCGTCTTCCCCTTCACGTCGACGTTCTTGAAGTCGTTCCAGTTGTACTCCGGGGCCTCGACACCGTAGCCGACGAAGATGAGGTCCGAGTTGCTGATCGAGGCGGTCTCGGTCACCCGCTTCGTCCACGGCACGACATCGTCGCCCCACTTGAACGTCTGTTTCTGCGTCCCCTTCGTCACCGTGAGGGGTTGCAGTTGTTCCGCCTTGATGCCGACGAGCGGCACTTTCTGCACGTAGGTGCCGTCGGTGTTGCCCGGTTGCAGGCCGAGTTTCTTCACCTCGTCCACGAGGTACTTGACCGTGAGGTCCTCCCCCTTCGTTCCCGGCGCCCGGCCTTCGAATTCGTCTGACGCCAGGACCTTGATGCGCTCGAGCATCGCCTGGGAATCGATCGCGGCCACTTCGTGCGGCTGCGCGACGGTCGGCGCCGGCGTGACCGCGGCCGCCGGGGCGTCGCTGCGTTTCTTGTCGCCGCCGCAGCCGGCGGCGAATACGCACAGGGACACGGCAATGAGGAGGGGACGAATGGATACCGTCACGGGCTACTCCTTGGCGGACTCGGCGGCCGAGCGGGCGCCGAGCTCACGATCGAGGTCGAGAAGCGACGGGGCGTCGTCGCCGATCATCTTGAACTTTGCCACGATCTCCCGCGCGGTCTTTTCTTCCTCGACCTGTTCGGTGAGGAACCACTGCAGCTCCGCGACGGCGGAGAACGCCTTCTCCTGGAACGCGATCTCGTAGAGGGTGTCGATCTGCCGGGTGACTTCCTGTTCCTGCGCGAGCGCGCGATCGAACACCTCGGCGATGCTGTTGAAGTCGGACTTCGGCCGATCGATCGCCATCAGCTCGACATTGCGGTCCCGCGCGAGCACGAAGTCGAACAGCTTCATCGCGTGCATGTGCTCTTCCTGGCTCTGCATGCGCAACCAGAGGGCCGCGCCCGTGAACTTGCGGCATTCACAATAGGCGGACATCGCAAGGTAGGCGTAGGACGCGCTGAGCTCGGAGTTGATCTGCCGGGTGATGGCTTCAAGAACGCGTGGATTCATGTTGTCCATTCTACCCGCCCCCGTCCCCTCTGAGCAGCCCGCCCCGGCGGGTACCCAATCAGCCGTGTATGCTACCGGGCATGCTCAGACCTGCCCGATGGGCTCCGGTCGCATCCTCCGCGTTGTGCCTGCTCCTCACGATCGGGGTGCCTGCCGCAGGGGTGGACGACAAGTGGCCGCAGTGGCGAGGGCCCGACGGCCTTGGCGTGGCCAGCGGTTCCCGGTACCCCGAGGAATGGACGCCCGACAAGAACATCGCGTGGAAAACACCCGTCGAAGGGCGAGGGCACTCGTCACCGACCGTCTGGGGCAACTACCTCTTCATCACCACCTCGGTCCGCGGGGGCCCCTCCGGTCACAAGGCGCCGGATCACCTCGGCTACGACATGAAGCCGGGGTATCTGAATCCCGACAGCGAAGCGGCGGACTACAACTACGCGCTCAAGGTTCTCGCCTACGACACCCGCACCGGCAGGCTGCTCTGGGAGCACACGCCGTACGACGGGATCATGTGGGACAACCGCCACAAGAAGAACACCTATGCGTCCCCGACCGTCGCGACCGACGGCAAGCTGCTCTACGCGTTCTTCGAAGCGGCTGGGCTCTACGCCTACGACTTCAAGGGCAAACAGGTCTGGAAGGCGTCGCTGGGGAACATTGCCAAAGGGGGCATGGGTCCGGGCGTCTCGCCCGTGATTTTCGGGAGCCTGATCATTCTTCAGGTGGATCAGGAGATGGGCGCCGGATCCGCCCTCGTCGCGCTCGACAAGGCGACGGGTAAGCAGGTGTGGCGCACCGAGCGAACGACGCGCCGGACGTGGGGCACCCCGCTGATCGTGAAGGCGCCGAACCGCGTGGAAGTGATGGCGACGGGGGCGGAGATGATCGCGGGCTACGATCCGCGATCCGGCAAGGAACTGTGGCGCACGACGCCGGGTCTCCAGAACCATCCGATTCCGAGCGCCGTCGCCGGGCACGGGATGGTGTTCTTCTCGTCCGGTTATCCTGGAAAGCGCGTGCTCGCGGTGCGGCCCGGCCGGGACGGCGACCTGACCGGTACCGACGCCGTCGCGTGGCGCTACGACAAGGGGGCGTCCTACGTGGCCTCGCCGGTGCTGCTCGGGAACCATCTCTACCTGATGACCGACGCCGGCATTGTCACGTGCCTGGACGCCGTGACCGGCGCGGTGGTGTATGAAGGAGGCCGTCCGCCGGTCGCGACGACCTTCCGATCGTCGCTGGTCGCCTACGCCGACCGCGTGCTGCAGACCAGCGAAGACGGCGACACCTACGTGATCAAAGCGGGACCCACGCACGAGATCGTGCGCACGAACTCGGTGGGGGAACCGGTGTGGGCGTCTCTGGCCCTCGCCGGCGACACGATCTACATTCGCGGCGACAAACATCTGTTCGCGATTCGAAAGAAGTAGGCCCGACTTCCGTAGGCCCGACCTAGAGGTCGGGCGAAAGCGAAAAGGTAGGCCCGACCTAGAGGTCGGCGAATACGCGAGATCCGTAGGCCCGACCTTGAGGTCGGGCGAATAATGCACCGAAGGAGCACCATGTCGATTCGACTCGGAGACGAAGCGCCGGATTTCAAGGCACAGACCACGCAGGGAGAGATCAGCTTCCACGAGTGGAAGGGCAAGGGCTGGGCTGTGCTGTTCTCGCATCCCAAGGACTTCACGCCGGTGTGCACGACCGAGCTTGGAGCCGTCGCGGCGCTGCGCCCAGAGTTCGAGAAGCGCAACACGAAAGTCATCGGGCTCAGCGTCGATCCCCTCGACTCGCACGTGAAGTGGGAGGGAGACATCGAGGAGGTCACCGGCCACGCCGTCAACTTCCCGATGATCGCGGACTCCGACAGGAAGGTCGCCGATCTCTACGGGATGATCCACCCGAATGCGAACGATACGATGACGGTTCGATCCGTGTTCGTCGTAGGACCCGACAACAAGGTCAAGCTGACGCTGACCTACCCGGCGAGCACCGGCCGGAATTTCCAGGAGCTCCTGCGCGTGCTCGATTCGCTCCAGCTGACGGCGGGGTATCAGGTCGCCACGCCGGCCGACTGGAAGGACGGCGATGACGTGATCATCGTGCCGGCCGTGAGCGACGAGGACGCCAGGAAGAAGTTTCCGAAGGGGTTCGTCGCGAAGAAGCCGTACCTGCGCGTCACCCCGCAGCCCAACAAGTAGGTCGTGGCGCTTGCGGATCTCGAGCGGACGCTTCGCGTCAAGCTCGCGGAGACGCTGCCAGGCGTCGAGGCGCAGATGCGCTTCGCGCCGGCGCCGCAGCGTGCGGGCTGGCGCGCCGGCCACTTTCCTGATGACGCTCGCATCGCCGCCGCGCTCCTGCTCGTGTACCCCGGTGAAGACGGGCCAGCCATTGCGCTGACGGTGCGCGCGAGTGGCCTCGCCCGCCACGCCGGCCAGATCAGTCT